>NZ_JAPZVM010000003.1:0-417841 GCF_027529745.1 Phocaeicola acetigenes
ACCAACAGCATCTTAAAATTTATATAAACTCATATAAAATTACACCTTAAATTCAGCCTAAAAACCTCAAATTTCAAAAGATTGCCCACAAAGCAAAATCACCTTATGTCATCTTAAAAATAAAAAAGCGGAAACCTTTCAACATTACATCGAAAAATTTCCGCTTTTTCTATATCTACGAATACTTAGAATTTATATCCTACAGTAGCATAAAAGCCTAAATTTCTTGGTCCATTTTCAACAATCTTACACAAGCCAAACTCCCCGTTCAGTCCGACTGTCCAATTCGTAAAATCTAAAGCTCCTCCAATTTGAACACCCGCATCAAAACGGCGTAAGCCTTGTGAGAAAGTAGTGCCGGATAAAGAACTATCCTTAAACGTACTCCATGATATAGAAAGGTCATCAGCACTAATCTCTTGCTTGCCGGAAACACCACATGCTAAATAGAAACCACCGGAAAGCACTACATCAAAATTTTTATTTGTACCCAAATGGAATGAAGCAAGCAAAGGAACCTGAAGATAATTCTGATTAACTTTCAACTTTCCATCCACAGACTGCTCTCCCACCGAAGTATCAAAGTTTATCTTTGCACCTTTTGAGACCCAATGCAATCCGGTCTTAAATGAAACCAAACCAGTCAAAGGGATATCAATACCTACCCCTACACGAGGGTTAAAAATGGCTTTTGAACCATCAGAGCCATCTCCCATCCACATGGAAGTTCCAATACCCACTTCAGCATTCCAAGTGATTTTTGTCTGTGCAGTAGCAAACAGAGCCGACATTGCACAAACCAGAATAAGAACCAGTTTCTTCATATCTTCAAGTTTTTAATGTTCAATAAAACAAATATAAACAATAAACTTGAATATACTAAGAAAATGAATCAAAATTCGTAATCAATTCCTATAGATATATTTTCTCCTTCCAAAGCCACGCCTAATCCATCCTCTCCTCTGAAATAATCATGACGATATCCGGCAAAACCTACCTTAGAAATCAGGCTGAAATGATCGTTAAGCTTAATGGCCAATCCCGGCTTCAAACCAACTTCTACTCCAGTAGTTGCATCATGGTGCTTAGGTTTTAGTACAGATACACCTACCCCCATGTCGATAAACAGACGTACTATTTTATTTTCATAAAAAGAATAGCGTGCATACGGAGCTAAGGCAAAAGAATTGAGCGTACTACCATATGGAATTCCTGCTTCATAATCGTGCGAATACACAAGTTCTGCACCTACAGCCCATTTTTCATTGAAACAGTAGCCAAAATCAGGTGAAATAGAAAAAGATGTACGTTCTGCATCATCGTTTCTCCACAAGCTAATACCACCACCTAAATACATTTCCTGTGCATGTACAGACAACGCTGCCATCAGCACCACTACCAATGTTAAAAACTTTTTCATAATCGTATAATAATTAAGTTTAGTTCATCTAATTTTATTTATTCTTATGCCGATTTGCACGGCGACGTCTGTATTCAGCTTTCATTTTTGCCGAACCAGAACCATGAAGCCCAGTAATATATGTTTTTTTCTTCGCTTTAGTCTTCACCTTTTCTTCCTTCTTCTCAGAAGAAAGTTTACGGCCTTTAAAGACAATCCCGTCTGTCAAAATTTTTTCTATATCCATAAAATAATGTCCCTATTTAAAATACACGATTTCAATATCAATAGCTGCAGCAAACTCTTTCAGCAAATCAACCATATAGTTTACAGAATCCTCTAGTCCTTCCGAACCGCTATATCCATTCATAATAGCCAAAAGATGTTCTGTATTTTCTGTTATCTTAGTCCGTTCATTATCACTTGTAGGCGTTCCGATTCCCCCTACGCTATCACGATAAACCGGCATTCCTTCAATATTCAATTCTCCGCGTCCAATTCCTTCGTAAGGTTCACCAGCTTTACCAATACCCAAGACCAATCGATTCCCTTGTATTTTATCCAAATCGAAGCCTCCAATAGAATGCCCACTATAAATAGAAGCTAAATTAATCAAATCGACCAATGTATCAATCTGATACAAAGGAATACCTCTCAATATACGACGGCACAATGCTTCGGAAGAAGGACGATAGCGACTGGGATCTTTTCCACACTTTTTATAAGCTGCACGAGTCGCCTGAATAGCCGGCATTTCCTTAATGGAGTCCGTAGTATATTTAGAACGATACAACGTAGTAAATTCTTCAATCTTAGCCCAAAGAGCTTCACTATAAGCAGAGTTTTTTACAGTGGCAAACACTGCAGCCCCCTGAAATTGAGGCCAAGCCTGATGCAATTCTTCCGAGACCTCTATTATGATTCTTTTTCTATCTGACATAGAACTATTCTTATAATTTTACAACAAAAGTAGTATTTTCTCAATGTAAGCCCAATCTTTTACCTCATTTATCTCCGGTGTTTACATTTTTATTCGCATAATACCCGACAAAATGCGTCCGGAATGGATTCCAAGGCGACGAGCCGAGAAAAAATGTTCATATTGGGAATAGGTACAAATACCCGCTAACTCAATAGCGGATGAAGGCACACCTTCTGAAATCAGCTGCAAACGATTGGCTTCCCACAAATCAATGTGCCACTTTTCCTTACGACAAGAAATAGCTTGCATCTGAAAGCCGGCTTGTTCAAAAGCCTGATAAACTTCATCCCCGACCTCAAAAGCATCCAACGAAATACCAGGGCCTATACAAGCCACTACATCCTCTCCTTTTGTACCGTAGCACTCTCTCATAGTCTGAATAGTATGGCATACGATTCTCCCAAGCGTCCCTCTCCATCCAGCATGAATAGCTGCTACTGCATGATGACGCGTATCGTAGCACAACACGGGGATACAGTCGGCTGTAGACACACAAAGACATTGCCCAGGTAAATTTGTAACCAAAGCATCTACCCCTTCAAGCAAATCAACTTTCTGTATGTCATCACACTGTACAAAAGCCTCATCTATAACTCTCACGGTCACTCCATGAGTCTGATGAGGAATAATTAATGCATCTGCGTCTGGTAATAAAGAACAAAGCAGTTCACGATTCCGCTTCACATGATCTTCGTTATCTCCACAATACCCGTTGCAATTGAAAGAAGCATAATTTCCTTCACTATATCCGCCATGGCGGGTTGTGGAAAATAAAAAAATGTCGGGATACGATTTCGCCAAACCGTATTCCAACATTCGCATATCCTTTGTATACAATTCCATCATTTCTGCGGTGTATCGTCGTCTTCCCAATCTACTTCTTCGTATTCGTAATCAAAATCATCATCCTCTTCATCCTCTTCATATTCATAAGCAAAGTCTTCATCTTCACCCATATCCTGCAACTCCTGCTGAAGTCTTGACATATCTTTCGGGCGATGTACAATTGCTTCTTTACGAATAGCCTCCAACTGATTACTATCCTTGTTAAGCTCAGTCCACAAAATATCCTTCAACTGCTGTATACCCATATTGGCTACGGAAGAAATAAATACATGCGGAACATCTTGCGGCAATGTAGGAGTCAGCATCTCAATCAACTCTTCATCCAGCATATCACACTTTGTGATAGCCAACACTCGTTGTTTATCAAGCATCTCCGGGTTGAAAGTAGCCAACTCGTTCAGCAAGATTTCATATTCTTTCCGGATATCATCTGTATCCCCCGGAACCATAAACAAAAGCAACGAGTTACGTTCAATGTGTCGCAAGAAGCGCAAACCAAGTCCTTTTCCTTCACTTGCCCCTTCAATGATACCCGGGATATCGGCCATCACAAACGATTTACCATCTCGATAAGACACAATTCCCAAATTCGGTTCCAATGTAGTAAACGGATAGTTGGCAATTTTCGGACGAGCAGCCGATACAGAAGAAAGCAGAGTAGATTTTCCTGCATTGGGGAAACCCACCAAACCCACATCAGCCAACAGCTTCAACTCCAAGATAACTGTCATTTCCTGCATCGGTTCTCCCGGTTGCGCAAAACGGGGAGCCTGACGCGTAGCTGTACGGAAGTGCCAGTTTCCAAGTCCTCCACGTCCACCTTTCAACAAGATAACTTCCTGTCCGTGCTCAGTGATATCGCATACATATTCACCCGTTTCGGCATTGTATACCACTGTACCACAAGGCACTTCAATTACCTTATCCGCTCCGTCTTTTCCGAAGCTTTTATTTTTCGAACCATTTCCTCCATGTTCAGCGAAGACATGACGTTCGTACTTCAGATGGAGTAATGTCCAATAGTTACGGTTACCCCGTAAAATAACATGACCTCCTCTACCACCGTCGCCACCGTCGGGACCACCGTTAGGTATATATTTCTCACGGCGCATATGCACCGAACCGCGTCCTCCTTTTCCGGAGCGGCAGTAGATTTTTACATAATCAACAAAATTCGATTCAGCCATCTTTTATAAATATTGAGTTATGAATAACAAATTGACGGGCCGGCAAGCCTTATCTCTACCTGCCAACTCGTCAATCCGCTTATTTCAAAATTAATTAAAGCTTGTCAATAGCAGTACAGATGTCAGCAAAAATTCCGTCCATAGTACCCAAACCATTGATGTGGCAATATTTGCCATCGTTTTTGTACCAGTCGATCAACGGAGCTGTCTGTGAATGATAAACAACCAGACGTTTCTTGATTGTTTCTTCATTGTCATCAGCACGACCTGATTCCTGACCACGCTTAATCAGACGAGTCATCAATTCATCTTCAGGAACTTCCAAATCCAACATGATAGAAACTTCCTGTCCGCGTTCTGCCAACATTGCCTTCAATGCATCAGCCTGTGCAATTGTACGTGGGAAACCATCGAAGATAACACCTTTGCTATCTTTGAAGCTATCAAATACACTTGCCAAGATATCAATCATCAATGCATCAGGAATCAACTGACCATTATCGATATAACCTTTAGCAGTTTTACCCAGTTCAGTTCCATTCTTGATTTCTGCACGCAACACATCACCTGTTGAAATATGGTTCAAGCCATATTTTTCTACAATACGAGCGCTCTGAGTACCTTTACCAGATCCCGGCGCACCGAAAATTACAATGTTCAACATTTTCTTCTAAATTATTATTAATGATTAATTAGTCTTCTATTACTGTATAAATATCACGATAATTACGTCCAAGTCCGTCGTAATCCAGTCCGTATCCTACAATAAAATCATTCGGAATATTCATTGCCACATAATCGATATGCAAATCAACCTTCAGTTTATCCGGCTTCACTAATAAAGAAGCGATACGAACGTCTTTCGGATTCTTAGCTTTCAATGTTTCCAGCAAACGTTCCATAGTAAGTCCCGTATCTACAATATCCTCTACGATAACAACGGTTCTTCCTGTAATATCATTGTTCAATCCAACCAATTCTTTTACACATCCCGAAGTACAGGTACCTTGATAAGAAGCCAACTTGACAAATGAAATTTCACAAGGGATTGTAAGATGTTTCATCAAATCGGACGTAAACATAAAAGATCCATTCAGCACACTGACAAACAACGGATTTGCATCTGCTAAATCTCGATTAATTTCATCTGCTACACGAGCAACTTCCTTCAAAATCTGTTCTTCTGAGATAAATGTCTTAAATCGTTTGTCTTTAATCTGAATAGTTTCCATGATGATATACATTAAAATTGCCACAAAGGTATGAAATTATCTCCAACCTCCTATATTTCAGATTGACTATTTAAGGATATTTTTAAACGAATGTATACACGTTTCAAGGCTTTTTCGTACTTTTACGGACAAATAGTTATTGAAATAATGATGAAAATTCTAAGTTGCACACAACAAAAAGAAGCGGATACATATACAATCGCTCACGAATCAATATCTTCCATCGATTTGATGGAAAAAGCGGCTACACTTATAACCGAAGCTATCTGTAAGCGATGGGATAAATCACACAGAATAGTGGTTTTCGCCGGAGCCGGAAACAATGGAGGCGATGCCGTAGCAGTTGCACGCATGTTATTCCAAAAGAACTATGACGTAGAAGTCTATCTATTCAACATTAAAGGATCTTTATCGGAAGAATGTCATACCAATGTTCTACGTTTGGCAGAATGTGGTTTTCAAAAATATACAGAAGTCAGTACACAGTTTGATCCACCGAAATTGACAGAACACGACATAGTCATCGACGGTCTGTTTGGTTCCGGTCTGAACAAACCGTTGAGTGGAGGATTTGCAGCAGTCGTAAAATACATCAATGCGGCTCCCTCTACCGTTGTATCTATCGACATACCTTCCGGACTTATGGGAGAGGACAACTCATACAACATCCGCCAGAATATTATTCAGGCAGATTTAACCTTGAGTATTCAATTGCCGAAACTATCTTTCCTTTTCGCCGAAAACGAAGAGTTTGTCGGAGAATGGGAATTACTTGACATAGGAATCAGCCAGACATTCATCGAAGAAGCTCAGACTCCTTACCTTATTACCGAACCTCAAGACGTAACAACACTAATAAAACCACGTAGCCGATTTGCCCATAAAGGCAATTTCGGACATGCGCTGTTGATAGCCGGATCGTACGGTATGGCAGGAGCATCTATTCTTGCGGCCAAAGCTTGTCTTCGCTCTGGAGCAGGTCTACTCACTGTACATGCCCCTGTATGCAACCATAATCTTATACAAACCTGCGTGCCCGAAGCACTTGTACAAGATGATATTCATGAACATTATTTTGCAGAACCCGTAGATATAGACAGTTATCAGGCAATCGCAATTGGCCCCGGTTTAGGACAAGAGGAAGATACCGCGTTAGCTACCCTTGAGCAAATTAAGAACTGCTATATCCCCTTAATACTCGATGCAGATGCCTTAAACATTTTCGGTACGCACAGAAATCATCTGAACAAGATACCCAAACGAAGTATTCTTACTCCACATGTGAAAGAACTGGAACGAATTGTCGGACGTTGCAGCAACAGTTACGAGCGACTTTCAAAAGCCAAAGAACTAGCAAACTATCTGCAATGCTATATTATTTTAAAAGGAGCATGGAGCACAGTCATCACTCCTGATGGAAACTGTTTCTTCAATCCAACAGGAAATCCAGGTATGGCTACAGGAGGTAGCGGTGACGTATTAACCGGTATTCTGACTGCCCTGTTGGCACAAGGATATACTCAAGAAGAAAGCTGTAAACTGGGTACATATATCCATGGGTTAGCCGGAGATATTGCCAGTCAACGCATGGGAGAAATAAGTATGACGGCAAACGACATTATCGACGCATTGCCCGAAGCATGGAAAATAATAACAAAAACTAAATAACATTTATGATGAAGAAAGGACTGATTGCACTCGGACTGTTAGCATGTACTGCAGCAAGCGCTCAAGATGTAAGTGCATATACTCCGGCAAGTGATGAAGGAATCGTGTATTTCCTTCCCAAAACCGTACTGCAGGTCAACTTAATTGCCACAAAAGTCACTTACCAGCCAGGAGACCTGTGCCAATATGCCAACCGTTACCTGCGGTTGAGCAACGTCACCTCACAGCCAGAAACCCACTGGGAACTGAAAACGATTGATGTCCGCTCTGTAGGAATTCCAGATTCCACAAAAGCATACATTATCAAACTAAAGGACAAAAGTGTAGCCTCGAATGTAGAACTGACTGAAAATGGTATCATCAAAGCAATCAATACTACATCTCCCCAAGAACCAGTCTTTGCCGAATATGTATTAGAAAAGCCGCAAGTACATGAAAATGCACGAAAATACATGACAGAAGAAATTCTGATGGCCGGTTCTACCGCAAAAATGGCAGAACTTACAGCCAGAGAAATTTACAACATACGGGAAAGCAAAAACCTAATACTACGCGGACAAGCAGATAATATGCCCAAAGACGGAGCTTCCCTCAAATTAATCATCGACAACCTCGATAAGCAAGAGAAGGCAATGACCGAAATGTTCAGCGGATATAAAAACCGGGAAGATAAAGTTTTCACAGCATGGGTTATTCCTGAAAACAACTTGAAAGATCGCATTGTACTCCGATTTTCCAATCTACTGGGAGTCCTTCCCGCAGAAGATCTTGCCGGTGAACCAATTTACCTCAGCGTAAATTCAACTAATGCTCTGCCTACACTTCTTCCCGAAGAAGAAAAAAAGAAAAAGAAAATAGAAGGAGCTATCTACAACATTCCAGGAAAAGGCAATGTGACTGTAAGCTATAAAGGAAAAGAATATTTTAAACAAGAGCTTCCAATCACTCAGTTCGGAAATACCGAAGTACTAGTTGACGGGTTATTCAACAAAAAAATAAACACCAAAGTAATATTCAGCCCGCAAACTGGAGCAATAGTTAAAATAGACAAAGACTAAGTATATAGCTTTATCATACAATAAAATACCCGGGATATCATTCATAGATGACTTCCCGGGTATTTTATTGTATGATAAAGGCCCAATAATTACTTCTGAATATTGGCTTCCTCCAATTTATAACCGAATTTTTTATCTGCAATTTTCAATGCAAATGCAACCAACAATGACAATACTGCAATACCTGTAAAGATACACATAGGCAAAGTATAATCATATAGATTAGCACCATCCACTTTTCCTATTACACAATAATTGTTCAATACCGCACCAATCAAAGTAGGTATTCCCCACAATCCGATATTCTGAATAAAGAAAATCAATGCATAAGCCGTTCCGAGTTGATGTGCAGGGAAAATCTTTGCCACCGAAGGCCACATGGCAGAAGGTACCAGTGAGAAAGCAATACCCAAAACAATCATCAGCACAATGGCAATGAATGAATTTGTGATGAAGGGTAATGAATAGATAAAGTGAACTCCAATCAACATAGCTGCTCCCAGCATCATAATAGAAGCCGCTTTTCCTTTCTTATCTACCATTCCACCAAAAACCGGAGTCAAGAACAAAGCACCCAATGCAGGTAATCCGGCAAAGAAACCAGCCACACTCTCATCAATACCATATTTACTGATCATCAGTTCTGATGCAAACTTCTGAAATGGGAATACACAAGAGTAAAATAATACGCACAATAAAGCAATCAGCCAAAATCCCGGATTCGACAGAATATATTTTACATCCTTGAATGAGAACTTTTCTTCCGATTCATTGTTTACTTCAGCCTCAATCTGACGGTCCAATTTCTTATCCAATACAGAAAAAGCAAAAAAGGCTATCAAACCGCCAACCAAACAAATCAACCCCAGCAACACCGGTGTAGTAATTTCATAAGCTCTCGCCATCGGAATAGCTACAGCATAAGCCGCTTGTGAACCGACACGCGCCAAAGCAACCTGTACTCCCATGGCTGTTGCCATTTCCTTACCACGGAACCATTTGGCAATCATCTTTGTCACCGTAATACCTGCCACTTCAGCTCCTACACCAAAAATAGAATATCCGGCAGAAGCAACAAATACACTTTCCTTATATCCCATAATGGTACCAGTGGCATCGGCCATACCTGTCATCGCATAATATTCCAAGCCCGTACCTAATACCATTAAAATGGTAGCCAGCTTTCCTGTAAAACGAATTCCAAAGCGGTCCAAAATCAAACCACCCCAAATCAACATCAGGAAAAATACATTCAAAAAGCTATACGCTCCAGTAAAAAGCCCAAATTCACTACTATTCCATCCCAAATCAGCTTCCAGCATGGTTTTTAATGGTGCTACTACATCATTCACGTAATACGCTGCCATCATTGTGAAAGCAACAATTGCCAATGCCCCCCAGCGCATTGCACGAGAGTCATTCAGTCTTCCTTGATTCTGTACTTCCATTTACTTTATTTATTAATTTTAATATTTTATCTTACAAAGTGCGGCAAAGATACATTTTTTTGCGCGTTTTTATTCCAAAAAACAAAATAAGTTCTATCTTTGTAATATTAGAGAGATTAGACAACACTATATTAAACTTTAAATTTTAAAACCATGAGAAAGACTAAAATGATGCTCATTTGCTCAATATTAAGCGGCAGCCTGTTATTCTCATCTTGTATCGGCTCATTTGGCTTATGGAGTAACTTGAAAGATTGGAACCAAGGTCTTGGCAACAAATTTGTAAATGAAATAGTATTTTTGGCATTTCATGTAGTACCTGTATATGAAGTTGCTTATCTGGCAGACGTTTTGGTATTGAACTCTATTGAATTTTGGTCAGGTTCTAACCCTGTAGCAGAAGTCGGTTCAATTAAGACCGTAAAAGGCGAAAATGGAGAATATTTAGTACGTACCAACGCAGATGGCTATACCATTACTAAAAAAGGAGAAGAAGATAAACAGCTCGACTTGGTATACAATCCGGAAAACCGCACATGGAATGCTGTTGCAGAAGGAGAAAGCTTCGAATTGATTACCATGAACGAAGATGGTACTATCACTTTCAAACAGAAAGATGGTACTCCAACAACAGTAAGCCCCGACTTAATGGGAGTATCTACTTTACGTGCCCAGAACGGTTCATTGTTTTTAGCAACAAGATAATCGATTTTTAACACACTCAAAAGCCCGATAAACTTTTCATTAGTTTATCGGGATTTTAAGTTTTGTAAGTATTGAATACAGACCCTTTCACCTTTTACAGGAATAAATTCAGCAAACAAAAGGAACACTGTAAAATGTTTCTTTATCCCTAAGCAGCATCTAATATCAAAACAATCTTAAAAAAAAGAGTTGCCCTTTATAAAGAGCAACTCTTTCCATATTTATAATATAGATGTATAAAGTCTATATCAATTTAAATTAGCAGTTAGCCAATTTATTGTCAGAACCCAAAACGTTCAAGATTTTGTGCTTGTACAATTTTTCCATGTTGTCACGAGCTGGGCCCAAATATTTACGTGGGTCGAATTCAGCTGGTTTTTCAGCGAATACTTTACGTACAGCAGCAGTCATAGCCAAACGAGAGTCTGAGTCGATGTTGATCTTGCAAACTGCAGATTTAGCAGCCTTACGCAATTCTTCTTCAGGAATACCGATAGCAGCTTCCAATTTACCACCATATTTATTGATAGTATCAACTTCGTCCTGAGGAACAGAAGAAGATCCGTGAAGAACGATAGGGAATCCCGGAAGTTTTTCCATTACAGCATCCAATACTTCGAATGCCAAAGGAGGAGGAACCAAACGACCAGTAGCCGGATCAACGTGGCACTGTTCTGGTTTGAATTTGTAAGCACCGTGAGAAGTACCGATTGAAATAGCCAATGAATCGCAACCTGTACGAGTAGCGAAGTCGATAACTTCTTCAGGGTTAGTATAAGTGTGGTGTTCTGCACAAACTTCATCTTCAACACCAGCCAATACACCAAGTTCACCTTCTACAGTTACATCGAACTGATGAGCGTATTCAACAACTTTCTTAGTCAAAGCTACGTTTTCTTCGTAAGGCAAGTGAGAACCGTCGATCATTACTGAAGAGAAACCTGAGTCGATACAGCTCTTGCAAGTTTCGAATGTATCTCCGTGGTCCAAGTGAAGAACGATTTCAGGATGTTCGCAACCCAATTCTTTAGCGTATTCTACAGCACCCTGAGCCATGTAACGCAACAAAGTAGCGTTAGCATACTGACGAGCACCTTTAGAAACCTGAAGAATAACCGGAGATTTTGTTTCAACTGCAGCCTTGATGATAGCCTGCATCTGTTCCATATTGTTGAAGTTGAAAGCCGGGATAGCGTATCCACCCTTGATTGCTCTGGCAAACATATCTCTAGTGTTAACCAGACCTAAATCTTTGTAATTAACCATTGTTGTAAATTTTACAGTTAGTAATTTGTTTCTGTCTGCAAAAATAGCAATAAAACTATAAATATTGTCACCACTTGACAAAAAAGTAATTTTACATTTTTAAAATGCCTTAAAATCACAATTATTTTTCTCCTTCATCTTACTTAGATGCTAAGCAGATATTACAATCAAACAATCCCAACAATAAATTCACAAAATATTTTCATATTCTCTTCATATATTTTATTATAATACCCTATACAAGAAGATTCTTATTCAAGAAGAAAAAGACTGTTTTATAAACAAAAAACGTATTGAATTATTTTCTATTTCAAAGAAAAGCTGTATCTTTGCAACCCGAAACAGACCATTACACACAATTATTGTGTTACCACATATTTTTTGAATAATAACAATAAAAGTATATACTGAAATGAAAAAAGGCATTCATCCTGAAAGCTACCGTCCGGTAGTATTTAAAGACATGTCAAACGGTGACATGTTTTTGTCTCGTTCAACTTGTGCTACAAAAGACACTGTAGAATTCGAAGGCGAAACTTATCCTTGTGTTAAGTTGGAAATCTCAAGCACTTCTCACCCATTCTACACTGGTAAGTCTAAATTGGTAGACACAGCAGGGCGTGTTGATAAGTTCATGAGCCGTTACAACCGTATCAAGAAATAATTCGATAACGGAGGTAAGAATAAATAAAACCGGATGCTTTCACGCAAAGCATCCGGTTTTGTTTTAATACATATTTATCTGATAACATTACCCCACACAACAATAAAATAAGGCATTGCTTCTTGCCGATACAAGAAGACAATGCCTTGGATAGAGAACAAAGATATTATTGAAGATTACTCTTCCGGAACATAAATAATTTCACCATTATCCAATTCGTAGGCTATCCCTACCTTTTTACCTTTCTTTCCATTCTTCGAAGCCTGATCTTCACTCGGAGTATATCTGTTTATCTTATGTCCTTCTTTAGTGATAATCTCCATATTTTCCTTTCCGGGATTCTTCACCATCGTAAAGTCTTCCTCACTGAGCATTTCGGTCATATTATAACGGCTTACAAGTGCTACCATCAGAGCTACGGCAAAAACCATAGCTACATCGAACAGGTTGCTGACCACGCTCATCGGGTCATTATCCTCTTCTTTTCTTAACAATCCTCTTTTCATCAGCCCTTCTTATTTTCGTTTAACAGTTCTGCCAGAAACTCCAAATTCGTCATATCCTGCAAATACCAACGTTGTTTTACCTGCTGGGTTATAAAACCAATGGCAGCAGCAAACAGTCCAACTACTGTTGTAGCAAAAGCTACCTGCATATTATAAGCCATAGAAGAGATGTCGCCGGTAGAAAGTCCTACCAGAGCCGGACCCATTGGAATCAAAGTACCCATCAAGCCAAGCATAGGCCCCATTTTCGTCAAAGTCTTCGAAATTGCCAAATCCTTATCGGCTGTAATTTCGTATTCTGCAAGCAAGCGCTGTACATGAGCCGGATTATCTTTCATTGCCAGTATACGATGAATATATGTCATTACCAGAGAGCCTGACTTTGAAGGAAGTTTTCCTCCCAGCTCCGGCAGTTTATCTATAGTCAAGTTATCCAGTTCCTGCTTCAGCAAGGCTTCTGTTTTACGGATTGCCATATACTGTCCGAAAAAACTGCCTATCAGCAACAACGAACGTACAAAAAGTACAATCAACAATACAATCACCGGGACTAAAAGTCCTGTAGAAATCCAATACAAAATATCTGAAATGTAATTCATAACTATAACTGTTTTTATGTAATCAAACTATTTTATTTCATCAATCCTTAAACTTTGTAAGTTTGTATTTTCGCCAGCACATACCACAAAAGCCTCCGGCTATCACCAAACCGACAAGCCCCAAAAAGGCTCCCCACTCTATTTCGCTGATACCGCTCATTGCAGTACGCCCGTTCACCGTTGCAACAATTCCTAATATGGCGAGTAGAGCATTGGTAAGAAAAAGTAGTTCCAGACGTAACTCTTTTTCAGGAATAAGCCAGCGCAACAGTATTGTTCCTGCCGGTATCAAAATCAATATAGCAACAGCCATTCCCCATGCCAGCAAGGAAAATGAAACTCCCGGATAAGCAAATATCAGAGTAACCAGTACACTGAACATAACCGGAAATATCAGTACGCCGGGAAACCAACGTAAAATCCGATACATCCACAACATACGGCGCTGCACCAAACCTCCTGTCAGCATATGCACAGCCAGCATACAAAATGCCATCTGCACACAAACTTCTACACTCAGTACGACAGAAGTATCAAGCATCAGTTGCGGATTAGACAACCAGTCGGCTATCTGGGTTTTCGATTGCTCAATGGCATAAGGCCACATCAAGCCTACAAACAAAGCTAACACTACGGTAATGACACCCACTGCCCAGCGTTTGCTGTAAGTCTGCTTCAACATAAAATTGAAGCAGACCAATAACATCATCACTAAAACAACTGTCTGCATATTATTCCGTTATTCCTGTTGTTTACGTTTCCGACGCACCAAGACAATCAATCCTGCCACAACTCCGACTACAGCTATCGCCACAATCGTATTGTTCAAAGTATTGGTATGTTCCTCCGATTGCATCGGATTCATCTCTTCTTTCTTCATCAACATACCTTTATCGCCCGTTTCAGCCACAGATTCACGAACTTCGCTTATCTGTTTTTTATATTGGGCAGCAGACTGTGCATTTGTTTTCGAGCCGATAAATTCGCGTAGTTTCGCATTATCACAAACAAAGCCCGAACAAGCCGGAGCATACTTGTTTACCAGTTCCGTATGCAGTTCGGCTATATCCTTCAGTTGTTGCTCACTTGCTTTCCACATTCCTTTACGGGCTGTTTCCATCATGATGGCAGTTATTTCCTGCAGGGCGGCCGGACTTTGTCGTTCGAAGAAATCTTTCATATCCAGATGATACTTATCTTTTACATACACATCGTATATATCATCCCACATTTGCTTGTGTATAGCCTTAGGCTTCATCACATTCCATCCATAAATATTACGGATGGTTTCAGCAAAGGAAGCGGCAGAACCTGCTTCTCCTTTCATTTTTTCACGAATATAATTGGGGTTGAAAATGGTAGTGCGGCTTTCTACTCCGATAGCCTCTTTTACTTCCTGCATACGTACATTGTTACGGTTGCGGTAATCACTCAGGTAAGCATCCGGATCTTTCCCTGTTACGTTACGTACGGCAAGATTCATTCCTCCCATAAACTCATACACATGATCCAAACTCAATGCCCCCCATGTGTTGCTTTGGCGAGGCTGAATCACAGCATCCGTACGGGTCAGCGCCGCTTCAAAGACAAACTGCTTAAAGGCTTCCCAATTCTTTTCATCTCCATAATAAGCCCCCATATTATTCAGATAAGTATCGGCTATTTCTCTTTCACTCTCCCAGCGGTCGCCAGCCTCAACCATACTTGTAATACCCGTGCCATATCCCCCATTTGCCGCTCCAAAGACACGGAACGCAGACATTTCACGCGCATCTTTTGGTGTCAAACCTTTTTCTATCAAAACACGTTCTGCCTCAACCACTCCGGCTGCAACCAGATTTTCATATTGATCATCTTTGGCCGCAGCTGCCATCTCTACAGCCCGGTTAATCAGAAACAGACGGGAAGCAGCCAAATCACGCAACTGTCCGCTGGTCTGAACTACCACATCAATACGAGGGCGCCCCAGTTCTTCGGACGGAATCAGACGAATATCGCTGACACGTCCCAATGCATCCCGTATAGGCTCTACTCCCAACATGTACAATATCTGTGCAATGGTAGCTCCTTCGGTTTCTATAAACTCTCCACTCCACAATGTATAACTCACTTTACGAGGTATAGAATCATTATGCCGTTTTTTATACATATCAATCGTATTGTTCGCCAAACGAACCCCCTTCTCCCATGCAGCTTCCGAAGGAGTAGCTTCGGCATTGATGGAGTAAAGATTACGGCCGGTAGGCAGAGTATTCGGGTTTACAATCGGATCGCCACCTGCCGACGGCTGAGTATAACCACCTTCAAGTGCATTGATCAGACTTCCAAGTTCTTTTTCCGGACTTTCCTGTAAAGCTTTCCGATAATTACCTACATTTTTTATGGTCCGTTCTACTTCGATAACAGACAATGCCTGGGTTATTTCCTCTTTACTATATTCTTTTTTCTTCATCATCTTGCCCATCATTGCCGCCATACCGCCACTCCCGTTCTTTACGTTCTGCGATTGTTTAGCAGCACGCTTATCAGCCTTATGCATTTCACCCTTCTGTTTACTCATGGCTGCCTCCATTTTCCGGATAGCCTCTGCATCAGCTCCCATTTTTCTGGCAAGTTCGATTGCCTTTTTAGAATCCATTGTTTTGGCAAGCTCACGCATTTTCCCGTGCATAAATCCGGCAACACTACCTTTTTTTCCATGAACTGTCTGTTCCGACGATTGTCCTGCCTCCATCATCTTACGTGGAGTAGCATTCATTTCTTCGGCAGCAGCCATCATCATGGCAAACATTCCATCACCATCCTTACGGGAATTGTTTATTTCACGAGCTTTCTCCAGTTCTTGTTTCGTAATACCGGCAATACGGCAAACCAATTCATCGGTCCCTGACTCCGGATGAGCCAACAGACGAGTTACAAGTTCGCGGGCAGGATTCAGATAACGGGCTGTGAATACCGTACGATGTTTTTCTACCTGCGCATCAGCCTTTCCCCGCAATTTGTCGAGTACCATCAAGCTATAGGCAATTGGCTCGGTTGCCATTGCATATACACTCGACTCAATTCTTTCCTTTTCATAAGGTACTCCCATTATATAAAGCTGTCCGGTTACCTTTTCATTTGCCAGTTCTTCGGCAAAGTTTTCCACACGTGCCACCTCTTCTTCCGTATACGGATGTACCAACACACTATCCAGTTCCAAGTCGCGATGAATACCCAATTTTACGGTATATTCCTTCACCTTCAACGAGGCTTTATCCAATGCTTCCCGACTACAATTTTCTTCTCCCAGCAGATTATTATAGTTTTTAACCGCCTCGTTCAGTTCACGATAAATACCACGCACATTGCTTTCCATGAATGGAGGAGTAAGATACGACTGCAAACCGGCATATGCACGACGCTTGGCTATAATACCCTCTCCCACATTGCCGATAGAATAGATATAAAAATGAGGTAAAGCACCTACCAGCCGGTCCGGCCAGTCTTGAGAAGACAAAGCCACCTGTTTTCTTGGAGTAAACTCCAAACTGCCATGCGTACCGAAATGAATCAAAGCATCTGCCTTGAATCCATATTGAGTCCACAGATAAGAAGCGATATAAGTGTGAGGAGGAGCTGCATGAGTACCATGTACTATCTGGAAAGAGTTTGTACCTGCGCCAGCTGTATTCTGCGGAAGTAGTACTACATTACCAAACTGCAAACGGGCCACTCCAAGCTTTCCGTCGGCGGTAGCCATGTATTTACCAGGAAACTCTCCATTAGCTTTCACTACTTCTGCATACTGTTCGGGGCGGATACTCTGCTTTATCCAAGCATCATACTGTTCTTTTGTAATCAGTTCCGGATGTCCTTCTTTCATAAACTTATCAAACGCACCTTCGGCATACAGATTGAATACAGCCCCTTGCTCCTGAATCATTTTACCCAGTTCATGGCTGTTTGCCGGTAAACCCTCAACTTTATATCCTTCCTGCCTCATGCGTACCAGCAAATTGTAAAGAGACGGAACGACCTCCATTCCGGCCGCAGTCAGTGCATTCTGTCCCGGACCTTTATAATAATACACCGCAACACGCTTCTCCGAATTGGCTTTTCTCTGCAAACAGATGTAATTGTTCACAGTCTTCACAAAAGTTTCCAGTCTCTCGGGAATAGCAAAAGCATGTTGTAGTCCTTCTTCATCCAGGTAATGTCCGAAAAGAGCAAAAGGACGGATTGCACCATCTATTTCAGGAGTTACCACACTTTGCGAAAGAAAACCGCCATTCATACCCATCGGATCGTTTTCCCATTCTTCTACCAGACGGTTTGTATTAAGTGGGGCAAAGAGCGGAATATTTTGCCTTGACAGATAGTCTACAATATAATCCCCCATCCGGCCATGTGCCATGTTGATGACAGCCGAAGGTTGTACAGAGTCGATATGATGCTTCACAAAAGCCATCATCGAACGTACCGGATAAACTATATTTCCAGTTTCCTCCAACTTCTTAATCAAATCGGCCGGTTCTCCCATCTGTCCTGTAACAACAACACGCGGCGCATCCTCCTTCCACAATCCATTTGCTTTCAGAAATTCATGATACGCAGCTACCGTATTGAATCCCAAAGGCTCATTGTCCGGATTTTCCGGATCGGCATGATAAATCATATCATTAGACCGTTCTACCAAAGCCTCCGGTTCGGGAATAGAAATCCATTTACCGTCTACAACTTTACGTACATAGTTCAACATACTGCGATAGTTACGGCGTCCGCCATTTGCCAGGTACTCACGCAAAGGAGCAGAAGTAACCGAATCCAGCGAACAGATATCATTGGCAGGATTTGTTACGGCAGTAGAAAGCACAGGCACCCCTCCGTCTGCCGCCTCCTGAATCTTTGCCCGCTGTTCCTCGGTAATACGAAGCCCCATGGCATTGATAAAAACCATATCATAACTGCCAATGCGGTCCAATTCGTCTACGCTTAACTCGCTGATTTTGATAAACGAGTTATCGTTTGCTTTCGAAATTTCTCCTAAGTTAATAATTTGATAATTAATAAATGCCACTTTCGTAGAGCTGAACCAGCAGTTCCACCCCACGACGAGCACTACCAACAATGCAGCCAAGCCGGCACACAATGCCAGTTTTTTCTTTGTTCTCTTCATGTCTCTTTATTTTTATATTACAGATAAAATCTTTTTACGGAATAGAAAGAAGAAGGGGGGATTATTGATCTTATACTTCATTCGACGTCGTCGGACGAAGAAACAACGACGCCGAATACACATACAACGATGTAGATTACCGGTTCAACGACGTAGAATGAAGTATTGTCGATGTATCGGAAAATGATTTTACCAGACTATCCCTGAATCTGTTCATTTAAAAAATTTGCCCACATCCAGCGATACCCCTACAGCAAGTGTGGTTCCTGTAGTACTTGGCGTACTGCTATAATAATACGACGGACGATAGTTCAGCAAATTATCTACCGTAAGATTCACACTTACCCCTTTCCATACACGTTGCGATACATTCAGTTTCCAAATCGTGTAAGCAGGATACTCCGTACGATAGGTTCCCGCATCAGGACTTGCCATATTGATGTATTGGCTCACTTCTGTTTCAGAAAGCACGCGCCCGTTCAGCACAACATCGAAACCATAATGCTTCCAGTCTTTTCCATATTCCAGATTCAGCGTTGCAGAATGCGGACGTGTTCCGGACGAATTAATCCCCCCATCTTTTACATGTTCGTACGTATAGGCATACGACAGACGTATCCCCACTCCACACGGATATTTGGCAGAAGCATCCACATTGAGTCCGGCAATATCTATTTTTGCGATATTGGTATAAACCATCCCACCTAACGAATTGTCCCAAGCTGTACCGATACGGTTGTCTACAATATTGTAATAACCACTCACCGTAAAGTTGTAGCGACTTTTAATATATTCTGCCGACAAAGAGAAATTCTGACTGGTTTCCGACTTCAGGTTCTTGTTGCCGTATATCATAAAGATACTTGCCATATCAAAATTCATATACATCTCCTTCAAAGTAGGAGCACGGAATCCAACCGCATACGAACCACGTAAAGAACAATTGCCTAATTTGTACATAAGTCCCAACTTAGGAGAAAAGTTCTGTGCCTTTGCTTCCGAAAAATAGTCGTATCGCAAAGAAGTGGTAATATTCAGAAAATCGGTAGGATTAATTTCAAACTGTGCAAAAGCATCGGCCGTATATTGGGCATAACTTCCAGCTTCGTTCGTAAACTGATAACTCATCAGATAGTCGCGCATATAGTCACCTCCCACAATCAACGTATTTTTACCAAAGAAAGTATGGCTGTATAGTGCACGCAAAGTATGCTGCACATTACTGTAATCGCGTATATCGAGTCGCTTCACTCCATCGAAGTCACTCTTATCGTATTGATCGAACACATACGATACCTCAAGGTTATTTTTCTTATTAAAAGAATAACTTCCTTTCAAACTTCCCGAATAATCGCGATAGCGGTCGGCATCTACAGCTGTTTTTTCTCTTTCTCTAAAGAAATAGCCTGCTTTCGCAGTCAGTTTCATTTTATCAACAGGGGTAAAAACCAGCTGTTCCTTGAAATTCCATGTCTTGCTGGCATATATTCGGGTATAGTCTCCATTTTCTCCCAAATCCACGGCATCGGCCGAAGTATGCTGTACATGAATTGCATTACTGAATTTACCGGAATTAAACGATACATTTCCTCCGTAACGTTGGTCATTGTGTGCACCGTAACGTCCGTTCAGATTCACATTCCACGGATCTTTTGAATCGCGTGTAATCAGATTTACTACACCTCCCACGGCATTCGATCCATAAAGCGACGAAGCTGCTCCCCTGATAATCTCAATACGCTCTACATTATCCAGATTCAGACGCGAGTAGTCTACATTATCCAATGTTTCACCAGCCAAACGTTCCCCATCTACAAGAAACAAGATAGAGTTTCCTCCAAACCCTTGCAAATTCAGATTCACTTGCTGATCCATTGAATAAGAAAACTCAATGCCCGGCAACTGTGCCTGCAATAGATCCCCGATATTCGTTGCATCTACCTTTCTGATGTCTGCTGCAGTAATCACACGGGTTACAATAGGAGCATCTTTCAACAAACGCGGAGTGCGCGTTCCGGTCACCACTACCGTTTCCATGCCAATAATGTCTTCCTCCAACACAAAGTCTACGGTTCCTTTCTGTTTCGTGTTCAGTTTGCATTCTTTCGTAGCATAACCTATATAGGCAGCCTCTAATGTATATTCTTTATTATCCGGCAAACGAAGGGTATAATGCCCGTTTTCGTCGGTAGTTGCTCCTAATTTTCGATTTTCCTTCACGGTAACTGTAGCCCCGATGAGCAATTCTTTATCGGCATCCGAACGTATCGTACCCGATACGATGCGCTGTGCCATGACCGGAAGACTCAGCAGAATACATATAGTCGTAGCCAGACAGAAACTTATTCCTCTTTTTGTCAACATAACATTTTTCGTTTTTACTTATTATTTCCTACGACTCCCTATTTTATCACTGCATCAAACGGGTAAATGTATTCTATCTTCATGAATCCCTTTACCATCGATGCATTCTTGAAATCCGACAGACGGATAGCAGCATGTGTACCGTCTTTCAACTTCAGAATATAAACTTTATTAGAAAGCGTATATACCGGAGGCATACTGCTCTTATCCACATTCAGCCACTTGGACAGTTCGGCGTTATAGTCGGACTTGGCATATACAATATTTCCTTCCATCATACCACTCATATCAATTGTAACCTTATCTGTGGTTTCTATATCAGCTACATAGTTTCCCTGAGGAATACTTCCTGAAGCAATCAAGACATCAAAACCTGTAGAATTGGTTTCCAGAACTTTTCCCCCATTCGTTTTAGAATCGTAACGATGAACGGCAAAATCCCAGTCTTTCGGAAGCGTAGTCGCTGGAGCAAGAGGTGTCTCTACTCCGTTTTCGTTTTCAATACGGGTAGAATCGATGGCTTGAGCATGCAAATCGATATAAATCCATTTGGTATAATCGGTGGCATCGATATAAATCGTGCCGGAATGCTGTTCATCATTTATTTCTATAAAACCAAATTCATTAAGTTCATTAACAGACGGCTCGTCGTACACACCGTGAAATATCCCTTCACATGCCGAGAGTGAAGTAAGCATCACTCCCAGCATAACTATTACATGAAATCTTGTTTTCATCTGTTTTTCATTCTTCTTCCGCAGATGTGGCGGTAGTAAATGTGCATGAGATTTTCATACCCATGGCAGCCATCGCATCCGGTGTCATCCCAAAGTGAAGTGTAAATACACCTTTGCTGTATTCTCCTGTAAATGAGGTAAACTTATAATTAGAACCTCCTATAACCATTGAAAAATCATCCTTCGACAAAGTAACTGTATTTCCTCCTGCCTTTGCCGCAGCTACATCTTCTATCGTAAATGCAGGAATTGTCATATTCTCCATTGCAGCAAACTCCTCTGTAGTAACTGTTACCGTATTATCATCTATTTTCTCTACAGTAAGAGTCATTGCAAGCGGTTCCATCTCCATGGTTTTACCCCCTCCCATTTCTACCGTCATGTTCAAGTTTCCTGCCCATTTACCTACTACTGCATCGGCGGCATATTCTGTTGTAAAATCTAAAGAGATAGCCATCCCCATAGCTGCCGGTGTAATTTTCAGATGTATATCAGCTTTACCGTTTTCTACTGTTCCTTCTACATCCGAAACGGTATAGTTCACTTCGTTTACAACAATAGATTCATTTTCTTTTTTGGAAATTTTATACGTGTTTCCTTCTTTCACCACCGAAACATCCTCGATATCGAAAGAACTTATGGTCATTGGTCCACTGCCAAGTTCTGGTACTGTAAGTTTCGCTACTCCATCACTCACCGAAGTTACTTTAAAAGAAACGAAAGAATTTCCCATATTTTTCCCCATCACACTCATTGACACAAGTCCGTCGTAAGTTCCATTCAAAACAACAGGTTCAATACCCGGTTCGTTGTTGTTACTACACGCCATCGCACCCAATGCAATAGCAGCCATTAAGAATAAATTTTTAAGTTTCATTTGTCTTTATATTTTATATTAATCTTCTTGACGGAATACTTGTTTTATTTTACTTTACAAAAGTATACCGAACCCTAAGGAGCAACAATACCTAAAAATTATGAATTTTAACAACCTTTTTCACTGTTAGAAACAGGCCTCAAAGCCTTCCATACGCATAGAAAGACGCTTTCACCAATATGAATATACCTACAAATACTCATAGCAGAAGTTTTGTGAGCAAACTGCATTTCTATTCCACTAAAGAAACAGGTAGGATTTCACGAAATTAGTTTTGTACCTTTTTTATTTCTTACAGTAAACGTCTGTGGGGAAAAAGCTTTATCTTTACAAGCCTAATAAATAAGCAATAAGTATGATAGACAACAACGAAGAAATGTTCCCGATTGTAGACGAAGAGGGAAACATCACGGGAGCTGCCACACGAGGAGAATGCCACAACGGAAGCAAATTGCTGCATCCCGTAGTACACTTGCATGTATTCAACGAAAAGGGAGAACTTTATTTACAGAAACGTCCGGAATGGAAAGACATTCAACCTGGGAAATGGGATACCGCAGTAGGAGGCCATATCGACTTAGGAGAAAGCGTAGACATTGCCTTAAAACGGGAAGCACAGGAAGAGTTAGGCATCAGCGAATTTACCCCTGAACGACTGATTCATTATGTATTCGAATCAGACCGGGAAAAGGAGCTAGTTTTTTGCTTTAAGACAACTTACAATGAAACAATCTCCCCTAGCGAAGAATTGGACGGAGGAAAATTCTGGAGTATAGAAGAGATAAAGGCCAACCTGGGAAACAATATCTTTACTCCCAATTTTGAAAATGAATTCAAGAAGCTCGGCTTTTGAAATCTCTTTGCAACAGTCCGCAAACGAATAATTGATTTATATCAAGAATTCGGCCTTTTGCTCTTATTTTATGCTTTACAACATACTACAATAACCCCAAAAGCAGTAATTTTGTGTTGTAAAACATGAAAACGAGGTAAAAAGACTATGATGAAGATTAAAGACATCCTTAAAAGAGGATTAGAAGAAATGCAAAAAAACAATATCCATGTAATTGGATATGGAGCCAGATAAATTACTGGCATTACAAAAAGATTAAAGTAAAAAAGGATAACAATTAAGCACAGTACTCCAAAGAAAGTACTACAAATGTATAGCTTACATGCTATACATTATTAAAGAGTAAAGAACAAAGCAAATGAAAAGATGAAGGCTGTTTTCCGAATGAAAAACAGCCCTTTTTATTTTAATATTCTACCTTATCTTCTTTGGCTTCCCAACTCTGGAAGGCGCGAATAGCCTCTTCAGGCAACAGAACTTCCGATTTCAGTCTGCGGTCGGCAGGCTTCAAATCCAATTCTTCATAGATAAAAGCATCATCAAATCCTATGGCAGCAGCATCTGCCTTATTATTACCATAGTACATACGATCCAAATGAGCCCAATAAATAGCACCCAAGCACATTGGACAAGGCTCGCATGAGGTATAGATTTCACATCCGCTCAAGTCAAACGTATTCAGTTTTTTTGCAGCAGCACGAATTGCACTCACTTCGGCATGTGCCGTAGGGTCGCAATCGGGAGTAACCCGGTTTACCCCTGTCGCTACAATTTCACCATTACGTGCAATTACAGCTCCAAACGGACCTCCACCTTCAGCTACATTGCGTTCGGACAATTCTATTGCCTTACGCATTAGTTCTTCTTTTGTCATATTGATTCTGATTTAAGGATTGCTTCCACCAACTCATCAGGAGTAATAAGAGCCTGCTCTCCGGTAGTCATGTTTTTCAGCATCACCTTACCTTCATTCATCTCTGTCTCACCTACAATAGCCACAAATGGAATAGCCTTGCTGTTTGCATAACTCATCTGCTTCTTCATTTTCGTACTGTCCGGATATACTTCAGCACGGATTCCCGCAGCACGTACCTTCGACAAGATAGGCAATACATAAGCAGCCTCTGCTTCTCCAAAGTTCACAAACAACAGCTGAGTAGCGTTTACCGAATTCTTCGGATATAAATCCAACTGATTCAAGACGTCATAAATACGGTCGGCTCCAAAAGAAATACCAACTCCCGACATTCCGTCCATACCAAATACTCCTGTCAGGTTATCGTAACGTCCACCACCACTGATACTTCCAATCTGAACATCCAGTGCTTTTACTTCAAAGATAGCTCCAGTATAGTAATTCAAGCCACGTGCCAAAGTCAAATCCAGTTCAACCTCCGATTTCACTCCAAGCGAAGCTACAGTCTTCAAGATAAACTCGCTCTCTTCTACTCCCTTCAATCCGGTTTCGCTGGCAGCCAAAATATTCTTTAATGTTTCCAGCTTTTCTTCGTTCGAGCCACTCAACAGGATAATTGGCTGCAACTTATCAATAGCTTCCTGCGGAATACCTTTGGAAGCCAGTTCTGCATTGACATTATCCAAGCCGATTTTATCCAGCTTGTCGATAGCTACAGTAATATCCACAATCTTGTCTGCCTCACCGATAATTTCTGCAATACCAGTCAGAATCTTACGGTTATTAATCTTAATAGACACACGAATGCCAAACTTTCCGAATACCGCGTCAATCATCTGTACCAGTTCTACTTCATTCAGCAGTGAGTTACTGCCCACTACATCGGCATCGCACTGATAAAATTCACGGTAACGTCCTTTCTGAGGACGGTCTGCACGCCATACAGGCTGTATCTGAAAACGCTTGAAAGGGAAACTGATTTCATCACGGTGCATCACCACATAACGGGCAAAAGGAACAGTCAAATCGTATCGTAATCCTTTTTCACAAAACTTGCTTGCAAGCTTCACCGCATTGCGGCTCAACAATTCTTCATCAGTCAAACCCGAGAAGTAGTCACCCGAATTTTGTATTTTAAACAACAGTTTATCTCCCTCTTCACCATACTTACCCATCAATGTAGATAAGTTTTCCATTGAAGGAGTTTCAATCTGCTGAAATCCATACAAATAAAAAACTTCACGAATCGTATTGAATATATAGTTGCGTTTCGCCATCTCTACAGGCGAAAAGTCTCTTGTCCCTTTAGGAATACCCGGTTTTGTTGCCATAATACAAATCAATCTTTAAGTTCAATGCACAAAATTACATGAAAAGAATAAAAAAACCAACCGCTTATCAAGTAAACAGTTGGTTTTCTATATTCTTTATCGACAAATGAGTTATTACTCTCTACGATTTGTAAAAATCATGATATAATATACTAAAGTAGCCAAAGAACTCAACGCAGCCACTACATAAGTATATGCAGCCGATTTCAAAGCGTCCTGAGCCTGAGTATGATTATAAGCATTCGTCACTCCAGCACTACTCAACCAAGCCAAAGCTCTACGACTCGCATCAATTTCTACAGGTAATGTAATAAAGCTGAACAGCGTAGTCATGGCAAACAAGCAAATACCAATCAAAAGCAATTGTGGGAAAGTATTAACCATAAGAATTCCTGCCAATAATACCCACGATACAATGGAAGAGGAGAATTGCACTACCGGTACCAAAGCCGAACGCATCTGCAAAGGTGCATAGGCACGTGCATGCTGCACAGCATGGCCACACTCATGAGCAGCAACAGCAGCTGCTGCCACACTACAAGTATTATAAACTCCCTCACTTAAATTCACAGTCTTATTGGTAGGGTTATAATGGTCTGTCAACATACCAGGAGTACTGGTCACTGTGACATCATAAATTCCATTGTCACGCAACATCTTCTCTGCGACCTCTCTTCCTGTCATACCATTATCCAAGGCCATGCGAGAATATTTCTCAAACTTACTTTGCAAACTGGCCTGTACAATATAACTAATGATGGCAATACCAATAAATAAAATCCAATACATAACTTTTTCTTTAATTAATATCTACTCTATCTTCTACAAATATATTGCCAAATATACCGAAAAAACAGAACCTGACAAATCTGTCAGATTCTTTTGACTATTATTAAAAGTATTCTTAATACTTCTTTAAGTCATTTTACGCCTCATTTTCAATACATAATGGAAAAATCATAATTTTTTCGAGATATTTTTTGCTACAATATTTGGTGGTTTCAAAAAAACTCCATACCTTTGCACTCGCAATCAGGAAATGAATGCAACACAGGTCTGATTCGCTAGCTCAGCAGGTAGAGCACAACACTTTTAATGTTGGGGTCCTGGGTTCGAGCCCCAGGCGGATCACAAAAAGAAAAGCCAAAAGGCGACAATAAAAAGACAAGTCCTACAAAATCAATATTTTGTGGGACTTTTTTTATTACCTTTTGGCTACCCTAACCGCCACGAAAAGGTCACTGACAGACAAAAAATAGTGGCTTATTCGTACCCCTGACAAAATCTTCAAAAAAGGGGTACGATTTGACTGAAAATGGCGAAATGTTGTCGGAAATTGGCGACCCTGCATTTATCTCATTATGAGTTAATAAAAGTAGTTTTGTAACTTAAAACAATGAGGTATGAAATCAACATTTCGAGTATTGTTCTTCCTGAAACGGGACAAAGTAAAAAAGAATGGTAATATGCCTATTATGGCACGTATTACCATTGACGGGAAATTAGTCCAATTCAACACCAAACTTGAAGTCAATCCTAAGAACTGGTCTGCACAAACAGGAAAAGTAACTGGCAGAGGGTCAGAATTTACCCGCATGAATGAAATGCTGGATAGCATCAAGGCGACCTTACACAGACATTATCAAACCATTTTAGAACGGGATGGCTATGTAACAGCAGAGAAAGTACGCAACATTTTTTTAGGCAAGGAGGAAAAGGCTAAGACCCTCCTGCAAGTGTTCGCACAGCATAACGAACAATATGCGCTGAAAGTCGGGAAAACAGCCACGCAAAAAACATATACCCGTTATGAGCTTACCAAAAATCGCCTTGCAGACTATATCCACAATAAATATAATTTGGAAGATATTACCTTTCGGGAAATAAATGTCGTGTTCATCGAGGGCTTCTACCTGTTTATCCGAGAAAATTATCCGTGTACCCACAATACAGCCATGAAATTTATACAGCGGTTTAGGACTGTTGTTCTGTTTGCCCACAACTTGGGAGTGATTACTTTTAATCCATTCGGGGCATATAAACTGAAATTTGAGTATGTAGAAAGAGATTTTCTTGAACAGGCAGAATTAGACCGGATATATCAAAAGACATTTGCCAGCAAAAGACTGGAACAGGTTCGTGATATATTCATTTTTAGTTGCTACACTGGACTTTCTTATGTTGATGTATGCGAATTGACCCCCGAAAATATAAGATTGTCATTTGACGGTAATTTGTGGATAATTAAGAAAAGGCATAAAACAAACGTAACATCCAATATTCGATTACTGGATATACCCAAATCCATTTTGCAGAAATATGACGGGAAACTACCCAACGGTAAACTGTTGCCTGTTATCAGTAATCAGAAGATGAATGATTACTTGAAAGAGATTGCGACTGTTTGCGGAATAAATAAGAAAATCACGTTCCATGTTGCCCGGCACAGTTTTGCAACCCTTAGTATAAGTTATGGCGTACCTATTGAAAGCGTTTCTAAGATGTTAGGGCACACTAATATAAGGACGACCCAGATATATGCGAAAATCATAGACACCAAACTGAGTGCCGACATGGATATGTTCGCCCAAAGGCTGAATGAAAGGAAAACAAGCATTTAATCAAAATAAAATCTTAAAGTTTATGGATTTGCAGGTCATTCAAAACAAAATCTTTGAAGTCAGGGGTTGCCGGGTAATGCTTGACTTCCATTTAGCGGAACTCTACCAAGTGGAAACACGAGCCTTGAAGCAAGCGGTCAAACGCAACATCGGTCGTTTTCCGTCCGACTTTATGTTCGTCCTCTCGAAAGAGGAAGCCAACTTATTGTTATCCATAGGGGTATCACAAAATGTGATACCCTCTGATTACAACTTTGGCGCAACCTTGCCTATGGCTTTCACCGAACAGGGCGTAGCCATGCTTTCATCCGTCTTGCGCAGCCAGACAGCTATAGAGGTGAACATTTCCATCATGCGGGCATTTGTCCTTATGCGTCAGATGGTCGCAGGGTATGAAGAACTGTTGAAACGCATCGAGGAACTGGAAGCCAGCACCGATGCACAGTTCAACGACATCTATCAGGCATTGACCCAGCTTTTGAGCCAGTCCCAAGATCAGAAGCAACGCCGCAGAATCGGGTTCGTTACCTATGACGAACCGGAAACAGACAGGTAACGGATTCGGTAACGAAATGCTGTTTAATATACTGTATTCCAACAAGTGGTTTCCATTCATCTTGCGGGCAGTCCACCGGACTACCCGCATTTTTTCCCCTTTTCCTCCAGCACATTCCCCGAAACGCCAGCCGTGCGGGGCATGGCTGACTGTTTTTCGTGAAAAGAGCCTTCGGAAACCCGCACAAGCGTATCGAAAGACGGGCTTCCGACACCCTTGCATTTATAGACTATTCAGGCAATTTAGAGATAAGAACAACTTGATTTTTATATTCTTCTCCAGCTAAATGCGCTAAATGTAGTTCTTTTCGATCGTTAATTAATCTCTTATCATCCTTATCTTTAACTATTTCTAAAACAAGATTGATACAAATTGATGAAATATTATAATCATCCAAATACAATTCATGTAAAGCTTGATTATGATAATCTTGAATAAAGGCATCTATTATTTTGTGAAGAAACCAATCTGTATGTCCTTTATCAATATTAGTAGCTAGCGTATTTCCATTTGGAGAACGATAACGAGTAATGGCTTTATCTTCATTTATTGCATAAGATAAAGCAGAAGGCGAATGCTGTAATAAAAAAACACAATCCTTTTTCTTTTCTTCGGGGATTTTAATGCAATATTGTACTGTACATATTTTTTCTAAAAGATGTCCATCTATCATCCTTAAATATAAGTCTCTACTTAAAATACGTAGAGGTACAGTATTCGTGAAAATATAACGGTAAAATTCTACAAAATCAATATCTTCTATTGGGATTAGAGAATACATCCCTGAATTATTCTGAATAAATTTATTTTCAATCAAAATAGACGTAAATTCAGGAATGCTAAAATCTTGATATGAATCAGTTGCAACATTTTGAGTCTTTCTCATTAATTCTTCAATTGATAACGCTTGCTCTTCATCCATTAAAATACTTAAAGCTAATTTATCAATAGTTGATCGTCTATTGATTGCTATATATTCAGCCTGAATATCAATATAGTTAGAAAATGTAGTATTAGAATATAGTAATGGTAGCAACTTATCTAAGTTTCCTCTATTTAAGGTGTCAACATTATGGGTTAATAAGGTAAACCCACCCTCTATAAAATTTACAACCCAATACACACATTTTGAATAATATATAAGCCCTATTTCTGCTATTTTTTTACTCGTGTATTGTGATATGTATCTTTCAATATAATTAGGTTGTGATAAAGAAAATTCTTCAATCAAAAGAGATACTAAATCATCATTTGCAATAAGATGAACGAATTCATGTTTTTTTATCTCATTATAAGAACCTATAACGTTGCCATTTGCGCCCGAAAGAGCTATCATTAATCCAATAGTCTGAGGCTTATTAAATCTCGCAAGGTAAATTTTACCAATAAACTTTAGCCAATCATTTATATTGATAGGTTTATTGTGAGCTTTACACTCACAAATAATGGGATACTCAATTTCGCTAACACCTAAAGGATTAGTGTGCGTTGCGATAGCATCTATTTCGCTACCACCGCTATAAATTGCGTTAGTTGAGATGTTTCTATACCCTTGTCTTTTTAAGATTGACGTTGTTAATTCTTCTAGTTGAGAACCCTTGTCGTCATTATTTGCCCCTAGTATATATAGTTTTATATTCATAACTTATTTGCTTTTGACAAAAGTACATAAATAACCACAGAATAAGTCCCCGCTCAATTCATTTTTAACATTGTTTCCTGTTCCCCAACCTGTAAATCTTCCTCATTAAGCAGTCCTCCAGCCGGGAGGTCGTTTTTATCATTTCAATAGGCAAAGGTAGTTACGTGTTCTTCACGGGTTTGCAAGGTCAAGCCTTTTCAGGTTTGGCGAAAAAATCTTCCCTGCGACATTCGTTGCGAGGTATTTTTTCCACAAAACCCTGCAAACTCTAAACCCTGCACTTTTAAGCCTATGTGAAACGAAAACGACCGACCCGACCGGAAGACGCATAAAAAAAAAGTCGGATTTACGGGAAACAGGAAAAAAGTTCAGTGAAACTTCAACTCCCTCACCTCTCAAATCCGCATAAAATTAAAAACTTAAAAATTACAGGATATGGAAGCAGCAACATTATCGGAAGCAAGAGTTTATGTAGGCACTTATGGCAAGTACAACAACGGTTCATTGTTCGGGGCATGGCTTGACCTGTCGGACTATTCGGACAAGGAAGATTTTTACGAAGCCTGCCGGGAGCTTCACAAGGACGAGGAAGATGCGGAGTATATGTTTCAGGACTGGGAGAACGTACCGGAAAACCTAATCGGCGAAAGCTGGATTTCCGAGAACTTCTTCACCTTGCGGGATGCGGTGGAAAAGTTGGGCGACACCGAACAGGAAGCCTTTTTCGTGTGGTGCAACTACAAAAGCCATGATTTGAGCGAGGAAGATGCGGACGACCTTGTACGGGACTTTCAGGACGAATATCAGGGACAATATGACGATGAAGAAGATTTCGCCTACCAAATCGTGGAAGAATGTTACGACCTGCCGGAGTTCGCAAAAACCTATTTCGACTACAAACAGTTTGCCCGTGATTTGTTCATGTGCGACTACTGGTTTGATGATGGGTTTGTATTCCGGGCGGCTTAAACGACCATTCGGGCGGGGTTAAAAGCCCTGCCCGAATAAACAAAGAAACGATGAAACGGAAAAGCATTTATAAAATCATCCTGCGGGTGTTATTGTTCTGCCTTGTGTGGCGGCTCGCCTGCACAGCCGGAGCAATCACGGCGGTAACGGCATATCTTGTATTTCGTGCCGCCTGTCTCCTGCTCCGGGTCTGCCTGTCGGCGTTTTATGCGTTGTGCGTGGCTCTGCTTTTCCTGCTGTTGCTTTCACTATTGAGTATATAACGAATAAAAAACAGAATATCATGCAATCATTGAACAGAAACGGGGTGAGCATCACCCAAGCACCGGGAGAGGAAAAGTTTGTAAAATACCGTCCGGTCGCATTCAAGGGACGGATATTTTACCAGTACGACTACCGCCACACGGACGGGGAACTGTTTTCCACAGTGGCTAAAACGCTGGCAGAGTGCCGCCACAGGCGGGATAAATGGATAGAAAAGAAAGAACAGGGTAATAACAGATAAATTTTAAGGGTATGAAAACGACAGAAATAAACAAGAACCTAATCGGCAGACGTTGCGAGTGTATTTTTACGGGCATGATGGTAACGGGCGTTATTGAGGACATCGAGGAAAACAAGTATTCTGTAAACGTGAAAGTGCATTTCGATAAGCCGCAGCAGTGGGGCGATGATTTGTACACGGAAGATTGGGCATGGGGACGCAAGACGGACGAGTTCGGCACGCTGCACCATTTGCGACTGTTGGCAGACGAACCGGACTTTCGGACGATGACAGTAGTTTTCGGTGAGCCTATCAGCCGGATAGACCGCAGCGTTTTTGAAGATGTTGAAACGTGGGGTGTCTGTTCCCTGCAAGGTTGGGTAAACAGCTATGAAAGTGTCAGGTTCGTATCCATAAACGAACATACGGCGGTCATAACGGGAGAATATAACATGGAACAGGTAAAGGAATGGTTAGAGAAATATGTACCTGTAAAGAGCCTTAAAACCAGTTGATACAAAGGCGGCAGAAATGCCGCTACTTTCTTTCATGAGTGCCGGGAAATAAAGTAGCAAAGAAACCGTGTTTATAATTTTATTCTCTTAAAATTATAGTCCTATAAAACCAAAAGACTCTAATGTTTCATTAAAAACTTGTACATACCGTTCAGCGGTTTTTCTATCTCCTTGCTTTTCTTCTTCTGAATATAACCGTTCCATAAAAGATTGAAATATTTCATCCGGCATATTACCTGATAATCCTACTACATTCCAAATTTTATCGGCTAATTCTTTTTCATTTAGCAATCGCTTAAATGCAGTTTCTTTAACCATCTGCTTCATGGCATCTTCAAATGCTTTATTTTCTACATTTACGCATACCTGTGAGTCTGTTCCAAAATTAACAGGAGCAGATTTTATTACATCTTCCAAACCAAGATAAGTATAATCATTGGGCAATTCAGTATTCTGTTTGTCAAAATTGGCACAAAGTATGGTATCTCCCAATGTAAGAGTTAGAATTTTAGTATTTTCCTTATATCTTCCGCCTAAATATGCTAAGCCATTAGGAAGATACGAAGAACATCGCAGTAAGCGATAAGAAAATTTACATTTTTCTATAATCGGAGTAACATCTTGGTTATTAGCAACCGATTCTATATACTCGTTTAAACATTCACCTAAATTTGATTCAATATCTTCAGGTAAAGCAAATTGGAATTGTCTTGAAACAGCCATTCGCCAAACAATAGACAACCAAAAGAAATAAGCTATGTCCGATTGAATAGATTTTCCTTTTGAGTAATGTTCAGCATAAGGCGTTTCTAAATATTTAGATAAGTTAGCCTCACATTTAGGACAAAAAATATAATCTTTTGATGCTGTATTGTTTTTTAATTCTTGGTTAATACGTTCATCTGTTAACTTTTCTTGATTGAAAAGCTCATCTAATTTTGTGTCTGGAACAGCTCCTACATATACCTTGTCTTCATAAGAAGTCATTGTAAACATTACTTCTTTATCTCGTTTTCCACTACCATCATAACTACACACTTTTGCAATCATAAAACTTGGAATCAAATGTGAGTTGGTCTTTGTTGCCTTTTCCTTATTGCAAATTAAACAGTTATTATATTCCATAATTTCTTACAATTAGTTCTTTCGACCACAAATTTAGCAATTAAAGCATTCAACAATACTTTGCCGAATGCTTTAATAAGTTAATTTAGAAATCTTTATTCTCGTTACTATCATTATTAAATGAGAACGAAATCTGCTGTATCTGCCCGAAGCTGTCGATGATATAGATGTCAATCGTCTGCTGGTCTGTCGATGCCGATGTGTAGTAGAGCCGGAATGTTTCTTTCTCCAGCGGGTACAGGTCATTGGGCAGGAACACCGTACCGTTATCCATTTCCAGCTTTCCTTTGCCGTCAGGCTGGAAATAGCGTATCTGGTAGGTCGTAGGCTGGTAGTCGCCGCCACGCACCAGTTGGCAGCGTATTTCGGCTGTTTCGCCCACTTTCAGTTTCTTGGGTACGGGCAGCGTTTCCACCGTGAACGGGTAAGCCTGCTGAATGTCCAAGCTGTCATTACAGGCGGTTACAAGCACGAGGGCGGCCACGATGTAGCAGCCCACGATGATTTTATACATTACATTCTTCATATACATTATTATATAGCGGTCAGTTGATAATGAATTTCAGTCCCATGCCTACCTGCGTGTGGAACTTGCCGATGTCCGAGCCGAACAGCATACGTTCCCTCGCATTGACGAGCAGCACCACCCGGTCGGTCAGGTAGGTTTCCAGTTCCAGCGTTAGCGCACCGCCGTAGATGAAACAGTCCTTGTCCAGCAGCGTAGCCCCGTCCGGCAGCAGCTTGTCGCCCCGGTTGCTGGTTTCATACCCGGCAATAGCCGACAGCCCCAGCGAGAGGAAAAAGGTCTTTCGCCTGTCCGAAAGGAATTTCAGGTAATAGCCGCCCTCCGCCGTGAACTGTTCTACCGGAATGCGCATATCCTTGTAGTCATACTTCTTATGCAGGTATTCCCCGCCAATCACCCAGCGGTTGGCGTTCTTGGTATAGACGCTGTATGCCGCCCCGAAATGACAGGCAAAATCCGTGTCGGAGTTCCAATGTACCCCGTCCGCCATGCCCGCCGTTACCTGCAAGGCTTTCATGCCCGGAAGGTATCTTTGCGCGTGTGCCTGGTTCAAATGCAGGCACAGCGCAAAGAGTGTCATTATAAAGATGTGTTTCTTCATTCCCTACTTTATTTTCAGTTCGTTTATCACTTCGGCGTTCACGATGTCGGCATTCTCCACCCGTATGGTCTGATGCCGACCGCCGTTCTTCTCGTAAAGCTCCACCAGCAGCAGTTTGTCGTCCGGGATGGTGAACTTCGGTAGGGCGTACACCGTCCGGACGGTGCTTTTCCCGGTAATCTCTATCACCTCATTGTAGCTGCGTACCGCATCCAGTACCGTTTCCTGAATAGCCGTGCGTTTGGGCACTTTCTTATCGACAATCTTAAACTTGATGAAGTCCGTATCGAAAGGCACGTTGGAACTGTTCTTCGTCTGCGTATGCACGTAAAGCATCCCGTTATAGGTGTAAATCCCCTTGATTAAGAACTGTATGCCGAAACGCTTGCTGCCCAAGTGTCGCACTTTACGGTCATTGTTCTTGTAGATGCTCTGCATTATCAGTTTTACCAGCAGCGGGCTTTCATTTCCCAGTTCCCGGAAATATATGTTCATGCGGGTATGCGAAAAGTCGGACGTATCTTCATTTTCCAAGAAGTCCTTCATTTCGATGTTGAGCATTTCCGGCTCACGGGCATACTTGACGTTGAATGAATAGAAGCTGCCGTCCTCGCAGATGACGGAGAAGTTCGTTTCTCCCGGAAAGCCCTCTGTCGTGGCTTTCACCCTGATTACGTTTTCCGCACCGTCAGCCTTGCCCGCTATGATGTGGTTGCTCCCCAAATCTACATAGCGGACGGCGGAGGGGAAAATGATATGCACCGTTTTGGCGAAAGTCACTTCCACGCCGTAGGGCGTTACCATTTGTCGGTAAGGCAGCTTTCGGGTGATACCCCGGTACAAGTCGTTGCCTGCCGCATACTTCACCGTGTCGGTTTCCTGTGCGTTTGCCGCACACACGCCCAGCAGGAGGGCGCACATTACAAAAATCTGTTTCATCGTTAATTGGAAATTTTAGTGGTTTGTCAAATGATTATTGCTGTTTGGCGTAAAGCATCACCCTGTACCCGGCTTTCAGCTTCACTTTCACGGTTCGGAACTTCTTGGCAAGGTAACCGGACGCACCCTGCATCAGCCCCCTTGTAACGTCCATCGCCACCTGTTGCCCGGCGTTCTGCGTAAAGGAAATGCTTGTACCCAGCCCGCTGCCGATATTCGCCATCGCCTCGTTGAACGCTTCCTGCTCCATCGAGGACGGGACGGAAAGCCCCTTTTGCCCGTCCGTGTCGAACACGGCGAGTTCCACCGGGATGATGTTTCCCGCATACTCTATCGAGGACACCAGTATGTCGAGACGTTCGCCCTGTACCTTTGCCGTACCCGCCACAAGGGTATTCTTCGGGATGACGATGCTGCCCGCCTGCATGGGTTCAAGCAGACGGAGTTTTACCGTTTGCCCGTCCGTCAGCGTCTGGTCTTGATGGATACAGGCGGCTATCGTGTTCCTGCCCATTGCGTAGCCCGTTCCTACCGCCGTGTTGAAGCCGTAGTTGCGTGGCTGGCTGTAAGCACGGATAAAATCGGCATCGCTCATGGGCTGTTGCAGCCCTGAAACGGCGTTGTCCCGTACTGCCTGCACGGACACCGCTTGCGGCTTCTTTTCGATGTCGCCCACGACTGGCACTTGTGCCGCCTGCCTGTCGCCGCCTGCATATTTGGCGGCAAGCTCGTATGACTTTTCCAATAGAGCCATCTGTTCGTCAGCGGTGGGCGTGGCTTCTCGCTGACGTTCCAGCTTTTCGGTCAGTTCCGCCACCTGCCGTTTCAAGTCCTCTTTTTCCCTGTCCTCCGGGGGCGTTTCATAGAACGTGCTCAACTGGCGGTTGATGTCCCGGTAGGCGGTCGCCGAGGAAGAAGCGCCGCCGCCCCGCACGGGCTTCGGATCTTCTTCCGGCATCAGTCCGGCTTCCGCCTGTGGTTCTTCGGTTTCATCGTCCCCTATGAAACCGAAGTCCTGAAGGGATTGTATCCTGTCCTGCCGTTTCCGGCTCATCATCGCCTGCTCGTAGGCGGTCTGCTTGTCCGCTATAATCCCGTCCTCTGCGGGCAGCGGGATGTCGGCATTGAAACCGCCCACGCTTTCCGTTTCCGCTTTCTCCTTGCCGGAGGGGGCGAATATCAGGTACATGCACCCTGTAAAGGCGAGGAACATCAGCGGGAAGACTATCATTTTCCTGCGCCGCTGCACCTCTTTCGGGGAAAGTTCCCATTTGGGCTTCTTCTCCTTTTCGGGCTGTCTGCCCGGTTCATTTTTCTGTACTTCTTCCATATTCAGGTCTGTTTGTTAAATTGATACTGTCGTTACCATGCAGCGGGAACTGCCGGATGTGTTCGATTTGCAGCCTTTGCCCGTCCCGTTTCCCGATGTTGTAAATGGACGAAATGGTGATATAGAGGGACAAGCCGCCGAACAGGGCGGACATCACGAGGATGACCGCCAGCCGCTTGCCCGGCGTGATACGCCCGCACAGGCGGCGCAGGCGTTCATCCGCCCAGTCCCGCACCGTTTCAATGTAATTTCGCTTCCTCTCCATAAGGCTATCGTTTAATGGTTTGCAAATCCCTGTTCTCGTCAATCGTGAACGCTTCCATGATGAAGCCGTGCGGGTTGTTGTCGCTACGTGTGGCGTTCAGGAGCCTGCACGTGGTGACAAGACTTCTGACCGTCAGGCTGCTTTCCCGGACAATAAGCTGCCGGGCATAGGTTCTCACCTTGTAGGGGTACTGGTTGAAGTCGCATTTCACGCTGTCAATCTCCACCGTCTGGTTGATGTTGCCCGAAATGATACGGTTGTAGTAGCCCTTTTCCGACAAGTCCTTGTAGTAGTTGAACGCACTCCTGTCGGCGAGGAACAGGGAGCGTTTGATGTTTCCCTCGATGGCGTCCTTGTCGGGCGAGAGCGTGAAAAAGAGTTCGTGGAAACGCTTCACGTGCGATTTCGCTTCAATCGGTCTGTTCTGCGCCATGTCCTGCGAGAGAGCCAGCATCAGGCTCTTGCCGTTGTCGAGGACGTATATCTTCTGCCGCTGCTTTTCGGCGAAGCTGTACGAGTTCCACACGGCAAAGCCCGTGACCAATGCGCACAGGCAGATGAATACCAGCGCAAAGAGCCGGATTTGCCGGAAGCTCGTTTCGATGTTCGTCAATGACTTGAATTCCATATTCTAAAAATTGAAGTTGGTTATTTGAGAAGTTTTCCTGCAATCTTTCCGGTTGCCGCACCTGCCGCCGCACCCGTGAGTGCGCCCGCACGTGTCAGGTTGCGGTTGTATGCGGTTGTACCCCCGGCTGACACAATCCAGCCTGCCACTGTCGGAACGGTAAAGTAGCCCACGATGCCGATAATCATAAAGATTACATACACGGTACTGCTCCCGTCCGGTATGAAGTTCGGGTCGGAAAGCTGCTCGATGTCCTTCTGGAGCATCAGTGTCTGTATGCGTGCCAGCACGCTGCTGAACAAGTCCGACACGGGAAGCCACAGGTAAATCGAGATATAGCGTGAAATCCACTGGGTCAGCGTGCTTTGGAAACCGTCATAGACGGAAAGGGCGAACGCCAGCGGACCCAGTATCGAGAGCACTATCAGGAAGAACGTGCGCAGCGTGTCGATAATCAGCCCCGCTGCCTGAAAGAGTATTTCCAGCAGTTCCCTGAACCAGTCCCGGACGGATTTCTTGATGTTGTATGCCGCCCTGTCCATGTACATGCCCGTCATGGTAACCATGTCGGAGGGCGACCAGCCCAGTTCCTCCAGTTGCCTGTCAAATTCCTCGTCCGAAGCGAGGTATGCCGTTTCCGGGCTTCGCATCAGGGCTTCGTACTCCAGCCTGTCTTTCTGTGCCCGGTACTCGTTCATGTCGAAGGTCTGCGTTTCCATAAGCTGGCTGCATCCTTTCACAATCGGCGACAGCACCGTGTTGATAGTCCCCAGCACGAACGTGGGGAAGAACATGATGCACAGCCCCAGCGCAAATGGGCGTAGAAGCGGGTAAACGTCTATGGCTTCCGCCCGTGCGAGCGACTGCCATACCTTGGCGGCTACATAGAACAGCGCACCCAGCCCGGCTATCCCTTTGGCTACCCCCGTCATGTTGCCGCACAGGGGCATCATTTCGTCATACAGCACCCGCAGCACTTGGTGCAGGTTGTCAAAATCCACTGCTAACAACATAGGCATGTCCGTTTGATGTTACCAGTAGCGTTCATCCGCCGAGCCGTAGAGAGCCAGCACCCGGTCGGTGTCGTTCTTTTTCTTTGCCCGCAGGTAGGACACGGAAATGTTCTTGCGGGTGTAGTAGTTCACGAGATTGCGGTAGTTCATCAGGCTTCGGTAGGCATTGTCGATGATTGCCAGCCGTTCGGCATCCGTCAGCGACATGCCCGTGATGTTCACGACATTTTTCAAGTCCTGAAGCACGTCCGAACTCTCGTCCAGCAGCATGGCATAACCGGAGGATATGGTCGCCAGCTCGTCCGCCGTGAAATACGGGTCGGCGAGCATGATTTGGTAGTTCCTGACGTAGATTTCGGAGATTTCCGCCACCAGTTCGATGCTTTTCTTCACCTTGATACCGCCCTTGACGACATCATGCACGGATTTGAGCGCATCGTAATAGGCTTTCCCCTGCTGGAAAATCTTCTGCGTTTCCAGAAAGCCGTTCAGGGTGTTGGCTTTCGTTCCCGCCGTTTCCACAATCTGTTTGGCGGTGTTGATGATGCCCTGAGCCAAGTTGCCGGGGTCTGACACCACCCACTGGGCGGATGCCCTGCCCATGAAGCACAGGCATACCGCCATAAGAAGAATCGTTCTTTTCATCATTTTTTGTTTTTAGGATTTGTAACACGCCTGTATTCGCCGCCGGGCAGGAGCGTTATCCGGTCGTTCTTTTTGTCGTAGGTGAACTGTATGCCGAAGCCTGTTTCAATGAACAGGCAGCCGTTCTGCTCTGTCACCGGATAAGTCGTTTCCAATACCCTGCCCCTGACATTCGCTTTACGGGTGACGGTGTATCTGCCGTCCGTTTCCGTGAGTGTGAAAGCCGGGTGTCCCCTGACGTGTACCCAGTCGCCCCGCATCCTTTCCAGTTCCTTGCTTTCACTGTCCTTGCAGCCAGCCAGCAGGCAGGCGGACAGCAGCGTGTAAATCAGGTTGTCCATTAATTTCATATCGTTTATTTTTAGGTGGTTGATAATCCGGGATTTCTTTTGCTCTCCGCAAGCCGTTTGACAGCCAGTTCAAGGTTGCCGCCCAGCTTGTCGGCAAGGGCGAACAGTTCCGTTTTCTCGCTTTCTTCGGTCGTGTACGTGTAATATTCCTCCAGCGAAACTTCCGTTGCGTACACCGCCGACTGCGTGCCGCCCAGCGAGAAGAACACTTCCTTATACTTCCGTCCGGGATGGTTCGCCATATTGATGGACAATATTTGCGAACGTTCCTTGTCGGTCAGTCCCAAGAGGGTCTGTATGCTGTCGAACTTGTTGAGATATTTCCTTTGGTCTAACAGAATCTTGCAGTCCGAATTGTTGATGATGCTCTCTTTCACGATAGGCGAGGAAATAATATCCTCCACTTCCTGCGTTACCACAATCGCTTCCCCGAAATACTTTCTGACGGTTTTGTACAAATATTTTATGTAGTCCGCCATGTTCGCCGACGCTATCGCTTTCCACGCTTCTTCAATCAGGATTAATTTTCTTATTCCCTTCAATTTGCGCATCTTGTTTATAAAGGCTTCCATGATGATGATGGTCGTTATCGGGAACAGTATTTTGTGGTCTTTGATATTGTCCAGCTCGAAGACAATAAAGCGTTTGTGCAGCAAGTCCAGTTCCTTGTCGGAGTTGAGCAGGTAGTCATACTCGCCGCCCTTGTAATAGGGTTCAAGCACGTTCAGGAAGCCGTCAATGTCAAAGTCCTTTTCCCTGACATTCTTCTGTTCAAGCTGTCGGCGGTATTCGTCCCGGACAAACTCGTAGAACGTGTTGAAGCAGGGTGTTACCGACCTGTCGCCCGTGATACGTTCGATATAGGCACTTACCGCATTGGACAACGCCACTTCTTCCGACCGCTTCGGGGCTTCATCGTCCCGCTTCCACAGGGTGAGTATAAGGGTCTTGATACTCTCTTTCTTCTCGATGTCGAATACCCCGTCCTCGACATAGAACGGGTTGAACGCTATCGGGTTCTCGTTGGTGTAGGTGAAATAAATCCCGTCCTCGCCGTGCGTGCGGTTGTGGATAAGCTGGCACAGCCCCAAATAGCTGTTGCCCGTATCTACCAGCAGCACGTGCGCCCCCTGCTCGTAATACTGGCGTACCATGTGGTTGGTGAAGAAAGACTTCCCGCTGCCGCTCGGCCCAAGTATGAACTTGTTGCGGTTGGTCGTGATACCTTTCTTCATGGGCAGGTCTGATATGTCGATGTGCAGCGGTCGCCCGCTCACCCTGTCCACCATTTTGATGCCGAAGGGCGAAAGCGAACTCTTGTAGTTCGTTTCTTCCACGAACAGGCAGAGAGCCTGCCCCAAGAACGTGTAGAAACTTTCTTCCGCCGGGAAGTCCCCCTCGTTGCCCGGTATGCCCGCCCAAAAGAGCGTGGGCGTATCGACCGTGTTGTGGCGTGGCTTGCATTCCATCAGGGCAAGCTGGCTTCCCACATCGTTGCGTATGCGTTTGAGTTCCTCCCGGTCATCGCTCCAAGCCATGACGTTGCAGTGGCAGCGCACGGAAACAAGCCCCTTGCTGTGCGCTTCGTTCAGGTACTCGTCTATCCATTCCTTGTTTATCTGGTTGGCACGGGAGTAGCGGGAAAGCGACTGCATGTTCCGGGCGGTCTGCTCGAACGTTTTCAGGTTTTCGGCATGGTCGTCTATGAAGATGTATTGGTTATAGACGTGGTTGCACGACAGCAGCACGCCCACCGGGGCGGCGAATGACAGGCGGCAGTCGCTCCGGTCGGTGGAAAGCTTTTCAAACCGTGTGTCCGTACCGACCTTTTCCGGCAAATCTTCCACGTCCGAAAGCGTGTGCAGGCACAGTATGTCATCCCCGACACGCATTTCTTCCGGGTAAAGCCCGATGTCTTTCAGGCAGGTGGTATCTGTCTGCGAGAGCGAGAAGTATTTCTCGATGATGCCAGCCTTTCCGTCCTGCCCGGTGATTTCCGGTGCCGCCAGCCGGGTAAGCGTGACAAACCCGCTGTCGTTCATGATCCTTTCAAACTGTCCGACCGCTTCGATGAATTTCATAGCCGTTTCCCTGTCCGCTATCTCCTGCGGAACAATCCTGCCCCGGCAGAGGGTGGAGAAGTCGCTCTGTCGGCGGCTTCTCTCCCTTGTCGTCTTTGTCAGGAACAGGTAACAGTAATGGTTCAGGAACGGGCGTTCATTGAAGTGCCGCTCAAAACTCCGGGACAGGAAACTGAGTTCGTCCCTTCCGGTGTCAGGCTGGTAGTTCTCCGTGATGAAGAAGTCCTGCTTGTGTACTATGGAATAGTCGGGCAGTACCTTGATTGCCTTGTACCATGCCGAATGTATGGCTTCATATTCGGCACTGGTGACGGTGAACAGTTCGGGCAGTTCCACCCGGAAAGCTACCGTTATGTCGGCATCCTTTGAAATGATGCAGCCGTTCTCCACCGCCAAAAGGGGAAATTTCCTTTCCAGCGTGGTAGCCTTTAACATATTCCTCATGGTCTTTCTTCCTTTCTATTTTTATAGGTAAATAATCTGGGTATCGCCTTTCGGCTGATGATGAAGCGGGGATGTCTTTTGCGGGCGGCAGCTTTCATCAGTCCGTGCGTGCCGTACTTGGCGTTGAGCCGGAACGTCTGCCATACGAGCAACAGCGAAGCCGACACGATGAAACCGATACATAGCCACTGGTTCACACCTGCCATGAACAGGACGATGAACACCACGAACACGGCGAGCAGGCCACCCGCAAAGATGAAAAGGTACTGGCTTTTCAGCCCCTTGAACTCCACCGGTTTTCCGATACCCCTGTTTACCGGATATTCAGACATAGCCGCCGTTTTAGAGGAAGAACGAACGCAGGATAGTGGCGGCGACAATCAGGAAGATGCACGCCCCGAACCAGCTTGCGGCGGTCTTGCTGGTATCGGGGTCACCGCTTGAGAACTTGTTATACACCTTTACACCGCCAATCAAGCCGCAGACCGCCCCGATTGCGTACACCAGCTTTGTTCCGGGGTCAAAGTAGCTGGTTATCATGTTGGTGGCTTCGGTAATGCCTGCCTGTCCGTTACCTTGTGCGTAGGCACTTACCACAGCGGCAAGGAGAGCCGCCGACAAAAAGATTTTCTTTTTCATTGCGAATTGGATTTTAATGCCGGGACAGCGGGTGGATAGTCCGCTGCCGCACGGCGGATGAATAATTTGAAATTTTAGTGGTTGCGGCACGGATGCCGTCTGTTGTTGTCAGTATTGCCAATCAACCGTAATCATGTTGCTTCATATCGTTACTTGTTATGTTACAGATACTCGTTCATGTCGAACGCTTCGTATTCCCCGCTGGTATTGCCAGTTCCGGCGGGATCAGCCGCAGCCAGTTCCGCTTCGTTGCGTCCCAGCAGTTCCGCCACCTTTGCCAGCCCGCCGTTGATATTCTCCACCACCGCATCGTAGAGGTTCGTCCCCTCAATCCGTGCCAGCGTCACGGCGGCTTGCCGCTGTTCCGCTTCGGTGGAGTTGTCGGCGTTCGCCGTGCGTACCGTTTCGCCCAGTTCCTCAAAGCTCACGCCCGCAGCCCTGCCCATATCATCGTACCCGTCCATGTACCCGGATATTTCTTCGCCCTCGTAATCGGGTTCGTCATCCCCGTAGTCGGGTGTTTCGTCCGGTTGTCCGGCAGCTTGCGCCGCAAAAATAGTATCATTTTCAGCCGCTTGCGGGAGGTGTCCCGATTTGTCCTGCACTGTCCCGATTAGTCCACCCTTGTAGCGGCTCTCGCCTATTAGCGTGTAGCCGTCCGCCAGACTTTCGGGAACGGTTTTATCATTTGTTCCCTTTTCGAAACGCCTGTTGTCCGCATGGCGATACCACAGCCACAGGGCGATATAGTACACCAGAAGCCCGGTAAGTATGCAATAGGTTACCATAGTCATACAGGCTTTTGGAAGTGGCTTTCGTACAAGGCGTTTATCTCGTCTTGGTACTGTTCGAAGTGCCGCAGCAGAATATTTTCCACGTAGCTGCTTACCGTCACCTTGCGCCCGCCTATCACCGTCACGATACGCATCAGTTTCTCGTGGGTGGCTCGGCTCACGTACAAGGGTTGTCGGTCTGCCAGTTCCACTTTCTGGAAGTAGGTTTCCCGGTAGTCGCCCGTGCAACCCTTGCGCCTGCGGGGTGTCGGTTTCTCCATCCGTACCGTTTCCGTCTGTTGTCCCTCTTGGGGGATGCCCGTTTCGCCGCCGGGGTTCGGTATGTCCTCCGGCTGCTTGTCCTGCTTGGTGGGGACACCCTGCGAGATAAGTTCCCGCATGAAATCCTCGTCTATTTTCGGCAGAGTGCCGTTTTGCTTTGCCATATCATTGTAATTTAATGTAATACATCATTTCTGTTATCAGTTCTTCCAAGTTGCTGCCCCTTACCAGTGGGCGGCTGGCGGGAAAGAGCGTGGAGCGGAACACCGCCTTCCTGTCCGTCACCAGTTCTTTTTTGTAGCGTTTGGTGTCGGGGATAAAGGTTTTCATCAGCGGCAGTTCCAGTTCCTTTATCGTCTTGTCATAGGCGGCATAGAGGTCGGTTTTCTCCCGACCGTCCACCATGTTCCAGAAGAGGTACAGCCCGGCAAGGCGGCAGGCTTCATTCCTCACCAGCAGCTTTTGGATAGCCACCGCAAACGACAGGCTGCTTTCAAGAACCACCTTATCGGCGGAAATCGGGGTGAAGATATAGTCCATGCCCGCAAGGGAGTTTATCACGCCCTCGCTGTTCACCGTGCCCGGCAGGTCAAAAAACACGATGTCCGGTACGTGTCCGGCTTCTGCCGTATATCCGTCAGCCGTGGCTATCGCCTTTTCGGGCGAACTGCACAGCACCGGGTAAGCTTTCTTCCCCAGACGGGTGAACTGTTCATACGCCATGCGCTTGTAATCCTCGTCCGCCCCGACCTGTTCGGCATCCCGCTTGCGCATCCCGGCAATGGAATGTTGCGGGTAGTCGCAATCGACTACCGCCACATCGTAGCCTTTGAGGTAATAGAGGTAACTCGCCGCAAGCACGGTAAAGGTGGTTTTGCCGACCCCGCCCTTTTGGGTGGAAAAGGCGACATAAAGGGGTATTTTCTCGTTTTCCATATTGCTTCCGTTCATTATTGGTTGATATATTTGTTTATTGCTTCCAATCATTCGGGCTTTCCATATTGCAGGCTTGAAATATGGAAAGACTGCTTTTATTTCAATCTTGCTTTCCTGCTTTCATTCTTTCTTGAAATCCAGCAATCACGTTTTCTTGAAATCCTGCTTTCAACCGTTCTTGCCTGATTGAAATGTGTCTTTCAATCTTGCTTTCAATCTTGAAATCTTATGCAAATAAAAGGAGAAAAAACGTCCGTTTTTAGATGTGTCCCGATTTGTCCTTTCGTGTCCCGGTTTGTCCACCAACTGCCTATTTTACAGCATTATAAATCACCGTTACTTTGCAGTGGAGTAACGAGCCGCAAGGGGTAAAGACGTGTAACGGTGCTGGTGGACGGCAGGGCTTGCCGCCTGATGCAGACCCCAATCCGTCCCGGACGGATTTTCGATTTTCGCCAGAAAATAGCAAGGTGTGTTTCGTGGCACACGAAACCGTTTTCCGTGCCTGAAAACACCTTGCCCCTTGCGGGGGTAAAAACCACTCCGAAGTCGTGATTTTTTAATTCAAGAAAGTATGGAAACAAGGAAAAACAGCAAGGGCGGTCGCCCCGCCCTCCAAGACCCGGCGAAACATCGCCATGTCCTTTACCTGAACGACCGGGAGAACGCCCGCTTCCTATCGCAGTGGGAGCAGTCGGGCGTTTCGAGCAAGTCCCGTTTCATCGCCGCACGTATCTTCGGCGAGCCGTTCCAGGTGGTGAAAGTGGACAAGTCGGCGGTCGAGTATTGCGCCCGACTGACCGAATTTTATGCACAATTCAGAGCGGTAGCGGTCAATTACAACCAAGTGGTAAAGGCTCTAAATAGTAACTTTTCGGAGAAAAAGGCACTGGCTTTTCTCTATAAACTGGAGAAAGCGACTACCGAACTGGCTATGTTGAACCGTCAGGTTATCGACCTGACAAACGAGTGCAGGGAACTATGGTTGCCAAAATAAGTACAGGAAGTTCCATGTTCGGCGCACTGGCATACAATCAGGAAAAGGTGGACAACGGGGAAGCAAAGGTGCTTTTCTCCAATAAAATGCTGTTGGACGAGGACGGGCATTCCAGTATCGGCGGGTGTATGCGCAGTTTTGAAATGCAGATGCCCGTCCATTTGTCCACCAAGAAGCCGATATTGCACATTTCCATAAACCCGCACCCGAAAGACGTGCTTTCAGACCAGCAGTTGTCTGACATCGCACGGGAGTATATGCGGAAGTTGGGCTATGGTGACCAGCCTTATTTGGTCTATAAACACGAGGACATCGACCGCCACCATATCCACATCGTGGGCTTACGGGTGGACGAAAACGGCAAGCCGCTGAATGACAGGTTCGAGCACCGGAGAAGCAAGCAGATTACCCGTGAACTGGAACGGAAATACAACCTGCATCCGGCGGAGAGAAAGGAGCGTGCCGAACGCCCCGAACTTAAAAAGGTCGATTACGCAGCCGGGGACGTGAAGCACCAGATTGGCAATACCGTGAAAGCGGCTTGTTACGGCTACCGCTTCCAGTCGTTCGGGGAGTACAGGGCGTTGCTTGCCACCTGCAACGTGTGCGCCGAGGAAGTCAAGGGGGAGATAAACGGCAGACCCTATCAGGGCATTGTCTATTCCGCCACGGACGATAAGGGCGAAAAGGTGGGCAACCCGGTAAAGGCATCCCGCATCGGCAAGTCGGTGGGCTACGAAGCGGTGCTGTGCAGGATGGAAAAGTCTGGCAAGGCGATTAAGGACGGGAAGCTGAAAGAGCGTACCCGGAAGATTGTCGCCGCAGCCATGCAGACCGCCCGTAACCGACAAAAGTTTGAACAGGAACTGAAACGGCAGGGCATTGACGTGGTGTTCCGGCAGAACGACAGCGGGCGCATCTATGGCGTTACGTTCATCGACCACGACAGCCGGGTGGTATTGAACGGTTCACGTTTGGGCAAGGAGTTTTCGGCGAACGTGTTCAATGACCTGTATTCGGATGTCCAAACGGGACAGACCGAAAGCGTTGCTCCGCAGCGGGGACAAGAGCAGGACTTCACGCAGCAGCCGCATACGGCGGCACGGCTTCCGGTCAGCGGACTGGGCGGGTTGTTCGGCGGATCTTCCATAGGAGAAGAACCGCCGCAGGACACCGCCGGGCAAAAGAGAAAGAAGAAAAAGAAGCGCACAAGACGCATCGAATAACTTAAAAATATACGACTATGCAACAGGAAGATGATTTGAGGGGGCTTGCAAGGGTCATGGACTTTATGCGGGCAATCAGTATTTTATTCGTGGGAATAAACGTGTACTGGTTCTGTTACTCCAGCCTAAAAGGATGGGGAGTAACCTTTGAGGTGATTGACAAGATTTTGTGGAACTTCCAGCGTACCACCGGGCTGTTCTCGTCCATGCTGTGGACGAAACTTTTTGCGGTGGTGTTTCTCGCCCTGTCGTGCATCGGGACAAAGGGGGTGAAGAACGAGAAGATAACTTGGACGAAGATACATTGCTGCCTTGCGGTGGGTTTCGTCCTGTTTTTCCTGAACTGGTGGCTGCTGGAACTGCCCTTGCCGCATACGGCGGACACAGCATTTTACATCGCCATGCTGTCTGCGGGCTATATATGCCTGCTCATGGCGGGTACATGGATGTCCCGCCTGTTGAAGAACAACCTTATGGATGATGTCTTTAACACCGAGAACGAGAGTTTCCAGCAGGAAACCCGGCTTATCGAGAACGAGTATTCGATAAACCTGCCAACACGTTTCTATTATAAGAAGAAGTGGAACAACGGCTGGATAAATGTGGTGAACCCGTTCCGTGCCAGCCTTGTGCTGGGCACGCCGGGAAGCGGAAAGTCATACGCGGTGGTAAACAATTACATAAAACAGCAAATCGAGAAGGGTTTTGCACTCTACTGTTATGATTATAAGTTTCCCGACCTGTCGGAAATAGCATATAATCATTTGCTCACGCATTTGGACGGCTATAAGGTCAAGCCCAAGTTTTACATTATCAATTTTGACGACCCACGCAAGAGCCACCGATGCAACCCGATAAACGCCAGCTTCATGTCGGACATAGCGGACGCTTACGAAGCCAGCTACACGATAATGCTCAACCTCAATCGCAGTTGGATAACCAAGCAGGGCGACTTCTTCGTGGAAAGCCCGATTATCCTTTTGGCGGCTATCATTTGGTATTTGCGCATCTATCAGGGCGGCAGGTATTGCACGTTTCCCCATGCCATTGAACTGTTGAACAAGAAATACGCCGATGTGTTCACGATTTTGCGCAGCTATCCCGAACTGGAAAATTATCTTTCCCCGTTCGTGGACGCTTGGGAATCAGATGCCCAAGAGCAGTTGCAGGGGCAGATAGCGAGTGCCAAAATACCGCTTTCACGTATGATAAGCCCGGCACTTTACTGGGTAATGACGGGTGATGATTTCTCGCTGGATATAAACAACCCGAAAGAGCCTAAAATACTGGTTGTCGGCAATAATCCCGACCGCCAGAACATCTATTCGGCGGCACTGGGATTGTATAACAGTAGAATTGTGAAGCTGATAAACAAGAAAGGTCAGCTTAAAAGTTCGGTGATTATAGACGAGTTGCCCACTATCTACTTCCGTGGTCTTGACAACCTGATTGCGACCGCCCGAAGCAACAAGGTGGCGGTTCTGCTTGGCTTTCAGGATTACAGCCAGCTTACTCGTGACTACGGGGACAAGGAAAGCCGTGTGATACAAAATACGGTAGGCAACGTGTTCAGCGGTCAGGTGGTCGGTGAAACGGCAAAAATCCTGTCGGAGCGTTTCGGGAAGGTGTTGCAGAAACGGCAGAGCATGACAATCAACCAGCGGGAGAAGTCCACCTCGATAAGCACCCAGATGGACAGCCTGATACCTGCCAGCAAAATATCCAACCTCACGCAAGGCATGTTCGTGGGGGCGGTGGCGGACAACTTCGATGAACGGATAGAACAGAAGATTTTCCACTGTGAAATCGTGGTGGACAACGAGAAGGTGAAACGGGAAACTACCCGTTACGTGAAGCTGCCGCAGATTATCGACTTTACAGACAAGGACGGCAACGACCGTATGCAGGAAGAGATACAAGCCAACTACGAGCGCATCCGTCAGGAAGTCCGGCAGATTGTCGAAGACGAGATAACCCGTATCAAGAATGACCCGGAGCTACGATATTTAATAAAGGAAGGATAATTTTCTCCTTCCTTTATTATCAATTTTTTATCCTCTAGGTGGATATGGATCTGACTTTTTAGGATATGTTCTTTCTTCTTGGATTTTACCATCTGTTTTATGAATTCTAATAGATGATTCGGGTTGTCGTTTAGCAATTTCTATTGTTTTTTGAACGACTTCTGCCTTAGTGCTTCCAACAACAGATGCTCTTTGACCTTTTTCCAGTTTACCTTGCCAACCATTTTCTGTTTTTGTTACATGATAAATTTTTCTCATATATATTTTGTTTTAAATTATACTCTAGATACAATCCTTGCTGCTGTTTTTATGTCAACAGTCTGGACACCAATTGACTGTAAGATGTGTCGCATATCATTAAAAACAGGTTCTTCTTCTTTTGGATCAGAAATTGTTAGAATTGCCGTAAATGGAATGCCTTCACTAGGAATATTTTCTCCATCTCTAGTTAAATATTCTACATCAAGTTTCCATTCCGTAGAAGGACCAACTCCTTTTGAAAAGTATTTTTCATAAACCTTTATTGGACTCCATTTGAATGTATGTTCAATTTGATCTTTTTCATAAAGTCCACCTTCTCCAGATTCGGGGGCATAAATAGCATCTAACCGTCCTTTATATTTACCATTGCTTTGAAGCTGTCTTAATCTTGCATCAATGTTTACACGTATAAATTCCGCTCCAAATTTATAATCAAGCGGAGGGGTACTAACAATTGTCAATCTGGCTTTGCCTGTACACTTTCCTTTCTTTACAAGACATGATGGCCATGTAAAGTTAAAGCTAAGTTTTCTACCTGTCGTAATCCTATTTGCAAAAACTAAAGTAATAGCATTATCCCCACCGTTCAATATTTCTGAAGAGCTTAACGGCATACCAAAACCAACTAAATGTTTTGCAACACTACTTAACTGCTTGTGTCTGAAAGGTTCTGGTATAACAGCATAATGGATAGATAAAGCTATTAAAGTTTCTCTAGAAACTTCCCCTTCTATTTTATTTTCTAATGCTGCAATAGTTTTTGCTACATTTGGAGCTGCATAACTAGTTCCACAGCCATCCTCAATTAGTCCGTTCTCATTTATTGAGAAAAGGCCATAACCCTTTGTGATATTTTTTGTTCCACTTCCTCCAACATGAGCTAAGTCCGGTTTTAACCCAGTTCTAGAACTAATGCCTTTACAGCTATAATTACTTAACCCATAAGCAACAACACCATCAATATCTGGTGGATTTAAGGCTGATACACTTATATTGCGGCAACTTTCAGCAGGAACTTTAAGTGCATCATTTCTTGTTGTCACTAAAGTTTTTAATGCAGCGACAGGATCTGATGGCCATTCTTTCCTCATCTGTGCTGGATGAGTGTTACCAGCCGAAATAATAAAAATAATATCATTGTCTTCCGCAATTTTATCTAAGATTTGAGCTGGAATACTATACCCGCTTGATGTTACGTGTTCTTCAACATTAAGGCTGAAATTAAATATACGTACTCCTGTTCTTGCTTTTAATTCTTGGACGGCAATTTCTAATTCATTAAAAAACTCTAAAGGCTTAGAATAGTAAGAATCGTAAAATTTAGAAGGAAGAATATCAAGATCAATAATGTAACATCCATCTAATTCTTTGCAAACACTATTTAGGCTTCCTCCTAATACTGCCAATCCTGCTATAAAACTCCCATGTTGCTCATTTTTATCTTCTGGACTAATTAACCCCCATCTGTCTTGAATCCAATTTCCCAATATATTTGAAACGCCTCCATCTACTACACATAATTTGGGGTAATTCACTTTTGGATCTATGGCTGGTATTGTTGCCGGAGAACCTAAATTAATAGAACTATTGCCACCTCTAGTTATAATAGGAGGCAAAGTTATTCTTTTTACTAACGGATGTCTATCCAAGAAATCTAATAGTTTCTCGTGTTGTTTATAATCCAAACAAACAGCCTTATGATTTATATTTTTTGTAGCTGATGATTGTAGTGGAACCATTTGTACTATAGGCATTCCACCTTCTTCTAGCTTTATTCCATATAAAACAGCTGCTCCTTTATCCTGTTTAATTTTTAATGCGTATAGTCCAGAACCAAAGTTCTCAAGTCCATTTATGAATGTACTGAATAATTGTCTTTTTTGTATACTTAATGTGTCCCAGTCTTTTTTAGCTGGTGGATCTTCGAATAATTCAACGATGTATGCTCCTCCAGAACGTGAGTCCGATAACCATTCTATAGCTTCTTTTATTGAAAACTTCCTTTTATCGCTTTTTGTGTGTTGGGAGATATGATCAATTGCTCCTATTTCACTACGTATTCGACTTGGATAAGGGATATCTTTTCCATCTATATTTTTCTTATTTGTAGTTGTTTCCGCTTTGTCCATTTTGCAAGAAACACGTTCAATACTTTCTGGAGTTAATTCTACATATAACTCCCCAAGCTCTCCAGCTCCCACAATGGGTGTAATATCAGGCTTAAAAATAGCATGAGTTGGACAGTGGCTTTTTGCCAGAGCAGATTGTCTTAAAGTGATTTTTGCATAAGAAACAGGAGCAAATTCATTATCAATTTGCAGTTTTTTTATTTCACGTAATTGCTGAGTTAACAGCTCTCTATGTTCAATAAATGCAACATCGTTGTCAGCAAAAAAATCTGTGGATGGTCCCCCTCCTTTATTTTCAACTTCTTCTATAAAATTATTGGTATTTAATACCACTTGTATTGGACTGTTTCCCATAATATATAAATATTAAATTATTTCATTTTTGATTTTAGTTTACTCAAAGAAGATGTGGTCATTCCAAACATTGGAGCTATATCAACTTGCTTGAATGTATATGTTTCATCCTCAATAAGCGCATTAATAAATTCCTCGTCACTTTTTAATATAGCATTTTTCTTTTTTTCAGTTACGCGTCCTGAATTTAAGAGTGTAAATTGTTTAATAATATTTGATGCCGTTATATTGTTATCAACAACATAAGCTCTCTTTATCCATTTTGCTAGCATTTCTATATCTGCTCCAGAAGCTTCTTCTATACACCAAGCGAAAAGTTTAATTTCATTTTCTCCAAAATTAAGCGGATAAAGAAATTTTTTAACAAGCTCTATTATAATTTGCGGTGAAGGTTTAGGGATTTCTATTTGGACGTCAAATCTTCTCCACACTGCAGGATCTAATAATGCTTCATGGTTTGTAACTCCAATTGTAAAACCACAATCCTTTCTGCTATCTAAGCATTGGAGCAATGTGTTCACAACTCTTTTTACTTCCCCTACTTCTTGAGGATCATTCCGTAATTTTGCAATTGCATCAAATTCATCAAGCAAAAGAACACAATTGTATCTATTTGCGAATGAAAACAAATTGCCTATATTTTTAGCTGTAGTTCCTAAAAAAGAGGACATCAACCCTTCTAAACGAGCCAAAACCACAGGCAATCCTATTTGCTTAGCTATCCACTTCGCTAAATGAGTTTTTCCCGTTCCTGGCAGTCCATAAATCAAGCAAGAACTTGCAGGGGCTGCATTAATCTCAAGTAATTGATCAAATTTTGACCATTCGTTTATTATAGAAAGAATAGCATTTTTGATATTGTCATCAAAAAGAGGAATTTCATCTGGCAAGTCTTCATTAAAGAACACTTCTGCGATAGGGATAGAAGTTTCTTTATCAACAGGAATAGAAGTCTTAGATGTTATTACTTCTCCTTTGTTCATTGCAAATGATTGCTTAATTCGACTAGGGGTCATTTCTATAGATTTTTTTGATGACGCAAGGAGAGATTCTATTGACTTGGCTTCCTTTTCATTTCCATCTTTCTTTAATGCATCTTTAAGCCTATTTATTTGTTGTATAACCGCACTATTGGGAGTTGCCAATGCAGACCGACATAAAGCTTGTATAATATTAAAATGTTCCATTATTTCTGATATAAGTAAATTATTTCGCAAATATAACAATTAATTTCCATAATCAAAATATAATTTCCATTTTTTATTTATTAATTTCCTATTATATGGATTTGTTTATTAAAGCATGCTGCCTACTGGAACAAACAGACAAGATTTGATTCATATAAAATTAAGCTTGCCATATTATATAGTCAAATTCAGACATTGTAGGACAAATCGGGACACTCATTGCCGCCTGTCAAAATATAGCATATTTAGTCGTTACCTTTGGACGGGAATAATCCCGTAACCACTAAAATTCCAATTATTTATGGCAAACAGAATGAACCCGCCCGCAGAGGGGCAGGAAAAAGACGTGCTGCTGGTCTTGGATAAACAGCAGGGGAAAGTGAGTGCCGTTAAAGGTATCGACAACGAGGGCAATTTGCAGACCGTAGAACCGACCCAATCCCATAGCGGTGAGTTTATGCAGGTGGACAGGAACAGCGATGTGTTCAGCAACTTCATTTCCAATTTTTTCCACAGGTATCAGGACACGGAGGGACTGGCTTTGTTCCGCAGCAAGGCTACGGAAGCGGAACAGGACGCAAAAGCTATCGAGGACAACCACCGCAACCCCACGCCGGAGGGCGACAGACGGGCGGAAATGTTGCGAGTTCCGAATCCCGACAATAACGGGGGCAGGCAGGATTTCCGTTTCGACCCGGCTAAAATCAACTGGGAGGACTTGAAGAAAGTCGGCATTACTGCCGACACGTTGAAAAACACAAAGGATTTCGACAGGGTGATGCGTGGCTACAAATCCCGCAACACCTATACCGTTTCGGGGACGGTAGGCGGCTTCTACCTTAAACCTACCGATGTCAAGCTCTCTTTCTATCAGGCAAAGGACGGGACGGTAGTGCCTAAGCTGCACGGCGTGCAAATGGATGAAAAGCTGCTTCAACGCCCGTATAACGGGCACGAATTTCCCAAGCAGGAACAAGGAAACCTGCTGGGAACCGGCAATCTGGGCGGTATTATCCAAATCAAAGACCCGAAAAACGGGGAGCAAATCCCCGTGTTCGTCAGCCGGGATAGGTACACCCACGAACTGGAGTACATGCGGGCAGACAAGTGGAAATGTCCCGATACCGTTTGTGGCGTGAAAGTAAGCCCGGAACAGAAAGCCGCTTTTGAAGCCGGGAAACCCGTCAAGATGGAAAACCTGCAATTCAAGGACGGGACGAAACGCAGTGCCTATCTTCAAGTCAGCGCAGTGGAGCGTGGTTTGGAGTTCCTGCCGAGGTCTGCCGTCCAGTTCTTGCAGCAGGGGCAGCAGCCCGCACAGCAGCAGGTCACAAGATTAAAGGACGGCAAGGGTGTGGAGTTCAACGGTCATGTGCAGCCCGGAGTACAGGGCAAATCCTCCGGCAAGGTGCAGCCGAAAGATGTTATCCCCGTTTCCGAGAGCCGGACGCAGGTAGCGGTCAATTCTGGAGGAAAGACAGATGAAGCTACCAAGCAGACCAAAGAGCCGCTGAAACAGGGACAACAGAAACCCACCGCCAAGCAGAAAGAGAAACAGGAAAAAGCACAGGACAAGAGCCTGAAAGCGGACAAGTCCAAAAAGTCCAGAGGGATGAAAATGTAGTACCTACCATTAAAAAGTGAAGAATTATGATTGCATTGATAGCGGAAAAGCCCAGCGTGGCAAAAGACATCGCCCGTATCATCGGGGCGACACAAAGGAATGACGGGTATCTGTCCGGCAACGGGTACATGGTGACATGGGCGTTCGGGCACTTGATACAGCTTGCCATGCCCGAAGCCTACGGCGTGGCAAATTTTCGCAGGGAGAGCCTGCCCATACTTCCGTCCGATTTCCGGCTAATCCCCCGTCAGGTGAAAGCCGAAAAGGGCTACAAGGCAGACCCCGGCGTGTTGAAACAGTTGAAAGTGATTAAGGAGGTGTTCGACCAGTGCGACAGGATTATTGTCGCCACCGATGCCGGGCGTGAGGGGGAATTGATTTTCAGGTATATATTCCATTACCTGAACTGCCGCAAGCCTTTTGTCCGGCTGTGGATAAGCAGCCTTACCGACAAGGCTATCCGTGAGGGGATGGACAATTTGCAGCCGGGCGGACATTACGATAACCTCTACCTCTCCGCCAAGTCCCGCAGTGAAGCCGACTGGCTGATAGGGATAAACGCCACCCAAGCGTTGAGCGTAGCCGCCGGACAGGGCGTGTTCTCGTTGGGCAGGGTGCAGACACCCACGCTCGTGATGATATGCAGCCGTTTTTTGGAGAACAGGAATTTTGTCCCGACCAAGTTCTGGCAGCTCAAAGCGGCGACCGCCAGCGGGGGAATAGGTTTCACCGCCCAATCGACCGACAAGTGGGAACAGCAGTCCGATGCCATAGCCGCCCTGCAACGGGTAAAGGATGCCGGGCAGCTTGTGGTGAAGTCTGTTGAGAGGAAAGAAACCAGCCAAGAACCGCCCCTTTTGTACGACCTTACCACGCTGCAAAAGGAAGCGAACACGAAGCTGGATTTTTCAGCGGACAAGACGCTTTCGATAGCACAAAGCCTGTATGAAAAGAAAGTGATGTCCTATCCGAGAACCGGAAGCCGTTATATTTCGGAGGATGTTTTCGAGGAAATGCCGGAGCGCATCGCACTGTTGGGAAAATACCCCCGCTTTGCCGGATATGCCGCCAGCTTGAACAGCAACACACTGAACCGCTGCAGCGTGAATGACGGCAAGGTAACCGACCACCATGCTTTAATCGTTACCGAAAACCTGCCCGATGAACTTTTCGAAGATGAAAGGGCGGTCTATGAACTGGTAGCCGGGCGTATGCTGGAAACCTTTTCGGACAAATGCGTGAAAGACGTTACCACCGCTGTATTGTCCGCCGGAAATACCGATTTCACCGTAAAAGGGGCGATAATGAAAGAAGCCGGATGGCGGGCTGTGTTCAACGAACAGGAAGCAGGCGAGGACGGAGAAGCTGCCGGACTGCCACAGCTTCAGGAGGGAGAAACCTTGTCGCTCTCCGGCGTGGATCTGCTCGAAAAGCAGACCAAGCCGAAGCCGCTGCATACGGAAAGCAGCCTGCTTGCCGCAATGGAAAATGCGGGCAGGGAACTGGAGGATGCCGAATTGAAAGCCAGCCTGAAAGATGCCGGGATAGGTACGCCAGCCACCCGTGCGGCGATTATAGAAACATTGTTCGCACGCCAGTATATCGTGCGTGAGAAAAGGAATATTATACCCACAGAAAAGGGACTTGCCGTTTACAGGATTGTCAAGGACAAGAAGATTGCCGATGTCGAAATGACGGGTATGTGGGAAACCGCCCTTACCAAGATAGAAGCGGGCTGTATGGATGCCGACACATTCAGGAAAGGCATCGAGGTCTATGCCGCCCAAATCACGGCGGAACTGCTTTCCGTACAACTGTCCATTGCTGGAGGTGAAACCTGTCCATGTCCGAAATGTGGCAGCGGACGCATACTATTCTACCCGAAAGTGGCGAAATGTTCCAACGTGGACTGTACGCTTACCATATTCCGTAACAAGTGCGACAAGAAACTGACCGACAAGCAGGTTGTCGAACTAGTGACGAAGCGGAAGACCGAGTTAATCAAGGGCTTCAAGGGAAAGAACGGCAAGGTTTTCGATGCTTCGCTGGTATTGGACGAACAGTTCAATGTCGCTTTTTCATTCCCTGAAAAGAAAGGAAAACCGAAGAAATGACTTATCTTTACCGCTGAAATTTCATTGTGATGGGTTTTAAGGCTTATGATAATTGAAATTTTAGTGGTTGCGCCCGGAGGGAAACCGGGCGCATTTTTTATTGCTGCTGTAAGTATAGAATCAGTTCATTCGCATAATCTTTAATGAAAGACACTTGATTATCACTAACCTTTTCTCCATGTATTGCATAATTACAGATAGCCAAAATTTCTCTTAATGGATTATATATATTAGTATTTAATATATTGTCTTTTAATAAAGTCCTGATAATTTCCATTAAAGGAATAGGTTTATTTGATTTGGGGTAATACTTCTCCCAAATACGTCGAAGTTCAATTTCTATATTATATCGAACCTTAAATAATAAAAGATTTGCATCAGGAATATCAAGATCTATTTTTGAATTATGTTTTAATTCAGGAGTTATTTCTTGTTTGATTTTTTCTTCTATATCTCGTAATTTACTTTCTGGAGAAGGCTTTTCATAATTTTGTATATATACAGACTGAACGTGATTTGAATGTATTTCAGTCTTAATGTCACCAACTTTTACATTTATGTATTCTTTCAAATCATCTAAGCTTTGTTTTAGTTTTATTCCTAATAAATCTACTTCTGGAAATATAGGGACTAACATCAAAGCTATGAAAATAAGAAATATTACAGTATCAGTTTGATTAGAGTTTCCATTAATAATCTCATTGATTCTATGACATAAAATATATCCTGATACTAAAATAAGTATTAACCACCAAGTAACCTTAAACCAATTAGGAAATTTCATAACTTACTATTTTTTTGCAAAAATACGATAATCGATTAAACCCTTAAAAATGATGAGTATAAAAAATCATCCATAATACAGAATTTATCCAATTTCCATTTGGAATCTAAGGTTTCACACATAAATCTGACTCCTTCTCCAAGTATAATAGGTACAGTATAAACGGTTAAACAATCTAATAAATTAGTTTTTATCAAAGACGTGAGTAATTTACTACTGCCTATAACTAATAAATCATTTTCTTGTTTTAATTTATATACCTGATTTAGCGGTTTATTTGTCAGAAAATCCACACCACAATTTGGTGTAACATTAATATCATTGCTGGACACAACAAAAGAACGCTTTCCTTTATATGGCCATCCTCCCCAATGTTCGAAAATGTAGGTGTAAGTATTTGTTCCTATCAAAAGTGTATCAGCAGCTGCAATTTCTTTTCCAATCTGTGATTTTACTGACTGTGGTATCCAGTCCAATTCATAGTCTGGGGTTGCAATAAATCCGTCAAGAGATACGGCAATGTGCGCTTTTATTTGTTTCATACTATCAGGTATTTAACAGTTTAATATTCGTATTCAACTGTCCGCCAGTACCCCAAAAAAGCGTGGTTCTTACACTGCTTCAATGCGAGGTACTGGCATACCCAAATGTGGAAACAGGCAAGACCACGCTATGACAAAGCATAGCATATCCTGCGCTGAATATCCCCACATTTTGAAAAGTGCCAGTTTTCGCATCGGGACGTTCGGCGGAACGCTAATTTTCAATATTATATATAAAGACGAAATCACAGTCAAAACTGTTCAATCGCCGCTATTCTCTTGTACTACTTTTGCAAATGTAGTGAAAATCATTGAGAAATCATGGCGTATAATAAAAAATCCCGCCGTGTTATCACAACAAGGCAGGACAAGGTTAATTGAATGATGACAAAAAACACTGTCTAATCCGTGCGCTCACGAATAAGCCTGTGTATGTCGCTTGCCCGATAGTAATATTTTCCGTCCAGAAGAAGATAGGGCAATATGCCTTTCTTCCGGTAACGCTGCAAGGTCTTGACGCTCACTTTGAGCATAAAGCATAAGTCCTGATTGTCGAGCAGCTTTTCACCGTTCAGGCAGTTGTGGCTGTTCATCAGACGGTCTATCTTTTTATCCTGCATGTCGAGCCTGTCCATGATACGCTCCATCCATGCCACGAAGTTGTCATTGTCTATATACATAAGCTACCCCCGATTGAAATTAAATGAGACCTATCATAAAATAACTCTGGTTTGCTGGGTCTTTCAGGATGATTTCTTTCTCCCGCATGAAACGGATATAGTTCTTGGCTGTCCGCTCCTTGATGTCCAGCACCTGTTGCAACTGTTCGCAAAGGTCAATGTAGGTGATGTGTGTCTGCCGTCCGAAAATATCACGGGCTACACCCACCAGTTCCCTTTCCTTGCGTTTCTCTTTTTCTTCACGTGGCTTTTCGCCCCGGTACGTGTGCATCCCGGCTTTCTTGTCCCATGCGAAAAGCATCAGCGGCACGTCCAGCGGGCTTCCGTCCCTTACTTTCAGGGCTTTCACTACCGATTGCGTGGGTTCATCGTCTTTTTCGATTGACAGGATGGTAGCTGCCTTCCTTTGTAGTTCGCTTCCAAGATGTCCACGCAGCTTTAATCCGTTCGGGACAAAATGAAGCACGCAAAGTATGCAAGTGTTATAGATACCCGCCAACCGATACAGTTCATCTATCACCGCCACGCTTTCCGCTTCATCGTTGGCACTCTTTACGAGGTCGGCGATGCCGTCAATGACAACCAACTGGATGCCGCCATACTGGTAGTAGAACTTATCCATGCTTTGTATTATAGCGTTCAACCGTTCCTTTCGGGACATTCCCGTAAGGCAGAACGCTTTCAGTTCTTCCGGCTTTTCCTTTTGCCCCGCACGTGCCAGCAGGTTGCTTACGTTCTTGAAAAGCTGTACTTCCGACTGTTCGGTATCATAGAACAAGACCGCCTTGTGACTGTCGTTAGCGGTTATCCGTATGCCCAGCGTGTCTGTTTCCGTATCGGGAGGGCTGATACAGCCTGCCACGATTGCGGCTACATAGTTGCTCTTGCCAGTTCCCTCGCCCCCGGTGATGCCGAACAGGTTGCCTTGTGTTCCCAGTGGAACATCGCCCGCCGATATGATGACCTGTGCTTTGACGGGCGGATTGTTGAAGTCTATCTCGCATGATTTAAGCATAATCAGTGTGTCGCTATATAGATCGTCTAAAAATCTGATAAACAGTTTCAGGAAATCTTCACGGGTGTTACCCGCCTTGAAATAATCCGATATGTCCTTTTCCTCTTTCGTGCCCGGAAGCGGTAGAGAAAGGCGTTTCACGCCAAATTCCCCCAGCAGTCTTTCCTGCCTGCTTGAACTCTCCCTGCCTGTCTTGTCCATGTCGAAAAGCAGGACAATGTGCTTGAAACGGAACGTCAGCCGATAAACCAGCGTGGACGGTATCGTTACCGTTTCACTGTTGAAGCAGATGGCATGAAAGCCATGTGCCGCCAGTGAAAGTACGTCCTTCTCGCCACCCGTGATAAACAATGTGTCACCTTTGGCGGGCAGTTGCTCCAATCCGAAACAGTAGTTTTCCCCGAAGCTGCCGCCATATAGGAAACGGGGTGTGGAAAAGGGACGGTACAGCTTAATGTACTGTTTGCCCTTGTAGCCGTACATCGGTTCTGTCGCCGATGAAATGTAGGTGTATGGCTTTCCCTCTGCCGTTTCACTGCTGTATTCCCGGAGTGAGCAGACCTTGTAATGCTCCAACACTTCGGGAGTGATGCCGTACTGCCGCCAGTATTCCATTTCTGCGGTGGAAAATTTCTGCTCCCTGAACTGGTAAGGCTTGACAGGCTTTTCGGGCGGTTCAACAGGTGTGTTCGCCACAATACGTTTGTCGGTAGTCTGGGATATAGGAACGGGTGTCCCGGAAGATAAGCCCAATCCCAAGTCCCGGTCGATGGTTTCCAGTATCTCAATGAAGTCCAAAGCCCGATTACAGTCCAACCCTTTCAGTTGTCCCACGAGGAAAAAGCAGTCGCCGCTGTAATTGTCGTTGCCGAAGTCTTTCATCTTGTACATACCGCTATGGCGGTCGAAGTAGATGTTGCAGGAAGCCTTGCTGTCTTCATACAATGGATTGAGAAAGTTTCTACCGATGCGCCAGTTGCCGGACAGGTAGTGTTTGAACACCGACAAGCCGTTATTTGTCCTGCTTAGTATTTCTTCTTTCCTTAGCATACAATTCATGATTGGTTATCAGGTTACGCATACATTCGTCATTACTCTTTATCAGCCGTTCTTCCAGCAGGCGTTTCAGTTCGCCTATCTTGTAATAACACCGTCCTCCAATGTTAGAAAAAGCGACTACACCTTTTGCACGCAAACGTTGCAATGTTCGGTCGCTGATTTGGAGAAATGTGCAGACCTCGTAACTGTCCACCCAGATTTCATCCTCGTTTTTCGTGTCCTCCTGTGAAAACACATAATTGGCTATCACATCTATCTTAGCCACTATCTCCTTATAGGCTTTTGATTCAATTGTAATCACATCCATATTGTTAACTAATTGATTTTGCTGCAAAGTTCGGGATATGAAAATGATTAAAAGTCATGGTTCATACCGTCATGGTAAAAATATTTTTAGTGTATTTTAGGACTGTTTTTAATGAGATTTCAGCTTAAAGAAGTACAGCCAAGCTAGTTTTGAGAACAAAACAAGATGAAAATAAAAATACCGTGTCGGTATGAACACGGTATTTTATAGATAAGAATATCAGATGATTATCTCTTATTGTCATCTTCTCTCATTCGTTTGGATAGTTTTTCTGCCAGCAAATTCAAGTAGGCAGTCTGGTCTTTTCGTTCTTTCATGGCGATATACGCATCATAATAGCCGCCTAAGTCTATGTTGAATATGGAACTAAGGTATTTCATAAACTCCTTAATCTCTATATTGCCGTGATTTATATCTCCGGAAGAAACGAGGGCATAGCCTAATTCTATCAAGGCATTCTTTTTCCCTGTAAAACGAATTGGAATCTTTGTTGTAACGGTTTGTTTATCCTCTATGTAACTGTCGCATTCAAGTTTTTGTAATCTCTTGTTCAGATAAATGCGTAACATTTCATTAGCAAGTATTTTTGCGACTTTATAATCATATCCGGTTGAAAAATTAGGGTCTTTATCAAATTGCGCACTATCGGTACATAAACGAATGTCTGTTCTACCACGCAAAAAATAGTGCTCATCATGGATTGTTGAATGAGAACGGTAATATTGGTAGAAGTCTAAATTTCGATTGAAAAAATAAGTCAGACTATCCAGTTCTTTATTGATATAGAGCCTTATTACTTCATTACTCCCTGTCGGGCATTGCGTTTCTATACGATATATTTTATAGAAATACAATAATCTACCTAATAATTCAGGTTTCTGATTTTTGAAAAAGAATATTTCTTCCTCTTTTGAGGAAAACACATAGGTTTGTAGTTGGTTTCTCAAATCAGTTAGAACACTTTGTAGCCGAAGTACCATTGAAAGAGAAGTTTCGATAATATCGAAGTCGTAGAGATCGATTTTATCAATCTCTTCATTAACTTGTGCCAATATTTTATCAAACACTTCTTTCATATATATTTATATCATGATTGCTTGCTCCATTTTATAATAGCTCGTTTGAATAAATAAGCAATAATAATCCTATGAAATAACCATATTGCTGCAAAATAAATTCTACCTAAAATATTTTCATATTTAACAAATGTACTTATGCTTATTATTTGTTTATTATCACTCAAATTGGAACAAAATAATGAAACATGAAATGTCAAATGCTTGTCATTTGTTCCTATAATTATTTCATTATTATTTTGCTCTACAATTATATCCTCAAATGATTTATTTGTTTTTAATCCAAACGGTTTCACTATTATATCACGTAACTTTAATAACCATAATACCCATTGAGGATATTGGCGAAATATCAAGTTAAATAAATCTTTAACAGACATATACGGTTTATTCACCATCGTTTGGCTGAAGCAATCTTCATAATTTACAGGTAAATACTTCTTAATTAAGCTATTCTCTTGTATCATTATATGAATATTATTCGACATTTGTTTCAAATCTTTTAATTAACATATTTTGAAGCTCATTGAAATCACTGATAGGAATTTCAGAACATATATGTTGTAAACCTATTAATAAACCGTATTGTATTATGGCTCTTTTATGCGCATATTCAGCCTCATATCCACAATTCTGAAATAACTTTGTCAAATAGTCTAATCTCAATTTATCTACTTGCTTTACATGTTGTTGCACGATATTATTTGTATAGCTCCATCCTCTAATTCTTCCCTCACATTTATATTTAGAGGAAGCTGACATGTGCGATAAAGTATATAGCTTCTCTTTTACAGTATCTAATTTCTCGACATCCTCTATAAAATTAAGTGTATTCTCTTTTACCCAAAAAGTCATAAGAGCATCTATATATCCGTCAATATTCTTAAAATGATGATAAAATGCTCCTTTTGTGATTTCTAATAGATTACATAAGTTATCTATTGTAATTTTAGAAACTCCTTCATTTTCTATGATTTGAAGCCCCATAATGAACCATTGTTTTTTCTCTACTTTTTTCATATTTTCTTTTTTGTAGTACCATACTGTATGGTATGCAAATATATCAAGTAAATGCTAAATAAGCAAATAACAATACAATAAAAATAATTAGTAGGAGAAACTTTAGTGCAAGGTGCAAGTCTATATTTATATATATAGCTTGCACCTTGCACTAACCGTAGAATATTTATTTTCAATAATTTGTGTATTTGAAAACAAAGTAGTATCTTTGAACCGAAGATAAAGGCAGACACAATCCTGACAAGGGAAGTCAAATGTTCTTTGAAAAAAGTGCCTAATTCGTACCCCCCTTAAAGATTGAGGTACGCTAAAATATTGATTTTAAGACTTGTGAGCCGCATGGTTCAAGACCCAAGCGGATCACCAAAAAGAGTTACTTCTTAGTAACTCTTTTTTTATTTACTCTTTTTACATTCCAAATCAGCAAACCAATACGTAAACTGCCGTATACTGCCATCTTCCATCCGAATATCATAACTTTCAGAAAAAGGTCTTCCCAACTGAAACGGCACAGGCCAGCGATACATCGGACCATCATAACAAAAAGTATGATACTCCCCATTTTCTCCATTCGGGTCTACATAATCCGGTAAAGAATCTACAAAACAACGGTCAATCAGTTTTCCTATAGCAGCTTCCCCCAACCCGTCTGCCATAGTGGTAACAACAACAGTTTTCAGACCTGAAGATAGAAAGTCATCCATTATCTCTTTCGAAGTTTTTCCCCAAAGCGGTTCTACCACTTCAATGCCATAAGGAACAAGTTGCCGTTCTCTATAACCACGTACATCCTGCAAAAAGATATCACCGAAAATAAAATGTGTAACTTCCTCTTCCTTAAAATGCCTTACCGCATTTTCCATAGCCGAAGAATAATCCTCCATTCCTCCTTGAGGAGTCAAATCGACTATATATAAAGGTAATCCTATACTTTCCGCCTGTTTTTTCAGTAGAGACAAAGGAATACCATGCATAGTAGAACGATGTGTATCACGATTTACAGTGGTAAGTAAAGCTACAACTTCATACTCTCCCGTCTGCATTATTTTCCACAAAGCATGAGCAGAATCTTTTCCTCCACTCCAATTGAATACAGCTTTTATTTTATTCATCATCAAAACTTTTATAGTGTACAATCAGATACGAATATAAAAAAATTTGACGACCAAGAAAACATTTCTACACTTCAGACTGTCTATTTATCTGAAAATACAGTCAAAACAACGTATTCGGAGAAAACTCTAAAAAAGAATTATGTGCTTTGAATAATAATCAATAAATTTGCCACCCATAAATAATTTTTGCTACATGAATATAAAAAGCAAGCATATTACGTATATTCTTAGTTTTCTGTTTATCCTAACAAACATTCCTTTTTCTTTACAGGCCCAACAAACATTCACCAACCGGTACGAATCCGATATTCTTCCGTCCGATTCGATATTTGCCCGGTATCTTCACAAACAAAATATTCCTATTACAGCCAACAACGAACTAACTTTACTAACTAGCGGAAAGGCCAAATTCAATCATCTGTTCAAGGAAATAGACAAGGCAAAAGATCATATTCATCTGGAATACTTCAACTTCCGTAATGACTCCATAGCTAAAGAACTTTTCACCCATCTTGTACACAAAGCTAAAGAAGGGGTAGAAATCAGAGCCATGTTCGACGCGTTCGGCAACATGTCAAACAATCGTCCGCTCCGCAAAAAGCACCTACAAATGTTACGTGAACAAGGGGTAGAAATCGTTACATTCGACCCAATCCGTTTTCCCTATCTCAACCATATAGGCAGCCGTGATCATCAGAAAATTGTAGTAATAGACGGTATAGCCGGATATACGGGAGGTATGAATATTGCCGATTATTACATCAACGGTCTTCCTAAAATCGGAGCATGGAGAGACATGCATGTCTATATAAAAGGTCCTGCAGCCGAAGAGCTACAAAAGGCATTTCTTACAACTTGGAACAAAGAAACCAAAGAGCATATTGAAGGAAGTGAATTTTTTCCTTACACACGCGACTCACTGATTCTTCCACCGGCTCATGCAGGCGGGCAAGTGGCTATTGTACAGCGTATACCCAAGAAGGCTCCTAAAGCTATACGCCATGCTTACATTGCAGCAATTGATGCAGCTCAATATAAAATTCAAATTATCAACCCCTACTTTACCCCAACAAGAAGCATCCGGAAAGCTATCAAACGAGCCGTTGAACGGGGAGTACGGGTCGAAATTATGATTCCGGGGAAATCGGATATTCCATTCACCCCAGATGCAGCCTTCTACATTGCTAATAAACTGCGAAAAAAAGGAGCACACATCTATGTATATAACGGAGGATTCCATCATTCCAAAGTCATGACCGTAGACGACCGCTTCTGCACAGTAGGTAGCACAAACCTGAACAGCCGGAGTCTGCGATACGACTATGAAATCAATGCATTCATTTTCGACCTTAATATCACAGATGAGCTGAATCAGCTATTCAAAAAAGACAAGTTGAATAGCACAATATTGACAAAAGAGGAATACAAGAAACGCAGTACATGGAAACGGTTCACAGGATGGTTTGCCCATCTGTTTACTCCTGTACTTTAAGTTCAATATAATCTTCTAAAAACATACAGACAGAAAGACCGAATACCTCGGCTTTCTGCCTGTATGTTTTCTTTTATAAACCCGGACACGTCTTTCGATGTCACCCTTTAGGCTTAAGCCGGATATAACAAAGTCCTTATCTCCCGCATGAAAACTACAGAATCGCTATATAAATAATTACACAACTCTCATTCTGTAGCCAAAGAGTATCATCCACAAGCAGCTGAAGGTCTGCTTATTCTTTACAGTCCGCATTTTTTAGCTGACATATCCCCTATAAATATAATATTTTTCTTATTTTTGCCTACTATGTTATATTAGCCTTAACAGGCACAAAGATGATAGAATGAGAGTTATAGATTTAATAAAATCAACAGAAAAAACAGCATTTTCTTTCGAAGTACTGCCCCCTTTAAAAGGAACAGGAATAGAAAAACTATATCAAACCATTGATGCATTACGCGAGTTTGACCCTAAATATATCAACATTACTACTCACCGAAGTGAATATATCTATCAAGAATTGGGAGATGGATTGTATCAACGTAAACGTATTCGCCGTCGCCCGGGAACAGTAGCAGTAGCTGCTGCTATCCAAAACCGCTACGGTATTACAGTAGTACCCCATATATTGTGTAGTGGCTTCTCTCGCGAAGATACAGAATATGTACTGCTCGATCTGCAGTTTCTTGGCATTACCGACCTGCTGATACTCCGTGGCGATAAAGCCAAACATGAAAACGTATTCGTACCCGAACCAGGAGGATACTCACATGCATTGGAGCTTCAACAGCAAATCAACGATTTTAACCAAGGAGTATTCGTGGACGGTTCTCCTATTAAAGCACCGGTACACAAATTCAGCTATGGAGTAGCCTGTTATCCGGAAAAACATGAAGAAGCCCCTAACATCGATCAGGATATCTACTGGTTAAAAAAGAAAGTAGAAGCTGGGGCAGAATATGCTGTTACCCAATTGTTTTATGATAATCAGAAATATTTCGACTTTGTAGAACGAGTTCGTAAGGAAGGCATTCAGATTCCTATTATTCCGGGTATCAAACCATTTTCCAAGCTGTCTCAGCTTACGGTTGTACCCAAGACCTTCAAGGTAGATCTTCCTCAAGAACTGGCACAAGAAGCATTGAAATGCCAGACTGACGAACAAGCCAAAGCTTTGGGTATAGAATGGTGCATCAACCAATGCAAAGAATTGATTGCACACGGAGTTCCCAGTATTCATTTCTACACAGTAGGTGCTACTGACAGCGTACGCCAAGTAGCTGCACAAATATATTAATATAGCTCATGTTTTTTAAGGACGTAACAGGACAAGAACAGGTCAAAAGACAATTAATAGAATCAGTACAACATAAAAAAGTGGCTCATGCCCTTCTGTTGTGCGGACGACAAGGGAGCGGGAAACTGCCTCTTGCTCTTGCCTATGCCCGATACTTGTGTTGTGAATCTCCTAACGAACATGATGCCTGCGGAGTATGTCCTTCATGTGTAAAAATGAATAAACTGATTCATCCCGACATACATTTTGCTTTCCCCATCGTCAAGCAAAAAGCCGGAAAAGATAGTGTATGCAATGACTTCCTGCCTGCATGGAGGGAAATTATCTTACATTCTCCTTACTTCGGTCTTCCCGACTGGTTGGAAAAAATGGGAGCAAGCAATCAACAGGCACAAATTTTTGTACGCGAAAGCGACGAAATACAACGGAAGTTGGCACTAAAGGCCAGTCAGGGACAATTTAAGGTGATGCTTATCTGGCTTCCCGAAAAAATGAATGCCGAATGCAGTAACAAACTACTGAAATTACTGGAAGAACCACCCGCAGGCACCGTTTTTCTCTTGGTAAGCGAAGAACCGGAATTATTGCTTCCTACTATTCGAAGCCGTACACAACGCATCAATCTGCCTCCACTGTCTGAACACGAAATCGCTCAGGCTTTGGAAGAGCGATATAGAATTCAGCCCGATGATGCACGTGAAATAGCTCACCAGGCTTCCGGTAGCATGCTACAGGCACTAGAAGCCATCCACCTGAGCGAAGAGCACAAGGTATTCTTCGATTTGTTTATCAGACTCATGCGCTCCTCATATGCACGGCGTATTGTAGAGATGAAACAATGGAGCGAGCAAGTAGCATCTATGGGAAGGGAAAGACAGAAAAACTTTCTTGTTTACTGCCAACGCATGATACGAGAAAACTTTATCTACAACTTCCATCTTCCGGATATGAATTACATGACGCAGGAAGAACAGCAGTTTGCCGTACGTTTCTCTCCTTTTGTCAACGAGCGAAATGTGATTGGCATTATGGAAGAACTGGCAGAGGCTCAAACACACATCGAACAGAATGTAAACGCAAAAATAGTATTTTTTGATTTTGCACTGAAAATGATTGTATTACTGAAAGGCTGAAAAACAAATTATAGACAGAAAGCCGACCATATCGGCATTAAAATATATAAACTATGAGCAAATTCTTACTAAAAAACGGAAGCGGCTCCTTGTGTTGCAAAGGCTGCGGACGACAAGATAACAAACTCAACACTTACGACTGGCTGGCGGATATACCCGGAAATGCCGAAGAACAGGATATGGTTGAGGTACAATTCAAAAATACCCGAAAGGGATATTACAAAAACAGCAACCGCCTTCCATTGGAAAAAGGTGATATTGTAGCAGTAGAAGCCAGTCCGGGACATGATATCGGCACCGTAACACTGACGGGCCGACTGGTTCCTCTACAGATGAAAAAGGCTAACATCAAACCGGATGCAGAAATTCGCCGCGTATACCGAAAGGCTAAACCGGTAGATATGGAAAAGTACGAAGAAGCCAAATCGCGCGAACATAATACCATGATTCGTTCACGTCAGATTGCAGCCGACTTGGGCTTGCAAATGAAAATTGGTGATGTGGAGTATCAGGGAGACGGTAACAAGGCTATCTTCTATTACATTGCAGACGAACGTGTAGACTTTCGTCAGCTGATTAAGGTGCTGGCAGAAGCGTTCCGTGTGCGTATCGAAATGAAACAAATCGGTGCCCGACAGGAAGCCGGACGAATTGGAGGTATCGGTCCCTGCGGACGTGAATTGTGTTGTGCAACCTGGATGACAAACTTCGTATCAGTATCTACCAGTGCAGCTCGTTATCAAGATATCTCGCTGAATCCACAAAAATTAGCTGGGCAATGCGCAAAACTGAAGTGTTGTCTGAATTACGAAGTAGACGCCTACGTAGAATGCCAGAAACGTTTACCAAGCAAAGAACTGACGCTGGAAACTCTGAATGGCACATATTATTATTTTAAGGCAGACATTCTGAAAGGTACCATCACCTACTCTACCGACAAGAGTTTCCTTGCCAATGAAGCCACTATTACAGCCAAAAGAGCTTTCGAAATCATCAATATGAATCGCCGTGGTGAAAAACCAGAAAAGCTGGAAGATATTTTCAGACAGGACAATGCTCGTCCAAAAGATTTGCTTGAACAGGAAAGTCTGACCCGTTTTGATAAGAGTAAAAACAGCAAAAACAAAAAGAAAAAGAAAGCTGAAGCTGCTCCTATAGAAAAAAGCGGTAATAAACCTGCAACTCAGCCAGTAAAAGAAGCACAAGCAGATAAACCCAAAGAAAACCGTACACGGGATAATCAGCCAAAAGAAAAGAATCGTCCTCCACAGCCCAAAAGTAATAAGAACAAAGATGATGTGACAATAAAAGCGGCAGAAAGACAGGAAACTGCAGGCGAAAGTACAGAAGAAAAGACACAACGTCCAGTACGCAATAACCGTAACCGTAATAATCGCCGCCCGAAAAACAATAATCGCAATCAGGACAAGGAAAAGAACAATTCCGGACAAAATACAACAGGAGCCTCTGAACAAGGCAATACAAACCATGAAGAATAAATGGATATTCTGCCTCTTCTCAGTACTGTTTGGTATCATAGGATGTAGAAACAGTACGGTTTATCATACTTACCAGCCAACCACCGAAAGGGGTTGGCTGAGTAAGGATACACTATATTATGCTTTACCTACTGATATTCTTCCAAACAACTTCAAGCTAAATATCGGTATACGACATACAGAATTATATCCATACAAGGATATATGGGTTGCAGTAGGATGCAAGGAAAATCCAGCAAAAAAAGATACATTTCATTTATATCTGACCGACCAGAAAGGACGTTGGACCAGCAATACCACCGGACGTTTATATCAGTGCAATTTTGATAAAGGAAATCTGAATCTATCTTCTCAAGACAGTACTCTATATATTATCCACTTGATGAGCGACTCGATACTGACAGGTATTCATGATATGGGAATCCGTTTATCGCTCCCGAGCCGCATCAATACGGAGGAAAACAAAAAGTAAGATTGTAAATCCCCATAAAGAAGAACCTCCATAACTGAAGAAAGGAAGCGGAATACCAATTACAGGTGTCAATCCAAGCACCATACCGATATTGACGAACAGATGGAAAAAGAAAATACTCAATACTGAATATCCATAGATACGCCCAAACCGGGAAGTCTGCCGCTCTGCCAACATAATGAGGCGACAAATCAAAATAACAAACAGAAGAATAACAGCAGATGAGCCCAAAAATCCTTGTTCCTCACCTACAGTACAAAAGATAAAGTCTGTATCCTGCTCCGGTACATACTTAAGTTTTGTCTGAGTTCCATTCAGAAAACCTTTGCCAGCAAATCCTCCAGAACCAATCGCAATCTTACTTTGGTTTACATTATATCCGGCTCCGGTAGGATCATCTTCCATCCCTAACAAAACTTCAATACGAATCTGCTGGTGCGGCTCCAGTACATTATTGAATACATAATCAGCCGAGAAGAAAAAACCTATCGAACAAATAGAGAACAACATAACATACAGATAGTTGGCAAATCGTTCACGCAAAAAGAGATACAGTAAATAACCCACTAAAGCCACACAAACAAAACCCTGCAACCAAGCCACATCGAATGGAATGACATACAAAGAAAAAAGAAGTCCCAGAAACACTGTTCCCCCTCCATAAAGTAGAATTATATTTACCGCTTTCTGATTACGGCAATAAGCCTTAACCAATAAAGCAGAAAATAAGATTATCAAGCTAAATACCGAAAAGGCTCCCCACGACGTACATTCATCCGGCATCATCACTGCGTTAAATCGTATTCCTACAATAAAATAAATGACAGCACAAACTCCTGCAAATAGTACAGAACCCGTCATTCCTTCACGATACAAAACCAAAAAGAAGGCAAAATAGACCAATGCAGAGCCTGTTTCCCGCTGAAGAATAATCAAGATCATCGGAACAAATATCATACCCAAGCATATCAGCATATGCTTAGTACGCTCAATTGAGAAAGTATATTCGCCCATAAACTTGGCCAATGCCAAGGCCGTCGTAAACTTTGCAAATTCAGCAGGCTGCAAACTGACAGGTCCCAATACAATCCACGACCTGGAGCCTTTAATTTCGTGAGGATTGAAGATTGTACCAAAAAGCAACAGCAGCAGAATACCATAAAATAAATAAGCATACGTATCGTAAAAACGAGCATCCAGCATCAGAAGAACAAAGCCAAGCCCCAACGAACAGCCAATCCACATCAACTGTTTACCGGCACGTGTCGTAAAGTCAAAAAAGTTAGGCTCTCCATAATCATAACTGGCTCCACACACACTCAACCATCCACATAAGACAAGAATCAGATAAAGTCCGATTGTCCACCAGTCTACTGTTTTCCAGATACTATCTCTCGTGTATACCATAATCTATTCTTCGTTGTTGGATGTCAGTAGCCAACACCTCATCTTCCGGTGACAGCTTTCCTTTTAAATATTTCTCAATCATCAGTTTTCCGATAGGAACTCCATAAGTAGCTCCCCATCCTCCATTTTCAACATACACGGCAATGGCTATTTTCGGATTGTTCATCGGAGCAAATCCCATAAAAGCAGAGTGGTCTCTTCCATGGTTTTGTGCAGTACCGGTCTTACCACAAACTTCTATATCCGGAAGATTCGCAGCCCGACAAGTTCCACCCAATACTGCATTTCGCATTCCTTCGACTACCTCATCGTAATGCACCTTATCTACCATGGTATATCGCTTTTCCTTATATTCTGGAGCAAGAGGCTCTCCTTCTATCTGTTTTACCACATGAGGGGTAATAAAATAACCCCGATTAGCAATGGTAGCTCCCAAGTTAGCAATCTGTAAAGGCGTTGCAGTAACCTCCCCCTGTCCGATAGCAATACTAATGATGGTCAGTCCATTCCATGATCCTCGATAAGCCTTGTCATAATAACCCGCATTAGGAATCATACCTCGCTTCTCTCCTGGAAGATCAATACCCAATGTATATCCAAATCCCATCGACACCATATAATCACGCCATGTATTCATTGCTTTCTGTACAGAGCCATATTTTTGGCGTGCTCCTATCATATAGTACAACCCCCAGCAAAAATAGCCGTTACATGAAGTAGCAATAGCCGGAATCAGCGATAGTGGAGAAGGATGACCGTGACAACCTACGTGCAGACCTCTATACGAAAAGCCACCTACACAAGAATAAGAAGTACCTGTCGTAATGATTCCTTCCTGAAGAAAAGTCAACGCCTGAGTAGTCTTGAAAGTAGAACCCGGAGGGTAAGTTCCCATAATAGCACGATTCAGCAAAGGTTTCCATGGATTGCGCGCCATTTCCAGATGATTTTTCCCTCGGTTACGTCCCACCATCAGACGAGGATCATAAGTAGGAGAAGAAACCAGACACAAAACTTCACCTGTAGAAGGCTCAATAGCCACAATACTGCCAATCTTACCTTCCAGCAATCGTTCTCCCAGCATCTGCAGCTCAATATCCAAGCTTAATGTCAGATTCTTTCCCGGAACAGATGGTTTATCGAAAGCACCATCCATATAGTTTCCCTGAATACGTCCATGAGCATCACGCAGCAAAACTTCTACACCTTTTTCTCCTCGCAGTTGTTTCTCGTAAAAACTTTCCACTCCCAATTTCCCGATAAAATCTCCTGGAGCATAGTATTCATCCGCTTCCATTTCCGATTTAGAAACTTCTGCAATATCGCCTAAGATATGAGCACCCGCATTGTAATTGTACTGCCGTATCGTTCTTCGCTGTATATAAAAGCCCGGAAACTTAAATTGTTTCTCTTGAAAAACGCCACATTCCTCGGCAGACAACTGAGACAGGAAGACCTGATTAGTATAAGGAGAATAGCCCGGATTAAGTTTTCTATTCTTCAAGTCACGAAAACGTTTCCTCAGAAAATCGGGTGTTATCTGCAATGTACGACAAAGATCCAATGTATCCAAAGAAGTGATTTCTTTCATCACCACCATAATATCATAAGCCGGCTGGTTATAAACCAACAGTTTATCAGTACGATCGTATATCACCCCCCGACTGGGATATTGCACTTTTTTCAGAAAGGCATTGCTGTCTGCATGTTTCTTATAATCATCGCTCATAATCTGCAAGACGAACAGACGCACAATAAAAAGCAGTGCTACGACAAGCACCGCACCACCTATCACGTATTTTCTCCGTTCCAGATTATAATCTCTTTTCACTTCTTTCCCGAAATATAATTAACACACAAAATAAACAAAACAGTCATAGCCACATCGGATACCACTTTCAGCATAAACAATTTCCAGCTGAACAAAGAAAATGTATCGAGAAGATGCAAAATAAATACATAGAGAAACGTACAAGTCAATACATACCTAAAATAAGGCAAGAAACCTATTTGCCTCATATCAGGAGCTGCTTCTTCGGGTATATCACGTACTGTCTGTATACGCAGAAGAGGATGACGTACAAAAGCAAGAAAAGTAGCTGCTGCAGCATTCATCCCCGGTGTATTACAAAAAAGATCGATAGTCAATCCAAGGAAGAAAGCCCAACACAGCAATGCGTTTCGAGACACATTTACATCCAGACTAAATATAAAATAGATGTAAAATAACGGAGTGGCATATTCATAAATATGGATATGATTGAGCACCAGTACCTGAAGCAGTACCAAGCCCACAAACCATAATAAGCGTTGCATAAACTGTACCATCGCTATCTATCCGTTTTTTTAATTCTTTTCTACACTTCGTTCCAATTCATTCAACTCTTCTCTGCCGGTAGAGGCTATCACTTGTACACTATTCAGACGTGCAAAGTTAGTGAAAAGCTTGACTCTCAGCCAATATGTCAGACCATCATGACTATCCTTCATATCATCCACAACTCCAATTGGAATACCTTCAGGGAATACCGCACTATGCCCACTTGTCACTATTGTATCTCCCAAAGAAAACTCAGAATGACGAGGCATATCTTTTACTAATGCATACTGAGAAGACCCTCCTTCCCACTTTAAAGCACCCAAATATTCTGTACGCTTAATCTTACAACTGATACTACTCTTGGCATTCAGTACGGAAAGTATCAACGAATAATGAGAAGAAGTCTGATACACAATACCGACAACTCCATTCCCATCAATCACTCCCATTTCCGGGCGGATTCCATCTTTCTCTCCTTTATTGATAGTAATATAGTTATTCAGACGAGTAATGCTGTTATTCACCACGTCTGCCGGATAGCATTGATAATCCCGTAACACATCTTCTTGCAGGCGTGCAATGGAAGTAGTATCGGCTGTATAATGAGCCAGTTCCTTTTTCATTTGTTCGACCAGTAATTCCAGCTCCGTATTTCTTGCAACCAATGCCTTGTTTACTGAACGAAGTCCAAAATAAGAAGTAATATCACTTACTTCTTCACAAATCATGCCAGATAATGAGTTTGCCGAAGTAAAAAATACGCTTCCCTGATAGCTGTTAAAACGAAACAACAAGACAAAACTGATCACTTCCAAGAGAAAGAAAAGTAACCAGTAATTATATTTCAATAAGAAGCGTAGCAGATTTTGCATAAACAAAAAAGATTTTAATCACTTTAAGCAGTGCAAAGGAGATTATCATGCAATCTCTTTTACACTGCTTAAAGAAAAAAGGAAGAAGAAAGATTATCTCATCAAGAATGAGAAACGGTCTACATTCTTCAATGCAATACCCGTACCCTTTGCTACACTCAGCAACGGATCTTCAGCTATATGGAAAGGTATGTTAATCTTCTCTGTCAGACGTTTGTCGAGTCCGCGAAGCAAAGCACCTCCACCAGCCAAATAAATACCATTGCTTACAATATCTGCATAAAGTTCGGGAGGAGTATTTTCCAAGGCATTCAGAATAGCTGTTTCTACCTTTGCAATGCTCTTTTCCAGACAATGTGCAATTTCCTGATAACATACAGGAATTTCCATAGGCAAAGCTGTAATACGATTCGGTCCTCTCACGATATAATCTTCCGGAGCATCATCACCCAAATCGGTCAACGCAGCACCTACATGCAATTTGATACGTTCAGCCATACGTTCACTGACCTTGACATTATGCTGACGAGCCATATATTCCTGGATATCAGCAGTCAGATCGTCTCCAGCAACACGGATTGAACTATTCGAAACGATACCACCCAAGGAGATGACAGCAATCTCCGTAGAGCCACCACCTATATCAACAATCATATTACCTTCAGGAGCTTCCACATCAAGACCAATACCTATTGCTGCAGCCATCGGCTCAAAAATCAGATAGACATCACGTCCACCTGCATGCTCTGCGCTATCACGTACAGCACGAAGTTCAACTTCGGTAGAACCGGAGGGAACCCCAATCACCATACGAAGTGAAGGAGTAAACAAGCGGCGTCCGGTGCTGGCTTTCTTAATCAAACCACGCATCATCTGCTCACATGCATTAAAGTCTGCAATCACTCCATCTCTCAACGGACGTACAGTACGGATATTCGGATTTTCTTTTTCATACATCAGTTTTGCACGTTCACCTACCGCAATCATTTTTTCCGTACGGCGGTCGAGTGCTACTACTGAAGGTTCATCTACTACAATCTTGTCGTTGCTAATAATAATGGTATTAGCAGTTCCAAGATCCATTGCTATTTCTTGTGTAAAGGAGAATAAACCCATTTTTTATCTTTTGAACTATTTACAAAACAGACAATGAAAGTATCTTGTTCAAATGCACAGGCAATTAAAACAAGACACTTTCACTGCAAATATTAATGTTTAAAGTGACGAACTCCAGTGACCACCATGGCTACCCCATGTTCGTTGCAGTACTGGAATGTCAATTCATCTTTTACTGATCCACCCGGCTGAATCACTGCCTTGATACCTTCTTTATCTGCAATTTCCACACAGTCTGGGAAAGGGAAGAAAGCATCGCTGGCCATCACAGCTCCATTCAAATCAAAGCCAAATGATTTAGCCTTTTCAATAGCCTGCTTCAAGGCATCTACACGTGAAGTCTGTCCCACTCCACTTGCTACCAGCTGTTTGCCTTTTGCCAAAACGATAGCGTTACTCTTGCTGTTCTTTACAATCTTATTTGCAAACAACATATCATCAATTTCAGCTTCCGACGGAGCCTTTTCTGAAACCTGCTTCAAGTCTTCACGAGTTTCAATGCGAGTATCTTTATCTTGTACCAATACTCCATTCAACAAAGAACGGAACTGTTTGCGAGGCATTTCAGCTGCTTTACGTACCAAAATAATACGGTTCTTCTTCTGAGTAAGAATCTGCAATGCATCCACATCATAATCCGGAGCAATAATCACCTCGAAGAACAATCCGTTGATTTCTTCTGCTGTAGCACGATCTATCGGAGCGTTTGTAACCAACACACCACCAAAAGCAGAAACCGGATCGCCAGCCAAGGCAGCCTTCCATGCTTCGAGTACAGTTTCACGTGAAGCCAGTCCACAAGCATTATTATGTTTCAGAATTGCAAATGTAGTTTCGTCGAATTCATCAATCAAATCAATAGCGGCGTTGATGTCCAACAAGTTGTTGTAAGAAATTTCCTTACCGTGAATCTGATCGAAAACCTTGTTTAAATCGCCATAGAAATAACCTCTCTGATGAGGATTCTCTCCATAACGTAAAGTTTTCTGATCTTCTACCGCACAACGGAAAGCTGAGCCTTCTTCTCCATCGAAATAGCCGAAAATAGCAGAATCATAATGAGAAGAAACGGCAAAAGCCTCTTTCGCAAACCAGCGACGTTCTGCCAATGTAGTGACTGCACCGTTTTCATTCAGGATATCGGCAAATGGTTTATATTGAGCCTTGCTGGCAACAATTACCACATCATTGAAGTTTTTGGCAGCTGCACGAATCAAAGAGATACCACCTATATCAATCTTTTCAATAATAGCCTGTGCATCGGCACCCGAAGCCACAGTATCTTCAAACGGATACAAGTCTACAATCACCAAATCAATCTCAGGAATCTCATATTGTGCAATCTGCTGAAGGTCTCCTTCCAGGTCACGACGACACAGAATACCTCCGAAAATTTTAGGGTGAAGAGTTTTTACACGTCCTCCTAAAATAGAAGGATAAGTAGTCAAATCTTCTACTGCCTTACAAGGATATCCCAGTGACTCGATAAACTGACGGGTACCTCCTGTGGAAAGGAATTCTACACCTTCTGCATGCAACTTTGTAATAATCTCATCCAGACCATCTTTATGATAAACCGAAACTAATGCGGTTTTGATTCTTTTTGACTCTGCCATCGCTATAACTTTTTAAAATATTTGGGCACAAAGTTAGAAAAAATCGGTTGTATCTCATATAGTAATAAGGGGAAATATTATTTATTAAACATCATTATGGAAATATCCATCAATTTTAATATACTCAAAGAACGGATTTACCATTTAAACACCTTATCTATAATTATATATTCTGTATCCGACGGGTTTTGTAACACAAATGTAACACATATGACACTTCAATATAATATGCCTGAGATATTTTTGCACGCATAAAAACAGTACTAACAATATTATATGGAAACAGTTTATCTAGGAATTGTGATATTCCTTTTCATGCTGGCAGTATTCGACCTGCTGGTAGGTGTCAGTAACGATGCTGTAAACTTCATGAATTCCGCAGTCGGAGCGAAAGTTGCACGTTACAGAACAATCATTATTGTAGCAGCAATCGGAGTATTTGCCGGTGCAGTCATGAGTAACGGAATGATGGATATTGCCCGTCATGGAATCTTCCAGCCGGCCAATTTCAGTTTCTACGAAATCATGTGTATTTTATTGGCAGTCATGGTCACTGACGTGGTACTGCTGGACGTATTCAACACATTAGGTCTTCCCACCTCTACTACCGTATCCATGGTATTCGAACTCTTAGGTGGTACATTTATCTTAGCTATTCTTAAAATAATCGGCGACGAAAGCGGACTTCTTTCACTGGGCGATATGATGAATACAGAAAAAGCGCTGTCCGTCATTATGGGTATCTTCCTGTCCGTAGCCATTGCTTTCATTGCCGGAACATTCGTACAATACATTTCCCGTCTGATTTTCAGTTTCAATTATAAGAAAAAACTTTCCTGGACAATCGGTATCTTCGGAGGTATTTCTGTAACCGCTCTTTCTTACTTCGTCCTGATAAAAGGTTTGAAAAGCGCTCCTTTCATGACACCGGAGTCATTAGCATGGATTCAGGAAAACACCACCATGCTTGTTATCGGATGTTTTGTATTCTTTACAGCCTTAATGCAAATCTTGCACTGGTGTAAAGTGAATGTATTCCGTATCATCGTCTTATTGGGTACATTCTCTCTGGCTCTGGCTTTTGCCGGAAATGACTTGGTGAACTTTATCGGTGTGCCTTTGGCTGGTTTTTCTGCCTACACAGATTATGTGGCCAACTCAAACGGTGCAGATATACACAGTTTCATGATGACTTCGCTCATGTCGTCAGCCAAAACTCCGGTAATCTTCCTGTTTGCTTCGGGAGTTATCATGGTATATGCTCTGGCAACTTCTAAAAAAGCCAAGAACGTAATCAAGACTTCTGTCGATTTGGCCCGTCAGGAAGAAGGTGATGAAATGTTCGGTTCATCGGCACTGGCCAGAACCATTGTACGTCGTGCAACCAACATTAACGAATTCCTGACTCGTGTAATTCCGGCTAACGTACGCCAGTGGATAGACAGCCGTTTCAACAAAGATGAAGTGATACTGGAAAATGGTGCAGCATTCGATATGGTACGTGCTGCTGTCAATCTGGTATTGTCTGGTCTGCTGATTATTATCGGTACAACCATGAAACTTCCTCTTTCTACTACATATGTAACCTTTATCGTAGCCATGGGTACTTCATTGGCAGACCGTGCCTGGGGACGTGAAAGTGCAGTTTATCGTATTACCGGTATGCTGTCAGTTATCGGTGGATGGTTTATCACTGCATTCGTAGCATTCACCATCTGTGCTCTGGTTACAGCCATCATGTTCTACACAAGTTTCGCAGGTATGTTTGTCTTCATCTGTGTAGCAGTCTTCCTCCTTGTGCGCAGTAACATCCAATACAGCAAGAAAGAAAAGACCGAACAACAGGACGATACATTCAAGCGTATGATGTCTACTAAAGACAAGAGTGAAATCCTTTCACTGTTACGCCAGCATGTAAAAGAAACCATGACAGACTACATCGAATACAGTCGCAACGCATACATTCAAGTAACAGATGGCTTTATCAATGAAGACTTGAAACTTCTGAGAAAAGTCATCAACTCAACCGACGAACAGAAAAAGATGCTGAAGAAACGTCGCCGTAAGGAAATTCTGGGATTACGACGCATTCCTATCACCATCGCAATAGAAAAGAACACTTGGTTCCACTTGGGAAGCAACAGCTGCGAACAGATGCTTTACTGTTTGAAACGTATCGGCGAACCTTGTAAAGAACACGTGGATAACAACTTCAACCCTATTCCACAAGTTTGTATCGAAGAATTTATGCCTATACGTCAGGAACTTTCCCAACTGATGGAACGCACTCGCACTGCTATCGATCAAAACAACTACGACAGTGCAGACGAAATTCTGAAGCAGGGAGATGATTTGAAAAACAAAATTTCAGCTCTCCGCAAGCAACAAATGAACCGTATGCAGGAAGCAGACACGACCAATCTGAAAGCACTGATGGTATACTTGAATATCTTGCAGGAATCACAAGAGTTGGTAAGCATCTGGCGTCATTTGCTGCGTGCAAGCCGCTTCTTCCAGCTGGACTATGTACCACAGGAAATGCCTCATCTTGCCGCCACAGAATAAACACACAATATCCCTAAAAAGAGAAACCCTGTAAAAGTTGTAAAGCTTTTGCAGGGTTTTCTCTTTATGCATCTCCTTGATATCTTACTGACAAAATGTAAATATCCAATTTATTCTGCTGGTGCGATTATAATGAATGACAAAATGTCAAATCAGAGCCCCACAGGCAAGCAAATCTGGAACTATATACAGAGTTTGTGAAAACGAAGGCCGTTTTTTAACAGATACGATTTTCCATAAATTAAGCGGAAATCGAACTCACGCAGCAAATGTATAGAGCACATGGCCACTTTCCTCATAAACGCCACAAAATGCACAGATATCAAGTACAGATTATCATGATAAAAATCACCTGATTTATCGGCAAAAAACATCAAAAAACGGCCTTATCAAAATAGAAAATCAGGAATTCATAGAAAAAACGAACATTTCAGAGGAAGAAGTCGACGTGACTAATCACATAAGCCTGCGCGATTAGTTGCGTAAGCCACCGATACTTGTATCGTCAGGCATCGATTCAAGTCACAAATTCGTTTATTTCCAGTCCCAAAACATGCCATACAGCATATTTCAAGCGTGTTATAAAACAGGAAAAGCCCTCTTTTAAATACAAGAGTCGCATTTTTCTTCAAAATGCCGGTTAGCTAAAACCAAGAATAATCAGAATAATGACACATAAATTGCGTTTCCTCTATCAATATAACATTCATCTATAAACAAAAAAACGGCTGCCTTTTACAGACAGCCGTTTCTCTATAATGTGGAAATATTATTCTTTAACTTCCCATCCCAATGCAGAAGCACCCAATACAGCAGCATCCGCATCTTTCAATTGAGAAAGCAACAACTTAGTCTTACCTTCGTAAATCTTAAGTACATTCTTATCGATAGCTCTCTGGATCGGTTTCATCAGATAATCTCCAGACTTAGCCAAACCACCGAACAGGATAATAGCTTCAGGGCTTGAGAATGCGATGAAGTTTACCAAAGCTTCACCCAGGATAGTACCTGTATATTCGAAGATATCCAAAGCCAGTTTATCACCTTTTACAGCAGCATCGTATACGTCTTTTGATACGATATCTTCTACCGGAATGTTTCTCAGCAAACTTGGTTCAGTACGCTGTACCAGGAATTCACGTGCTGTACGTGCTACACCGGTAGCCGAGCAGTAAGTTTCAAGACAGCCTTTACGACCACAACCGCACTGACGTCCTTCCGGATTCACAATTACATGTCCCAATTCACCGGCAAAACCATCGTGACCGTAAACCAACTGACCGTTGATTACAATACCACTACCTACACCAGTACCCAATGTAATCATGATAAAATCTTTCAAGCCACGTGCTGCACCATAAGTCATTTCACCGATAGCAGCTGCGTTTGCATCGTTTGTCAAAGCTGTAGGAACACCTAACTTTTCTTCGAACATGGCAGCCAATGGAATAATTCCTTTCCATGGAAGGTTTGGAGCAAACTCAATTGTACCATTGTAATAGTTACCGTTCGGAGCACCTACACCCATACCTTTGATTTTTTCAGCACCACCTACTTGCTGCAACAGAGGAAGAAGTTTTTTGCAGACAGCATCTACATAATCTTCTACTTTGTCGTACTCCTGAGTCTTTACAGAATCAGAAACCAATACATTTCCACGAGAATCTACGATACCGAACACTGTGTTTGTACCGCCGATATCCATACCTACCACGTAGGGTTTTTCCATGTTTATTGTCATGACGATATATTATTTTAGGGTTAATTTATTGCGACAAATGTAACGAATACGTAAAAAACGCGCAAATTTTTTATTCATTTTATGACAGACTCTTGTAACTTTTCCTACCTTAGCAACGTCTAATGAGGTATAAAACGAACAGAAGACAGAAGTATGATACACTTACACGAAATCAACAAAACCTATCATAACGGAGCACCGTTGCATGTTCTTAAAGGTATAAACCTGGATATTGAAAAAGGAGAGTTTGTATCGATTATGGGAGCATCCGGCTCGGGAAAATCTACTTTACTTAACATTTTAGGTATTTTAGACAACTATGATTCGGGAGAATACAGACTGAACGGAGTATTAATCAAAGACCTAAGTGAAAACAAGGCAGCCGAATACCGTAACCGGATGATTGGTTTCATATTCCAGTCATTTAATTTGATTTCATTTAAAAATGCCATGGAAAATGTGGCATTACCTTTATTCTATCAAGGGGTAAACAGAAAGAAACGGAATGAGCTGGCGATGGAATATCTTGAAAAACTCGGACTGAAAGAATGGGCTCATCACATGCCCAACGAGTTATCGGGTGGACAGAAGCAGCGTGTAGCTATTGCCCGTGCCTTGATTTCCAAACCGCAGATTATTTTGGCAGACGAACCAACCGGAGCATTGGACAGCAAAACGTCGGTAGAAGTTATGAACATTCTGAAAGAACTTCACGAAAAAGAAGGACTTACCATTGTGGTGGTAACCCATGAAAGTGGTGTAGCCAACCAGACCAATAAGATTATCCACATAAAAGATGGAATAATCGAACGCATCGAAGACAATATTGACCACAACGCTTCTCCATTCGGACAAAACGGATACATGAAATAACATTATGCTCGACCTAATTCAAGAAATATATGCGACCATTATGCGCAACAAATTGCGCACGGCACTGACCGGTTTTTCCGTAGCATGGGGAATTTTTATGCTTATTGTGCTTCTGGGCGCCGGCAACGGACTGATTCATGCATTTGAAAACAGTTCGAAGGACATGAAAATGAACTCTGTCAAAATTTATCCCGGATGGACTTCCAAACCATATAAAGGATTAAAAGAAGGAAGAAAAATTTCCCTCAACGAAAAAGACCGCAAACTGACTGAAAGATCTTTCTCCGATCATGTAATCAGTACCGGAGCTACAGTCAGCAAAAGTGATGTCGTTCTTACTTACGAAAAAGAATTCCTTACCATCAATACGGATGGAGTTTTCCCAAGCTATCCGGAACTGGAGGCTATAAAGCTAAAGAAAGGACGTTTCATCAATGAACGGGATATGCAGGAAAAACGTAAAGTCATGGTACTTCACGAAAAGTCGGCTCGTATTCTGTTTCCCCAAGCAGAACCTATAGGGAAATATGTCAATGCACAAGGAGTTGCTTATCAAATTATAGGAATCTATACAGACAAAAACAGTTTTTCTCCGTCTGCACTGGTGCCTTTTACGACCCTGCAATTAGTATACAGCAAAGGAGACAGTATTGATGATATCGGTTTTACCACCAAAGGGCTGACCGATATGGCCACTAACGAGCAATTCGAAAAAGACTATCGGAAAGCACTTGGAGAACAAAAATTCTTCGATGCAGAAGATGACGGAGCCATCTGGATATGGAATCGCTTTACCCAATATCTCCAACAGCAGCAAGCCAATGGCATACTTCATACCGTGATTTGGGTAATCGGAATCTTTACTCTACTAAGCGGTATCGTAGGGGTCAGCAATATTATGTTGATTACCGTACGAGAACGCACACACGAATTCGGTATCCGCAAAGCACTAGGTGCCAAACCTTCCTCCATTCTTTGGTTGATTATATCAGAAAGTGTGGTAATCACTACTTTCTTCGGATACATTGGTATGGTAGCCGGCATTGCCACAACCGAATATATGAATGTCATTGCAGGCAAGCAGACAATGGATATCGGAGTGGCTTCTATTACGGTATTCGAAAATCCTACTGTGGATATCAGCATCGCTATTCAAGCCACACTGACACTTATCATTGCCGGTACGCTGGCAGGGTTATTCCCGGCAAGAAAAGCAGTAAAAATACGCCCGATAGAGGCACTTAGAGCAGATTAAGTATGAGAAAGTTCGATTTAGACACATGGGAGGAAATACTTGTCACCATCACCCGCAATAAAACACGAAGCCTGCTGACTGCATTTGGTATTTTCTGGGGTATCTTTATGCTGGTATGCTTAATGGGGGGTGCACAAGGTACACGGGATTTATTGTCAAGACAGTTCAAAGGATTTGCTACCAATTCCGGCTTTCTGGCCTCCAACCAAACCAGCAAGGCATACAAAGGTTTTCAGCAAGGACGGTATTGGGATTTGGAAAATAAGGACGTGGAGCGAATCAGACGCAATGTAATTGGTATTGATGTCATCACTCCTAACCTGACTCGCTGGGGCATCAATATAATACACAAGGAGAACAACATATCCGGTACTTTAAAAGGTTTATATCCTGTTTATGAAAAGATAGAAACGCCTCAAATAGTGTTCGGACGTTACTTGAATGATATGGATATCAGAGATAGAAGAAAGGTATGTGTAATCGGACAGCGTATTTATGAAAGTCTGTTTCCCGACAAGAGTGATCCTTGTGGAAAATACATTCAAATAGATAGTATTTATTATCGCGTAATTGGGGTGAATGCTGCATCGGGCAACATGTCTATCAACGGACAGTCGGAAACATCGGTAGTTATCCCTTTTACGACCATGCAACAAAATTATAACTTCGGGAAAAAGGTACAGTTGCTCTGCTACACGGCCCGTAAAGGATATCGAATCAGTGAAGTGGAAAAAGAAGTGGAACAAATAGTAAAACAAGCCCACATGATTCACCCAGACGACCAGCAAGCTATTATCCAGGTCAATGCAGAAGCCATGTTCAGTATGATGGACAATGTATTCGAGGGTATACGTATCTTGGGGTGGATGGTAGGACTGGGAACGCTGCTCGCCGGAGCCATCGGTGTAAGTAATATCATGATGGTGACAGTAAAAGAGCGTACTACCGAAATCGGTATCCGCCGTGCCATTGGCGCACGCCCCAACGATATTCTGCAACAGATTCTATCGGAGAGTATTGTATTAACTATTCTGGCGGGTATGATTGGTATCTCTTGTGCCGTATTCATACTTAACATTGTAGAAGAAGCGACAAGTACTCCTATAGATCCCGTTCATTTTCAAATCAGCTTTTGGACGGCCATTGGTTCCTGTATCTTATTGATGATATTGGGTGTACTGGCTGGACTGGCTCCTGCCTACCGTGCCATGGCTATTAAACCGATAGAAGCCATCAGAGACGAATAATTATAATTCAACTAATCCGAAAATCAAAACAATCTTAAATATGAAAAAGTACATCAAAATTGCCGTACTGGTTCTGATAGGAATCATCATTATCGGAACGTTTGTTTTCCTTTACCAAAAATCACAACCAGAGGAAACCATGTATCACACCATGAAAGCAGAAAAGACCAATCTGGTGCAAACTACCGTTGCGACGGGAAAGATAGAACCGCGCGATGAGGTACAAATCAAGCCTCAGATTTCGGGTATCATTTCTGAAGTCTATAAAGAGGCAGGTCAGACTGTAAAGAAAAACGAAGTAATAGCCAAGGTAAAGGTAATTCCCGAATTGGGAACACTGAATGCAGCCGAAAGTCGTGTCCGCCTGGCAGAGATGAATGGGAAACAGGCAGAAACAGATTTGCAACGTATGGAGAAACTCTACGAAAGCAAACTGGTAAGCAACGAAGAATACGAACAGACACTGCTTGCAGCCCGTCAGGCTCGCGAAGAAATACAGGCCGCTAAAGACAATCTGGAAATCGTAAAAGAAGGAATCACCAAAAACAGCGCTTCATTCAGCAGCACACTGATTCGTTCTACTATCAACGGATTAATTCTGGACGTTCCCATCAAAGTGGGTAACTCTGTAATCATGAGTAATACATTCAACGACGGAACAACCATTGCGACTGTAGCCGATATGAGCGACCTTATCTTCCGAGGAAATATAGATGAAACAGAAGTGGGACGCATCCATGAAGGTATTCCTGTAAAGATTACCTTAGGAGCTTTGCAAGACATGAAGTTCGATGCAATACTGGAGTATATATCTCCTAAGAGTGTAGAAAATAATGGTGCCAACCAATTCGAAATCAAGGCAGCCATTACCGTTCCGGACAGTGTAACTATCCGCTCCGGATACAGTGCCAATGCCGAAATAGAACTGCAACGTGCCGAGAATGTACTGGCTATTCCGGAGAGTGCTGTAGAATTCAGCAACGACTCTGCCTTTGTATATATACTGAAAGACAGTACCACTACACAAGTATTTGAACGCAGACTGGTCAAAACCGGAATCAGCGATGGCATAAAAGTGGAAATTAAAGAAGGACTGAAAGCCAATGAAGTGGTACGCGGAATGAAAAAAGAAGCCATATGAGAAAGCAATATATCACCTTTGTAACGATAGCAGTTCTGTCTGCCGGCTCTGCCATGGCACAAAAACAGTGGAATCTGAAGCAATGTATAGAGTATGCCATCGAGCATAATCTGACCATCAAGCAGCAGGAAGCAGCCAAAGACGAGAGTGCAGTAGACCTAAATACAGCTAAATGGAGTCGGTTACCCGACTTGAATGGTAGCGCATCGCATTCGTTCAACTTCGGACGAAGCCTGCAAATGGATAATACCTACCAACAGCTGAATACACAGAATACCGGTTTAAACCTCAGTACCAGTATTCCTTTATTCACAGGTATGCAAATCCCTAACCAGATTGCCCTAAGCAAACTGAATCTGAAAGCGGCTGTAGAAGATTTAAACAAAGCCAAGGAAGACATCAGTATTCAGGTCACCTCTGCTTACCTGCAGGTATTATTCAATGAGGAGTTAGCAAAAGTAGCTCACGAACAAGTGGCCCTCAGTGAAGAAATGCTCAAACAAAAGACCGCTTTCTTCAAGGTGGGAAAAGCTTCCGAAGCGGAACTCTACGAAGCCAAGTCGAGAGCAGCACAAGATCAGTTGTCTGCCGTACAAGCCGACAACGAATACCGTCTGGCTCTTCTGGACTTGAGCCAATTGCTGGAATTGCCAAGTCCAGAAGATTTCAGTATTGTCGCTCCGTCTATCGACGAAGGCAAAGATTTTTGCATACTCTCCTCTCCTGCCGATATATACAGCGAGGCCTTACTGATTAAGCCCAGCATCAAAGCTGCGCAATATCGTGTGGAAGGAGCTCAAAAAAGCATACGTATTGCTCAAAGCGGATATTATCCCCAACTCAGTCTGGGAGCCGGTATAGCCACCAGCTATTACAATGTTTCAGGAAGAGAGAACGGCAACTTCGGGTCACAATTGAGAGATAATTTCAGCCAATACATCGGATTATCACTCAATATCCCGATCTTCAATCGCTTCTCTACACGCAATCAGGTGAGAAAAGCCCGCATACAGCAAACGACTCTCAACTGGCAACTGGAAGATGCCAAGAAAGCCTTGTACAAAGAAATACAACAGGCATATTACAATGCAGTCAATGCAGAAAGTAAATTCGAAAGCAGTCGTACCGCTGATGAAGCAGCAAAGGCTTCATTCAATTTGATGAAAGAGAAATATGCCAACGGCAAAGCGACTTCAACCGAATTCAATGAGGCTCGTACAAACTGGCTAAAAGCTGTATCCGACCGTATTCAGGCTAAATACGATTATCTGTTCCGTACCAAGATTTTAGACTTCTATAAAGGAGTACCGCTGACCTTGGAATAAGCGATGTACACTCGTATCATCAGACCATATATTATACAATAAAATAATCCCTTCTACTGACAGTTTTTCAGCAGAAGGGATTATTTATTCTATCAATCATACCAAGGAAGCCCCCGTTACTCGCCCAGCAGACGAATACCTTCCTCCTCCAACACTATCAGGCGTTTCTTATACAAATCGCCGACAGCCTTCTTGAATGTTTTCTTACTGACTCCAAATGTATTATAAATGGTTTCGGCATCTGTTTTATCATGAATGGAAGAATAACCGTCATGATCCTTCAGATACTGCAACAAGACTTCTGTAAAATCATCTACCTTACGAGTTCCTCCCGGCTGAAGCTGCAAATCAATCTTACCATCTTCTCTCACATGCTTCACATAGGCTTTCAGCTTCATTCCCACTTCTACCGTCTGGAATATCTCGTTGTGGAATAACATTCCGCTAAAGCGATTGTCGGCTATTACCTTAAATCCCAAGTCAGTTTTCTGCCATACCAAGACTTCCACTTCTTCTCCGGCACGATAAACCGGACGTTCTTTCGACAGATAACGCTCTACCTTGGCCGAAGCGACAATACGGTAACTTTCCTCATCCAGATGCACATGAACAATATAACGGTTACCTTTCACCATCTTCATCTTTTGTTCGCGGAACGGTACAAACAAATCTTTCATCAGTCCCCAATCCAGAAAAGCACCAAACTGGTTTACCCATGCCACTTCGAGGCAAGCAAATTCGCCTACCTGTACATACGGATGAAGTGTAGTAGCAACCAGACGTTCATCCATATCCAGGTAAATAAATACATTCAGCATATCGCCCGGCTTGCAGCCTTCGGGCACATAACGTTTGGGTAAAAGGATTTCACCGTCTTCGCCGCCATCAAGATACATCCCGAAGTCGACTTCCTTTACCACCTCCAACTGATTATACTTTCCTAACTGTATATGACTCATATTTTCTTATTTTGCCGTAAAGATAACAAGAATTTTCATTTAATTTGCATGCCAATACATAGAGCATTTTTGTTTCCATGAAAAACATTAACTAATAAATACAACCTTATATGAAAAATCTGATTTTATCACTGACTGCCGGAGTGGCCTGCTTCATGGCTGCTTCTTGTACCCAACAACCCCAAACCACACAACTTAACTGGGGAACATTCAACATCCGTTACGATAACCCGGAAGACAGCCTCAACAACTGGCAATACCGCAAAGATACTGTAGCAGCTTTCATCAAAGCACAAAACCTCGACATCGTAGGTATGCAGGAAGTATTATATAATCAGCTTGAAGACCTGAAAGCACGTCTGCCGGAATATGCAGAAGTTGGTGTAGGACGTGAAGACGGAAAAACCAAGGGAGAATACTCTCCTCTGTTCTATAAAAAAGACCGCTTCGAAGTTCTCGACAGCAATACCTTCTGGCTTTCACAATATCCGGACAGTGTAGGCTTTATAGGCTGGGACGGAGCATGCTGCCGCATTGCTACATGGGCCAAGCTGAAAGATAAGAAAAGCGGAAAAATCTTCATGGCTGTCAACACACACTTTGACCATGTAGGAGTAGAAGCCCGCAGAAAAGGAGCATTACTCATTATCGATAAAATCAAGGAAATTGTAGGCGACCAGCCTGCTGTTCTGACCGGTGACTTTAATGTATCGGAAGAATCGGAAGCCTATCAGACTATTACCAGCAACGAATTTGTATTGAAAGATGCAATGAAAATTGCCAAAGAGACCGATGGTGTAAAATATACTTTCCACGATTTTGGACGGGTACCTCAGGCAGAACGCGAAAAAATTGACTTTATCTTCGTTACCCCACAGATCAATGTATTGAAGAACTATATTCCTGAAGAGGGAAAAGAAGCCGGCAAGATTCTGTCCGACCACAATCCTCAAGTAACTACATTGGAATTCTAAACATAAAGAACCGGCAAGGAAAAGATTGCATAACGCAACTTTCCTTGCTGATTTTATATTCAGTCACAATTTTCAAATTCTGTCAGCTCTCCTGTCACCGAGTTGATTATGAATCCTCGTACTACCACATCCTGAGGTACCAGCGGATGATGCTTCACCAGATGTACACTTCCGCGTACAGACTGCTCTACATTATCGAAACCACTCAACCAATGATGCAAGTCGATGTTACAATATTGCATCATCTCAATATGTTCGGTAGAAATGCCTCTCTCTTTCATATGGCGTAACATCACCTGACTGTCCATATGCTGTGCTCCACAGTCGGTATGCCCGATAATCATTACCTCTTTTACTCCCAATTCATAAATACCAACCAGCAGACTTCGCATCGCACTGCCAAACGGATGTGTGATGGTTCCTCCTGCATTCTTAATCATCTTGACATCCCCGTTTTTCAGTCCCAACGAAGCCGGTATCAGTTCTACCAAACGAGTATCCATACAGGTAACAATGGCAATCTTCTTATCCGGATATTTATTGGTCAGATACTTTTCGTACCCTTTACCGCCTACAAAAGCATGGTTAAATTCAAGTAATTCGTCTATCATACCCTTTTCTATTTTATGTTTGACACACAAATGTACGAAAAATTATATTTCAAAATATTTCAGCATATTGTTTATCCTTCTTACGATTCTATCCTTACCCTGTCACAAGACAAATATCATCATAAAACGATAACATCCTTCTTGTTTAATCGACGACGACACCTGTACAACCGACGATGCAGTCTGCATAGCCGGCGTCGTTGACTGTATAGCCGGCGTCGCCGGATGAAACACAATAATAAAGACCTTTGCTCTTACAACATTTATTCCAATAAAAAGGTCCGCCTCAAGAAGCACCCGACTTCTTTTGGCAGACCCAAAGGCAGATAGTATAAAATCGTGTTTTATTTTTCTATCAAAGTGATACCGTCCAGACAGAAGTAGGCAGGAGTATTCATTCCATACTCTCCTTTATCTGTAGAATCCAGTTCAAATGAAATAGATGCAGCTGAAGCCAATGCACTCCAATCGAACCATTCCCATGTATTGACAATCTTACTCTGTCCATTCCGGTAATCGGCCAAATAGAAATTCACCCTTCCTATTTCAGTGCCCTGTGCATCACGTCCTACAGCTGTCAGTATAAAATAATCTCCATCTGCAAATTGCCGTACGGCATTAAGTCCACCGTCATTACCATCCTTTATGGCTAAATAGGCATATGTCGTATTGGTTACCCAAGCCCCCTTAAACTGATATTTATCTGTATTCAAGATAGAAATGGAAGCAGGAGTATAACTATTTGTAGAGGAAGTGAGATATACTTTTCCAAACTTTCCCGCACCTGTAATGGCACTGATATTAACATATCCGGGAGTGGTTATATCGGTGGTATTGGTATAAGTAAATCCCCCTCCAAAACTTTTATCAGCACTATACCAATGGGGAATTTCAACTAACGAACTATTGTCGCGGAACGATGTTTTAGTATACCACCCATCTTGTTCACCTCCTTCCGGAACAAAGGAAGTTTCCGGTTGAGTAAGATTCTCTTCAAAACTCACCACTCTTTCTGTCTTTGGTGTGTCATCATTACTACAACTAAACAGTGCTACACTTAGCAGCACTACACATACATAAGCTAATTTTTTCATGTCTTTATTTATTTTAATCTGTTTATTATTTACTATGGTTCGAAATGAAGATTTTCTACTGTAGTAATTTCCGTAGAAGCCTCTCCCAACTGTCCGGCATCCAGATTCACTGCTGTATAGATTTTCACAAAATCAATTTCATCAAGTAATACCGGCTGTCCGTATGCATCTACCGCCCAATCAATCTTGAATTTTGCCATATCTGTATCATTCGGATGATTATCGGCATACCCCCAATCATATGCATATTCTATCCACATTCCGTTTTCCTTTACTGCATTATCTTTCAGACGAACTCCGGTAAAGGTCATTTCATCCTTCTCTATCCACAACGGATAGTACGACTCCTGTACATGGGCAAAATTGCGTAATACATAACCTTCATTACCCTGATTATCGGTCCAGCGCACATCCGAATCAGCCGGATTGGGCCGATAATACGTAATCTGATAATTGCGGATTTCAGAATCCTTGCCGTACTCGCTACCGGCCAGTTCGTACCATGTATCATCGGGAATTCCGTTTCCGTTTACATCTTTTGCTACCATCACAATACCCGGTTCCGCACTTCCTCCCGGCCGGTTCTGCCATGCATTGGGGTTATAATAGGCGTTACCATGAATCTTAAAATCGTATGCCCCCTCTATATTAGGAATAGGTTGCTGGAATCCAACGACAATATATCCCCCAAAACCTCCCAACGAGAGTAATGAATGTTTCTGTAAACGTTCTGTGGCATACTCCAAGACTTGTGCCTCTGTCGTAAACCCATCTTTATAGGCTGTAGTTGTAGTATTTACAAACTGTCCGGGTGCCGGACGATATTGAAATACTTTATTGGCATACGGAGTAGGTGCATCGGGATCTTCCGGCTCTTCCGGATCCGGATTATCAGATGACACATCCCGGAATATAATCGTATTCGGGTTCAATCCTACTTGTTTCAATCGGGAAAGCAATTTCCCTTCTGGAGAAAAACAAAGTACATCTCCTTCTAATGTATAACTATAAGCTTCGGATATATACACATTGCCACTATACGGATTGACTTCGATGGCATAAGGAGTTTCTATCCGGGTATCATCGGTAATAAATTCCTCTCTCAAAACTCTACCTTCCGTCAGACTGAACATCTTAAATCCGGTTTCCTGAGTCTGATAATTATAGTTATACAGATAAGCTACATCATTGTTTATGGCAAAATTCAGTACTTTTTCATTGAAAGTATTCGTAACACAATCCGTCTCTGCATCAATTTGCACAAACTGATAGTTTCCGGTTTCGATATGTTCTCCCCGCGTTACTACATACACTTTATCTTCTGGTCCGGCAAGAATCTTTCCCGGATTAGGTCCCACTTCTATCTTTTTCAATTCAGTAAACGAAGCCAAATCTACAACGGATACCGTACGGTCTACCCCTATTCCTTCTGTATCCAGTCCACCGGAATTGGACACATACAGTTTCCCATTCTGCACACAAAGGTCATCTGCATTACGTCCCACTTCTATCACTCCATCTACTTCCAGAGTATTCAAATCAATACGACTCACTGTTCCATCGAACGAACAGACATAAGCTTTCCCTCCTTGAAACGCTATGGCACGAGGCTGACGAGAACTACCATTTTCACATAATACAGGAATCTGCTTGACAGACAATCCGGTATACAAGTCTATCACCTCTACTGTGCTTGAAACATTAACCACAATGTAAAGCCTGTCATTATACACTGCCATATCATTGGCCGTATCTCCCAAACCCCGATTATTCATTGCAAGAAAATAATCGCGTACATAAGAAGAACTGTTAAACGAGTAACGGTATAATGAGCTGTTATTCAGATTAAACAGACCTTCGCACAATACATACATTTCGGCCGTTCCGGTTTCCTGTATAGAACCACCATCTGCATAGGGTTTATCTTCCATGTCATCACACGACATACACAGAAACAATACACAGGAAAGAAGTAATATTATAGTTGTTCTTTTTCTCCTCATTTTTTCTTTCTTCAATATTTTATGCCTACAGTTAGCCGAAACGAACGTCCCGGCATAGGAAAGTTCTTCACAATCTCATAATTTTTGTTCAAAAGATTAAGCACTTCTATCCGTAAAGAAGTAGTCATTTTTCGAAAACGGAAGTCACGGTATGCAGAAACACTATGATCTGTATATCCATCAAGTCGATTCTTGGTGATATTCTGTCCCAGAACATAACGTTTTCCAGAGAAAAGCATTGCATACGACAAGTTCACATAGGGTGTTTCCAGTACAGCCTGCCCCGAACCCGATACACGTGGGGTATAAGCAATCTGATGTTTATAAGTCATACTCTCGGGAGAATCAGGATTGGAACTGGTGACATCGAGAGCCCGCTGATATGTATAATTTCCGGAAAGAGTCAATAAATATCCCTCAAATGGCGTCAGACAAATATTGGCAGTGACATCTATGCCTTTAATATCAACCTTGCCTAAGTTCACCATACTCCATATAAACAGGTTTTTGGTAGGAGTAGCTACTATCTTATCGGTTACCCGATTGGCATAAGCATCAACGGTAGCCGACAAAGAAGAAACCAATCCCTCAAATTGTTTACCATAAGTCAGACCGATATTATATTGCTGCGCCTGCTCCGGTTTCAAGCGAATATTTCCAGTCTGCCCGTAATACAAATCATTGAAACTGGGCAAACGGAATATATCCTTATAAAAGAAACGTATTCTAAATTCTTCTCTGGGAAAAGGCTTGAAAGATGCACTGAAATAAGGGCTCCACTTCCGGTGTCCTCCCGCACTGCTTCCGACCGACACATCCTCGTTGATAACAGTTGCCAATACTGAAGCCGAAACTGTCATCCATTCATTTACGTATTTTCCAGCCAGGGCAGTCAGCCATGAATAACGTACCGGCTTAGCAAAATTATGTAAATCAGCATTCATCCGGTTGATACTTCCGTCAGTTGAAAGTGAAAAAGAAAGATTATCGAATGCCCGATACAGAGCTGAAGCTGAGACATAATACTCCTGCTGGTAATAATTATTTTCCGATTGTCCGGTACTCCCCTTATAATCCGGATCTAAATAACGCTGGTAACTCCAGTTCCATTTGGCTGAGGCCTGAACCGCCCATCGATGGTTCAATTCCTTTTTATAATGTCCCTGTACAAAAACATTCTTATCCCATAAATGCTGGGAGGCATAATCATAATAATAGGTAGTAGCATTAGGCAAGCCTCTCGACGACTGATAATAATATGCCTTGAGGCGAAGTTGTTCTTTATCCGAAAAATTCCCAAAGACATTGACCTCAGTCCGCAAATTCTGTACTTCGGTATTCTTTCGTTTTTCCCTGCTATGCTGATCATCTTTATCCCCATAATATAAAGTATACGGATAACGACCATCAGACGACATCCATTCTCCTTGAGCTGTCAGACTCCATTTGTCCGCTAATTGCTGCTCCCAATACAATGAAGGATTAACAAGTCCCCAAGAGCCCGTCTTCAGAGTACCTTTCAACAAAGAATTCTTCCCGTCCTCAAAATGAGGAGTTAAGGTTTGAATACTCAATGTCCCAGCTGAAGCAAACAAACGAGCTGGCTGAAAGATTTGCTCTCCCTGTCCATTATTCAATACTAATTTATCTACATTCTCCAATGAAAATCGTCCAAGGTCAATCTGTCCTGTCTGACAATCAGTCACTGCAATTCCATCATAAGAAACAGCAGTATGCTGAGCACCTAAACTGCGTACCGAAACAGTCTTTAATCCACCAATACCTCCATAATCTTTTACAGTAACTCCAGAGAAATGTTTTACCGCATCTGATACCTGCATTACATTTAAAGCTTTTAACTCTTCAGCAGAGAGTATCTGAACAGGGGCAGTTGCACGAACTTCCCTTATCTGATAACGGTCGGTTACTGTTACTTCAGGAATAGTGTATACTCGGGCTGTATCCAATACAGTTTGTGCAAACGAAGACCCCGTTACACTACTTATCCCCAATCCTGCAAGCCATATGATTTTAACAATACGCTTCATGCTGTTTTTCAATTCACTACAAACAAAAACAGCTTTCTTCCCCTAATATACGAATGAATGAAGATATAAAAACGAAAAATTCATTCTACGCTTTTTCCTCGAAAGCTGCGAAAAATATATGGCAGGTCTTCTGACTTGTTCTTATCAGCAAACGCCTTCCCAAACGAATTCAGTGGCATAAATGTCTGCTAACCTTATTATATAGAACTTACAGCAGCGGGACTGTTCAGGACTCTCACCTGATTCCCTTTTAATTGGTTTCGAAAAGAAATACGAAACTCAAACCATATGTAGCAAAGGTAAGAAAGTTTTTCAATAAGCAGAAAAAATTCCATATTTTTGTAAGAAAATCAATCTTAAATATATCAAACTATGATGAAGGAACTAGAATTAAAGTATGGTTGTAACCCCAACCAAAAACCGGCACGTATTTTCATGAAAGAGGGAGAACTTCCTATTGAAGTACTGAATGGACGTCCCGGTTACATCAACTTTTTAGATGCTTTAAACGGATGGCAATTAGTGAAAGAACTGAAAGAAGCCACTGGTATGCCTGCCGCAACTTCATTCAAACATGTCAGCCCGGCAGGAGCAGCTATTGGCCTGGAATTGGATGATACGATGAAACAAATTTATTTCGTAGACAATCTTCCGTTGTCTCCTCTGGCTTGTGCTTACGTACGTGCCCGTGGCGCAGACCGCATGTCTTCTTACGGCGACTTTATTGCACTTAGCGACATCTGTGACGAAGCAACAGCCCGTTTCATCAATCGTGAAGTTTCCGACGGAGTAATTGCTCCCGGATATACAGATGAAGCACTGGAAATTCTAAAAAACAAACGTAAAGGAACTTACAATGTAATAAAAATCGATCCGAACTACCAGCCTGCTCCCATCGAACGCAAAGATGTATATGGTATCACTTTCGAACAGGGACGAAATGAAATCAAGCTCAACAGCGACGAACTGTTCAGCAACATTCCGACTCAAAACAAGGAATTTCCCGAAGCGGCAAAACGTGATTTGATGATTGCTCTTATCACCTTAAAATACACACAGTCCAACTCTGTATGCTACGTAAAAGACGGACAGGCAATTGGTATCGGTGCAGGACAACAAAGCCGCATTCATTGTACAAGATTGGCAGGAAATAAAGCTGATATCTGGTATCTTCGCCAACATCCCAAAGTATTGAATCTTCCCTGGATAGAAAAAATCCGACGTGCAGACCGCGATAATACTATTGATATCTATATCAGCGACGACCATGATGATGTGCTGGCAGAAGGAACATGGCAGCAGTTCTTCACTCACCGGCCGGAAGTCCTGACCAGAGAAGAAAAACGCGCCTGGCTGAATACATTGAAAGGCGTATCCTTAGGTTCTGATGCATTTTTCCCCTTTGGAGATAACATCGAAAGAGCTCATAAAAGCGGAGTTGAATACATAGCCCAAGCTGGAGGATCTGTTCGCGATGACCATGTAATTGCAACCTGTGACAAATATCACATCGCAATGGCCTTCACAGGTATCCGATTATTCCATCATTAATACCACTCCTAAATGCAGCTGGATTTTCATCTTAATCATATGAATTCCAACTGCATTTATTTTTACAAATTCTTTTTCTCATATATTCCCCTTAAATAAATACAATATCCTTTATTAAAAAAAACACACAATCGTTTTCAATATTTAAAACATTACGTATATTTGCAACGACATCAAAAAAAGCCTTAATAAATACAAATAAAAAGAACCTTAACCGCAACTAAAATGAAAACACATTTTACAATCCAGTTCTCTGGGTAAAGAGAACGTACATCCTTCATGGACCTGTAAAAAACAGGATATCAACATTCAATTATCAAATAATTTTAAATCAAACCAAATCTATGAAAAGAAGCAGATTTTCACAATTGCTATTGCTTTTGCTGATGACTTCCGGTAGTGGTGCAGTTTATGCAAATGCCAATAGCTCATTAGGTTTCAATGGTTTACCCGTGTCCCAACAAGCCAACAAAATTACAGTTCAAGGTTCTGTAGTAGATGCAAAAGGAGAGCCATTAATTGGTGTAAGTATTCTTGAAAAAGGTACAACTAATGGTACTATTACAGATTTTGATGGTAATTTTACTTTATCTGTAAGTAAAGGTGCTACACTTGAAATCTCCTACATTGGTTATAAGACATTAAGTTTGACTGCGAAACCAGACTTTGGCAAAATTACAATGAAAGAAGATACCGAAGTATTGGATGAAGTAGTTGTAACAGCATTGGGTATCAAACGTGCTGAAAAGGCATTGAGCTACAATGTGCAACAGGTTAAATCAGACGAATTAATCCGTGCTAAAGACGCCAACTTTGTTAACTCTTTGAATGGTAAAATCGCAGGTGTTACAATTAATAAAAGTGCCAGTGGTGCCGGTGGTTCTACACGTGTTGTAATGCGTGGTGCAAAATCTATTGAAGGTGACAACAACGCTTTATATGTAGTAGACGGTATTCCTTTGTTTAATACCACATTAGGTACTGGTAGTGACGTCTTGGGGGATGGAAGAGCAACTACTGAAGGTATTGCCGACTTCAACCCTGAAGATATTGAAAGTATCTCTGTATTGAGTGGCCCTTCTGCAGCAGCGCTTTATGGTAGTAGTGCTGCCAACGGTGTAATTTTGATTAACACCAAAAAAGGTAAAGAAGGAAAACTTCAGATTTCATTCTCTTCTTCATCCGAATTCAGTAAAGCCTATATGACTCCTGAATTCCAAAACACTTACGGAAACAAAGAAGGTGTATTCGAAAGCTGGGGTAACAAACTAGCTACTCCTAACGATTATGATCCGAAAGATGATTTCTTCCAGACTGGTACTAACTTCATTAACTCATTGACATTAACTACTGGTAACAAGACTAATCAGACTTTTGCTTCTGTATCATCTACCAACTCTAAAGGTATTGTTCCAAACAACACTTACGATCGTTTGAACTTTACTATTAGAAATACCTCCACTTTCCTGAATGACAAATTACAATTGGATTTGGGAGCATCATATGTAAAACAGAAAGACCAGAACATGGTATCACAAGGACAGTATTGGAACCCTGTAATGGCTGCTTATCTGTTCCCACGTGGAGAAAATTGGGAAGATATCAAAACTTTCGAACGTTATAGCGACAGCCGTAATATTCCAGTACAATATTGGCCAGTTAGTGATGCAACTTACGGTAACCAGAACCCATATTGGACCGCTTATCGCAACTTGAGTCCAAGTGAAAAGAGCCGTTATATGTTCAATGTAGGTTTGACCTATAAGATTTTTGACTGGTTGAATATATCTGGACGTTATCGTATGGATGACTCATACATCCGATTTGAAAGAAAAATCTATGCAAGTTCATACGATGTCTTTACAGAAGGATCTCAAAAAGGTTTGTACGAATATAATGATTACAAAGACCGTCAGGAATACGCAGACTTCATGGTCAACATCAATAAGAACTTCAAGGACTTCAGTCTTTCTGCCAACTTAGGTTACAGTTACTCTAACTACTGGTCAGAAACTAAAGGATATAGAGGTCCACTGCAGTTAGTACCGAACTTGTTTGCAGTTAGCAACATTGATGCAACTAAAGCTCGTCCTATCGAAGACGGTGGATTCAGCCGTGTACGTAACAACGCTATTTTTGCCAACGTTGAATTAGGTTGGAAGAGCATGTTGTATTTGACCTTGACAGGACGTAATGACTGGAACTCACGCTTGGTTAACACTGGCAATGAATCATTCTTCTATCCTTCAGTAGGTTTGTCTGGTATTATTTCTGAAATGGTTAAATTACCAGAGTTTATCTCATACATGAAGGTACGCGGTTCATATACAGAAGTAGGTGCTCCTATCTCACGTTCAGGTTTGACTCCGGGAACTATTACTAGTCCTATCGTCGGAGGTGTTCCAGGAAATACTTACATCTATCCGTTTACTGATTTTAAGGCAGAACGTACTCGTTCTTATGAATTTGGTCTGAGTTTACGTTTGTGGAAGAAATTAACTGCGGAAGTTACTTACTATAAGTCTAATACTTATAACCAGACATTCCTTGGAGATCTTCCAGAATACTCAGGTTACAAACAGATTTATTTGCAGGCTGGTAACGTAGAAAACCGTGGTTGGGAAGCATCTTTGGGTTACAGTGATAACTTTAAAGACTTCGGATTCTCTTCTACATTGACATTCTCACGCAACGTAAATGAGATCAAGGAAATGGTTCATGATTTCTACACTGACTTAAGTTTGGAACCAATCAATATTCCAGAAGTATTGAAAGACAACGGACGTACTATCTTGAAAGAAGGTGGAACAATTCATGACATTTATGCTACTCAATTCTTCAAGAAAGACAGTCAAGGATTCGTTGCTGTTGACGGTTCTGGTAACTATAGTTTGGAAACAGTAGAACCTGTATATTTGGGCAAAACCACTCCTGATTTCAACATGGGATGGAACAACACCTTATCATATAAAGGTTTTGGATTAAGTTTCTTGTTGAACGGCCGCTTTGGTGGTGTAGTAACCTCTTCAACAGAAGCTATTCTTGACCGATTCGGTGTATCAAAAGCATCTGCAGAAGCTCGTGACCTGGGTGGTGCATTATTGCCTGGACAAGGTAGAGTAGACGCTGAAACTTACTACAAGATGATCGGTACCGGTAGCTATGAAACATCTGGATACTATGTATATAGTGCAACTAATATCCGTTTACAAGAACTGACATTGAGCTATACATTCCCAAATTCTTGGTTCAATAATGTATTGAAAGATGTAACTGTATCATTTATTGCCAACAACCCATGGATGATTTACTGCGAAGCTCCATTCGACCCAGAATTAACTCCTAGTACCAGTACTTATGGACAGGGTAATGACTACTTCATGCAGCCTAGCGTAAGAAGTTTTGGTTTCGGCATCAAAGTTAAATTATAATACAACTATGAAAAAAATGAATCAATATAAATTGTTAGCAGGAATTTGTGCATTGTCATTCTTGTCATCCTGCGATTACGAAGACATCAATACCAATCCCTATGAAATGACCGATGAGATGGGTAAAATGGATGGTATTTCTATGGGAGGTCCAATCCTGACAATGGAAAGACAAGTAGTACCTGTAGGTACTCAGGCAGATGGTACTGATGCAATCAACCAATACCAGATTGCTTATCACTTGTCTGCCGATCTTTGGAGTGGATACTTCAGTGAAAACAACAACTGGTATAGTGGAAATAACCACATGACTTATTATCTGGTAGATGCATGGGTTTCTTCTACATATAGTAACTCGTATACTAATCTCTATTCACCTTGGAAAAATGCCAAGATGGAATCTGAAAAAAGTGGTGACGTAGATGGTTTTGCATTGGCCCAGATTTTAAAAATTTCCGCATGGGTGAAAACATTGGAAACATTTGGTCCTATCCCATATACTCACGCTGGAGAAATGGCATTAGTTATCCCATTCGATAGCGAAGAAGAAGTATACGATACAATGTTCCAAGATTTGCAAAATGCCATTACTACTCTGACTCCGCTGGCAGAACAGGGAGGTACTGTAGTAGCAGACTTCGATGCTGTTTATGGTGGTAGTGCAAATAAATGGGTCAAATATGCTAACTCACTGATGCTTCGTATGGCTATGCGACTGAAGTTCGTTGCTCCTGCCAAAGCTAAACAATGGGCACAGACTGCATTAAATCATAGTGTAGGTGTAATGACAGTGAAAGACGATGCAGCCCAAATGAGTACAGGTGCTGGATATACTTTTGTAAATAACATCAGTTATTTGGCATCAAACTATAACGAAGCTCGTATGTGTACCAGCATGTACGCTTATTTGGCAGGTTATGAAGATCCACGTTTGAGCGTTTATTTCTTACCTTCTGAAACAAGCGGAGCCCTTTCTGCATTCGATGGAAAAACATACGCACCAGTACCTCCTGGACATGTACAAGGTAATAATACATATAAAGAATATTCTCAGCCTAATATGACCAGTGCTACTCCAACTTATTGGATGCGTGCTTCAGAAGTATACTTCCTGCGTGCAGAAGCAGCATTGGAATGGCCTGAATTTGGAGATGCTGAATCTTTGTACAAACAAGGTGTACAGATGTCATTTGAAGAGAATGGACTCAGCGCTTCTGAAGTTGATGCATACCTTGCAAACGGAAAGAAACCGGTAGCTGTAACAATCAACGGTTATTCGGCTTCAGCTCCTACTCAAGCTACAACAGAGTTTTCTGGAAGTAACGAAGAAAAACTGGAAAAGATCATGATTCAAAAATGGATCGCTCTTTATCCGAACGGACAAGAAGCTTGGACAGAATGGAGAAGAACTGGTTATCCTAAACTGAATCAGGTACAAGTCAACAATGGTGCTGGTCAAGGTATCACTAAAGAAGACGGTATTCGCCGTATGGTATACCCTATCAGTTTCTCACAGTCTGCTGAAGACAAAGCTAATTATGACGATGCTGTAAGTAAACTGAAAGACAAAGTGGATAAAGCTACTTCCAGACTTTGGTGGGATGCTAGAAATTAACCAATCATTAAAAGGATACAATAACTATGAATACATTAAAAAAATTACTCTATATCGTTCCTTTTACAGGACTTCTGTTCGCTTCGTGTACAGATGTAGAAAAAATAGAAGTGGAACATATTGGTGGATATAACACAATAGGTGACTGTGAGTATTACCAAAACCTGCGTGCATATAAGGCTACAGCTAATAACTATGGACGTCCAGTAGCTTTCGGATGGTTCTCTAACTGGTCTCCAGCAGGAGCTTACCGAAAAGGATATCTAACTTCAATGCCTGACAGTATGGATATCGTATCCATGTGGAGTGGAGCTCCCAACCGATTCAAAATTACTCCGGAACAGAAAGCTGATAAAGAGTTTGTGCAAAAAGTAAAAGGTACAAAGCTTTTGGAAGTAAGCCTTCTTTCTTATATGGGAAAAGGAAGAACACCAGACTGGGTGTATGAAGAAGTTGAGAAAAAAGGAGAAGAAGAAGGATGGGGTGAAAGTGAAATTGAATTGCAAAAGAAATTAGCTCGTTGGAAATTCTGGGGATTCGAAGGAGAATTTGAAAGTGAAAACCATTACGAATCACTGGCTCGTTTTGCTAAAGCTCTTTGCGACTCATTATACACCAGCGAATGGGATGGTTATGACATTGACTGGGAAATCGGTAGTGGTGTGTTCGATATGGATGGAACATTAAGTACCAACCAACACTTGATTTTCCTTGTAAAAGAAATGAACAAATACATCGGTCCAAAGAGTGACCCAGAAGGCAAAGGACATAAATTAATTTGTATAGACGGTAGAATGTCAGGCCTTGGAGAATTGGATGGATATGTAGACTATTGGATTGGTCAAAATTATGGAAGCCATAGACCTTCCATCAGTTCTCCAGACGGTCATCCGGAAAGATACATTGTAACAGAGAACTTTGAACAGTATGCTGTTTCTGGTGGAGGACTTTTAGATCAGGCTGCAACAATGCCTGCTAAAGGTTATAAAGGCGGAGTAGGAGCATATCGTTTCGACAACGACTACAACAATACTCCTGATTATAAATGGATGCGTCAAGCTATTCAGATAAACCAGCAAGTGTTTAATGAATGGAAGGCCAACCAAAGCCAATCAGGCAGTGAAGAATAATAGAAAGAAATCTAATTCTACAAAAAAAAATGATTATGAAACACATATTCAAATATTTAATGTTGGGTGCAGTTGCATTGCTCACACATGCATGTAACAATGAGAGTGAGAGTGACTTGCTTGAACCCAAAGTATATTTTGAGAACAAAACACAAATGCTCTCAATAGAAGGTGAAACGATGACTGTAGAGTTGTCTTCAAGACTTACAACCCTATCAGATTCACCTGTAGAAGTAACCTATGCCATTGCAGACAAGAGCGTAGTAGACGAATACAATGCAAAATACGGTACATCATACGAAATGTTTGATGCCTCTCATGCCAGTTTAAGTAGTACTTCATCTACTATTGCTAGTGGAGATATTTATTCAGAAATCATCTCTGTGGAACTTAGCAATTTGAGTACTGTAGAAGAAGGTAAATCATTTATTTTACCTGTTAAAGTACAATCTAATTCTGTTCCTACATTACCTGGTACTGATATGGTTTTCTTCTTCATCTCAAAACCAGTGAAGATTACAACTGTAGCTAAATTCAACAGTAACTATATCAAAGTACCGTTCCCCGCAGGAACTTATTTCAACTCATTTACTTACGAAGCATTAGTATACATTAGTAGATTTGGAAGTAACAATACGATTATGGGAACAGAAGGTATCATGATTCTCCGTATTGGTGATGCCGGAGGTGGTGTAACACCGGAAGATATCATTGAAGTAGCAGGACAACAGACATACAAAGTTTCAGATCCTGTACAAACAGGCAAATGGTATCACATTGCGTTGACTTACGACCAGCCCTCTGGTAAATCTGCAATCTATGTAAATGGCTCTAAATGGGCTGAAACAGGATGGGCCATCCCAGGATTTGATCCGAATGCAGATGTTGGTTTCAATATCGGTAAAATTCCGGGATTCCAGTGGGGAGAACGTCCTCTTTATGGTTACATGTCCGAAGTACGCGTATGGAGTGTAGCACGTACAGAAACACAGTTGAAACAGAATATGTTGACAGTAGATCCAAAATCTCCGGGATTGGAACTTTACTTCAAGCTGAACGGTACTGATGAACAGGCCGGTGGTTACATTAAAGATTGTGCAAAAGGACTAGAATGTACAACTAATCTCAGCATATTCGAAGAATTAGAAACTCCTGTAAAAGTTGAGTAAACTGAAAGATAATGCAACCCAACAACAATAACAATGAAAGGTTAAGGTTGAAAATGATAGATTAGTTTCTAAAAGAGAGAAACCTGCTTGCGAGGGATTATTCCCAAGCTCGCAGGTTTTTCTCTTTTTAGTTAATAATATAAACAAACGAAGGGTTCTTATTTGGCTCACCATAAACAATTACTGAACCTCTGTATTATCATCAGCACTATGAAATAAAGCCAAACAAGCAAGATAAAATTGATTCTATTTTTCCCTATCACTTTCAGTATAGACATATGGAATGTATCAAGTAGAAGCCGTATGATTCCCGTGATTAGAACACTTATACCCATCCACTAATACTCATACAGGAAGCGTACTAAAAATGGCATATGAAGCGATTATCATCTATCATCTTCACATGCCATTTTATTTGAAGGGAACATTTACCGAATAGCCCTTTTCAGTCGTCTCCCTCTAATGGTACGACCGTCTCATTAGAAAGAGACGAGTGTACCATTAGAGGGAGACAAGTGTCTCACTGCAAGGAGACGCCTTATATATCTGCTGTTTTTTTCTTTTATACCGAATATCTGCAATTCCTCCCAAATAAAACAGAAAGCAGCATTCTTCGGAATTGGAATAAAGTATTCTAAAAATAGAAATTATTCCTTTTCTTTGATTTTCTCTTTATAAGACTCAGGAATACCTTTTACATAATTCTCTTTACAACCTTTAGGAACCACAATATAATCTATATCTACAATAAAAGGCAGCACTTGATTCGTTAAAAATTTAGGGCATTCCTTTCCTGTAAATTCAATAGATTTCACAGGATAATTTGTTCTTATTCCATAGTTTCCTACCTCAATAAGATTCTTAGACAAAATAATTCTTTCAAGGCTCTTACATCCGATAAACGTATGTCCTTCAAGTTTTTTTATGCTGTCTGGAATCTTTATTTCTTTCAATGAAGTACAATTTTCAAAACATCCTATCTCCACAATAGTTTCTCCATTACCATCTACCGTTGCATCATACACTATAAAGTCTTTCAAATCGGCACAGTCTGCAAATGCTCTATATCCTAAACGAGTCACACTATTAGGAAGTTCTACTTTCACAATCGAAGAGCTACAGAAAGCACTATTTTCCACTACTTGGATACCCAAAGGCAATTTTACTTCCTTCAAACTCTTATTTCCATAAAAAGCCTGGTCTTGAATTTCCTTAAGTCCTTCCGGCAATGACAGAGTAGAGATTCCACAATCAATAAATGCAGAAACACCGATCGTTTCAATTTTTGTTCGTGACAAATCCACCTCAGACAAATTGATACAATCTTGAAATGCAGATTCTTCTATTGACACCAGAGTAGAAGGAAAGTTGATCTTTTGTATTTTACTATCCATAAAAGCAAATCTACCGATTCTTTCTATTCCTTCATTCAACACAACCTCTACAATCTTACTATCCCTAAAAGCAAATTCAGAAATAGCTTTTACATTATTTGGAAAAATAACTTTAGAAACGTTTTCATCTGAAATACCCTTTACCACTCCATCCTCTATAATGAGTGATTTAGTGGATTCATCCGGAATTGTTTGCCCATTTTTCACTACAATTTTAAATGCAGTATCTTTTCCTCTCATCACCGTACCTCCTGCCGATGACCATGAAACCTGACTGGCCGTCTGAGTTTCTATTACAACAAAGCTCAGCTCTCTCGTAGAAGAAGTTGAAAACCATGCAGCATTATCAATTGCAAAATAAGCGATTCCGCTTTTATCGGTTGTACTTTTATAAGGTGTTTCTGTTTTTACATCTTCCTTAAATTTTAAGAACGAAGCTTCATCAAACAATTTCACAATACAATCAGGTTGAACTTCACCTTTTTCATTCACCACTGAAATTCTTACAGCAGTGGTAGTGGCATCATTCATATTTTCTTTTTTGCAAGAAAACAACACCGTTGTACACAATAATAAAATTAAAAATGGATAAAAAAGTTTGTCTGTCATAACTACATGGTTTAATTTTTGTATTAATAATATCTTTTCTAATTCGTGATTCGAAGTATACTTATCTTATAGACACAATAGCCAATAAAAGTCAGTCAAGATCCAGTCATTCATATAAAACTAAAAAAAATAACAAATTGTTCAACAGAAGAAGTCACATACGGATGATTTTCAAAATAATATCACAGCTATCATGCCATATATCTGAAGGACAAAATAAAAATCAAACACAAAGCATTGCGTAAGAATTCAAAACTTAAAACTTATGCTTCCATATGGGAAACAGTTTTTAGAAATATGTATAGAATAGAAGTCTATAATATCTTCTTCAGGAGGATTACCTAATACATTATACAATCCACATCTGAGAACTAAAGATTTATCATCAAACTCTTTCTTAAATGTATATCCCACATCCAGTCTATAATTGAATTTTCCACGATCTGTCCTAAAACCTATTTTTTTATCTTCCTCAAGCCAATTATCCTCAACCTGAATCCTACCCGATTTCATAATACAACCTAAAGAGAAAGCAGATGATTTATTTAGCTTATACGACAAAGCACTCGCCGAATAATGAGGTATATCATACAATGACGGAAGTTTTCCCAAATGTTCAAGCCCATTAAACCATTCCCTGCTACGGGAATATGTATAAGACTGCTGGAACGTCCATCTGTCATACATATAATACAGAAAGAATTTTATACCATAACTATCTCCCTTCCCTGTTATCATATATTTACTCCAATCATTATCCACTACCACTGCACTTGGCCCCAAGGCCACAAGATTCCGTCTTGTTTTATAATACACAGATGTTTCTATCTTTCCTTTATTTCCCGCAAAGTTATTTTTCCATCCCACTTCATAATGTTCCGACGAGCGCGGTTTAAATCCTTCGATACTGGGCATTCTAAAATCTGTCGGAAGAGCAAATCCATTAAAGCTTATATAATGATAAAACTGTTCCATCTTTGAAAAATTAAGATAGAGCATATTATTATTATCCGGAGTATAGTTCAGCGCAAACCGAGGTTGTATGCTGTAATAATTCCGATAATTTACCGGACTGTAAGCCACAAAATGTACACCCACACGAGTGGAAATTTTATCAGACAATCTTAAATAATTATCATAGTAAACCGAATATTGGTTTATAGCCTCAGCCTGCTTCTGACGAGTTCCTCCAAAAGCAGCCATTTCATACCTCTCGTGTGTATATTTTGCCCCCAAACGGACAGAATAAATATTCTCCGGACTATAACTGAACTCTGTGGAAAGATTGAATGTTTTTATTCCATTACCTATTTCATTATCAACAATTTCAGAATTTACTGATTCATTGCCATTCCATTCATCTCCCAATTCGGCATCCCACCCCCCATCGGTACTTTCCTCGTTATCCGAACCAAAGCCAAGCACATCGGCATTGGCACGGCTTGAATATGCCGAATAATAAGCAGAAGTTACATTACCCAGTTTTCCCCACTGCCCATTATAAGATAGTTTATAAATCTGATTATTCCATTTCACCACAGGAATAGCTTCTTCAGTATATATGGGGATTCTAAACTCATCATACGTATTATATGCCAAAAGCTTTATCGAACTGGTAGGAGAAAGATAATACGAAAGTTTTGCATTAAAATCCAGTGAATAATGATTTTGCTTATTTTGCTCAGAAAGTAACTGATCAAAAAAATCCATCCAGCTTCTCCTTACACTGAACAGATAAGATAACTTATTTTTTATGAAAGGCCCTTCTAAAGTAAGTGATGCTGCCGGCATATCGATAGAAAATATCCGCAAATGCTCGTTTTTGTTACCATCTTTCAAGTTAAACTCAGTAACAGACGATAAGCCACCTTCCAGCCTGATTGGGAAAAAACCATTATGAAAAACGATGTTTTTGATGGCATCTCCACAAAACTGCGGCAACTGAGCACTGATATGTCCCGGATGAAATACAGGTACTCCATCCAGAAGAATGATATTTTCATCATAGCTTCCCCCGTTCACCATAAAATTGTTTCCGGTAGGGATTCCTGTTACACCAGGCAAGATCCATATTTGCGAGAACAAATCATTGCCATTGAACGAAAGCATTCCTGAAGATGTGATTTCCGACAACTCTACTTCATTTCTCATAGACTGTACTGTCACCTCACCAACCTCAAAAAGCATAGGATTTAATTTTATATTCACACTTTTCTCTCCATACAGATGAAGTGAAGTTGAATATTTTTCAAAGCCCATATAAGAAACCTCCAAATTATACGCTCCTTCTGTCAGCTCCTGATAAAAGATACCATTTTCATTACTTACCGTATAATACAGCTTCCCTTCACTATCTGTAATTGCAACCATGGCTCCATATAGTCTTTCAGATGTTGTATTATCTGAAATGATACCCGAAACCATATATTCGTTTTTTGAATCAATACGTATCACAATTTTTCTTCCGGGCATTTCTGTAAGACTGAATTTATAGTCTTTCAACAAAATAGAAAGAAGTTGCGATATAGTCATTGTGGCCGATTGCGGTACGATACAGTTCTTCTCAGAATCTACATTAGACGGATTGTACGAAATTGAAACTCCTTTTTGCTTTTCTATAAACCGGAACCATTGGAGTACAGAAGCCGATGAAGCTCTGACAAACAAAACTTCATCTACCAATTTTTTATCAGAACTTTGGATAGAATTGCCTGTGTTTTCCATGCTTATAAACTCAGTATTCCAGTCTTTTGTCAAATCCTCAGACCAGACATTGCTTATACTCAGAAAAACGAACAGAAACAATACTACCTGTATCGGCTTTTGCATCATGCCAGTAATCCCTTTTATTTATAAAGTTTATAATGTTTTCCCGGTTCAATCACCTCATATTTACAATCGCACAGAAAAGCTAATTCTACTACAATCGCGTCTACATCATCCAAGTTTATCTTACTTGTAATTTTATTATTCTGCAATTTCTTTTCTACATCAATTTTCAACCCGATAACTTGCTCTATTTTTGCAGCGACATCTGCTATAGCCACATTTGTAAACGAGAGAGAACGAGGTTGTTCTTCGAAAATCTGGAATGGATTTTCAATACTTCCAGTCTTTAAGACATTATGTTCTAATTCCGCTTTCTGATTGGCTTTTATCACGACCTTATTGTTCTCCGACTTGACACTTACAATACCCGTTTTGACATAGACTCCGGCTTTTCCGTCGTTTGCCGCATCTACAAGAAACGATGTACCCAATACCTCAACCAGAATGCGTTCTGCTTCAACTTTGAAGGCTCTTCCGTTCATTTTCCTTACATCAAAGAAAGCCTTACCATTTAACTTTATTTCTCGTGCATATTTATCTCCACGGGATTTATAGCTTACATTGGCATTCGGATACAATATAACAGACGAACTGTCCGGCAGATAGATTTTCTCTTTCACTGTAGAATGATTGGCATACCACATTTCCTCTGTCTGCTGACTTTTTAGGAAAAAGAGCGTAGAAACAACCATGAGAATTATTACTGAAGCAGCTACATAGAACACAGACATACTTACTCTCTTTTTCTTTCCGTCGGTTATGCTATAAACCTTTTTTTCCTGAGAAATACTTCTATCTATATGCTGTTCTATTCTTTCCCAAGCTTTTTCGGTATTGAAAACCGGCGGCTTCTGTGGAGAAACAAGCTTTACCAACCGATTGTATTCTTGCGTATGCGACGCAATCCATTCTTGAATATCATCAGTTTCTTGCCTGGACAATGTTTCTCCTGCAATATATTTAGCTAACAATTCATTAATATAGTCTTCTGTATATTTCATCTTTATTTATGGCTGGTAATGATTGATAGAACTAAAGTGATAAAAACTACAACTGTAACTATATAGGTCGCTGCAAATTCTCTAAGCAACTTAATGGCTTTTCCCATTTGATTTTCTACTGTCTTTTCGGACAAAGACAGCATTTGGGCTATTTCTTTATATTTCATCCCTTTGAGTTTCGATAACAAGAATATCTCTTTACACTTAGGAGGAAGCACGGAAAGTGCTTCTTTCAAGATTTCCTCAGGCGTTTTTTTCTCATCATCCATAGCCTCCTCATCCCATAAACAGGCTCCAGCCGACGGATTTTCCTCTATAGACATCACACACGAGTCTTTTTTACGCAAAAATGAAATACATGCATTTTTCACTGCCGTAGTAATATACGCAGCAAACTCCTTGTCGGGAAGAGCATCCTTTCCCTTATCCCATATAGTAATGAAAAGCTCCTGCACTATATCCTCCGAATCGTCTGCATCGGAAACATATTCATATGCAAGACTACAAAGTCTAGTGTAGTGTTCATTGAACCTGGACTTGAAAATTTCTTTTCTGTCAGTATTCATTGGACGACATTTATTTGTGAGTATCAGATGTATATTACAAATATACAGATTATGAATTTAAACCCTAATGATTGGAATCATTTTTTAATGACAGGCAAGCCGGATTTGTGATATACCATTCACTTCAGCTCCGTTTTGCCTGTCTGTGATATTAAATTGCAAGGTTTAAAACTTAAAACTTAATCCGGCAGTAAGAAATCCTTTATTTCCAAGACCGGCTTCAACAAAACCTCCTACACGTTCGTTTCCCACTCTCACAGCTATCGGATTTACCTGATAAGCAAAATCAGTACTGAAGTTTGCCTTTTTTTCAGATGTTTTTTTATCAACGGGAGTTTCACTGTGTCTTGAGAAGTTTACACCGGCTGCAGCCGTTCCATACAACTCCACTAGTCTGCGCTTGTAGTAAACAAATTCAGCAGTAGGAAGAACAAGTAAGCGCAAATCTTTCTCCTTTATCGATGGAGTCTTTTCTCCTGCTATAGAAAGTTTACTGCTCGACATTCCGAATCCCAGGTCAGCACCTACTCTGAAACGGTTGATAGAATATCTGTAGCCCAAGCCATATATCATACTGTATTTACTGTCCGAACGCTTCGTTCCAGTAATAGCCTCTTCTATTCCCATACCAAGGATATCTACACTCCCTTGTGTCAATCCATCGCTCACAGAGATTCTCAAATCGTGTTTTTTATCATTTGCCACAAAATCTTGTGTAGTACTCTGTGCATTTACTACATTAAAACCAGCTACCATAAAGAGAGACAATGCGAAAAATTTCAGTTTCATAATTCAATGTGTTTAGTTAGTTAATGATTCTTTTTTCTTTCTTTTCACTGACATAACGCAGGATTACTTAAAAACCCCTATGCCTCTCTTCAAAAAATATAAAAAAAATGTCCTCCCGACTTTCGTCAAGAGGACATTCCATTCTATAATTACCTTAAAGGTTATGTTTCTTACCAGATATTGACACGTTTTTCAGGTGCAATATACATCGAATCGTTCGGAGTGATACCGAAAGCATCGTACCATGCCTGGATATGAGGCAAAGCACCATTTACACGCCATTCTGCCAATGAGTGAGGATCCGATTTAGTATAAACACGAATCTGTTCGTCACGAATATTGCCAGCCCATACCAGTGCATACGACAGGAAGAAACGTTGTTCTGGAGTAAAGCCATTTTCAACACCCAGAGGAGATTCCTTCATGGCATGCTGCAACGCAGCGTATGCAATCTTCAAACCACCGTGATCGGCAATATTTTCACCCAATGTCAGTGCACCGTTTGCATACAATCCCGGCAATACTTCAATCTTGTTGAAGAAGTCTACCATAACTTTTGCACGTTCTGTAAAACGTTCTGCATCGCCTTCTGCCCACCAGTCTTTCAAGTTACCATATTTATCGAACTGACGTCCCTGATCATCGAATCCGTGAGTCATTTCATGTCCGATTACTACACCGATAGCTCCATAGTTACAAGCATCATCTGCATTCATATCGAAGAACGGATATTGCAGAATAGCAGCCGGGAAACAAATTTCGTTTGTAGACGGATTGTAGTATGCATTGACAGTCTGAGGAGTCATCAGCCATTCATCCTTATCTACCGGTTTGCCGATACGGCTCAACATATCATCCAATCCCCATTTAGCTGCACGACACACGTTAGCCCAATAAGAATCTTTTTCTACCTTCAAAGCAGAATAATCCTTCCATTTGTCCGGATAACCGATTTTTACATGGAAAGCATTCAGTTTTTCCAGTGCTCTCACTTTAGTACTGTCGCTCATCCATTCCTGTGCCTGGATACGTTCACCCAAAGCTACCTGTAAATTCTTCACCAGCTTCAACATACGTTCTTTTGCGGCAGCAGGAAAATACTTCTCTACATACATCTGTCCTACCAACTCACCCAACATTCCGTTTACAGAGTTGACCGCACGTTTCCAGCGAGGCTGATTTACCTGACGTCCAGACAATACCTTACCATAGAAATCGAAACGAGCAGCAACAAAGTCATCGCTCAGATAAGAAGCTGCTGCATCAATCAAATTATACTGCAAGTAAGAGATATGTTTAGATACAGGCAATGTATTCATCAAATCACCTACTTTCTGAATCGGTTCCAAACGTTCTACGTTCAGTTCTTTCACTTCCTGTATTCCCAATCCTTTCAGACAAGCATCCCAGTCTACCCCCGGAATGTTTTTCTTCAAGTCCGCATAACTCATCTTATGATAGTTGGCTTCCGGATCACGACGTTCTACCGCACTGAACGATGCCTGTGCAATGGCAGTCTCTATTTCCAACACATCATTCATTTTCTGCTGTGCTTCGGCCTCTGTAAAGCCAGCCAGACGGAACAACTTGCTGATGTATTGTTTATAATTTTCGCGGATATTAACTGTCACAGAATCCTGATCCAGATAATATTCTTTTTCACCCAAGTTGATACCTCCCTGAGCAATCTGGAAAATATTTACAGTACTATTCTTAGGATCGGCATACACATAACTGCTAAAATAAGTACCCACACCACAATTTGCCAGTTTTACCATCATCGGTACAATCTGACTTTTATCTGTGATAGCAGCTATTTCTTCCAACTGAGCCTTAATAGGAGTAACCCCGTCGTTGTTCAGTTTCACACTGTCCATAGCCAAAGTATATAAATCTCCTATCTTCTGTTCCTTGCTTCCGGGAGTTCCTTTCTGTGCGGCACAGCTTTCAATCAATTCGCGTACCTGCTTCTGACTATTCTCGAACAACATGTCGAAAGTGCCATAGCGCGAATACTCTGCAGTCAGCGGATGTGCGTCATTCCATCCACCACAAGCATAACGGAAGAAGTCCTGTCCAGGAGCTACCGTTGTGTCCATATTTGCCAGATCAATACCCGAAGTACTCTGTACTCCTTTCTGGCCTGTACAACTTGCCATTGCAGTAAGAGCAAACGCTGCAACAGCTACACAATGTTTTGTTTTCATACTTCAATATTATTAAAACAGTAAGTAATTTATTCTTTTACAGTGAGGCTTTCCTGCTCCATCAAGGCTGCCTCCCACTCTTCTTCCGCCTCAGAAATCTGCTGTTTCAGCTGTTGATGCTGTTCGTAAAGTTTCATATCCGAAGCACCTTCGGGTGTAGCCATCTTTAACTCCAGTTCTGCCACTTGCGATTCCAGTTTTTCTATACGATTCTCACAGTCGGCAATCTGTTTTTCTACCTTGCGGAGCTTTTTATTCAGCTCTTTCTGCGCTTCATAAGAAAGCTTGTTTTCGCTGGCCTGTACAGTTTCTTCTTTCTTGGATGCCACCGTAGGCGACTGGGAAAGCTGCAGTTCGTTCAGGCTCTCCATCTTCTTTTTCTGCAGAAAATCGTAAATACCACCGATGTGCTCCTTCACGACTCCCCCACCAAATTCGTAAACTTTGGTGACCAGTCCGTCCAAGAACTCACGGTCGTGTGAAACTACAATCACCGTACCATCGAATTCGCGGATAGCCTCTTTCAACACATCCTTTGAACGCATATCAAGGTGATTGGTCGGTTCGTCCAGAATAAGGAAGTTCACCGGCTCAAGCAGCAGTTTAATCATAGCCAGACGGCTGCGTTCTCCACCGGAAAGCACCTTGACTTTCTTTTCGGAAGCTTCTCCTCCAAACATGAAAGCCCCCAATATATCACGAATTTTCAGACGGATATCTCCTTTGGCCACACGGTCTATAGTGTCGAATACAGTAAGGTTTTCGTCCAAAAGCTGTGCCTGATTCTGTGCAAAATAGCCAATCTGTACGTTATGACCTATCACCAGTTTCCCTTCATACGGAATCTGATCCATGATGCACTTGACAAGGGTAGACTTACCTTCACCGTTCTTTCCTACAAACGCTACTTTTTCACCACGGTTGATAGTCAGTGTTACATCGTGGAATACTACGTGGTCGCCATAAGCCTTTTTCACTCCTTCACAAATCACCGGATAGTTTCCCGAACGCATGGCCGGTGCAAACTTCAGACGAAGCGAAGAAGTATCTTCTTCGTCGATTTCAATCGGCACAATCTTTTCCAGCTGCTTGATGCGGCTCTGTACCTGCACAGCTTTGGTAGCCTTATAGCGGAAACGTTCGATAAAGTCTTCTGTATCTTTTATTTCTTTCTGCTGATTCTCGTACGCACGGAGCTGCTGCTCGCGACGTTCCTTGCGCAACACCACAAACTCGTCGTATGCAACCTTATAATCGTAGATATGTCCGCAGGAAATCTCAATTGTACGGTTAGTGACATTGTTGATGAAAGCACGGTCGTGACTTACCAGCACGACTGCACCCGGACTGACTTTAAGGAAATTCTCCAGCCACTGGATACTTTCAATATCGAGGTGGTTGGTAGGCTCGTCGAGCAACAATACATCCGGACGACGCAACAACAACTTCGCCAACTCGATACGCATACGCCATCCGCCACTGAACTCGGAAGTAGGACGGTCGAAATCGCTCCGGCTGAAACCAAGCCCAGTCAGTGTACGCTCTATCTCAGCCTTATAATTGGTACCTCCCATCATCAGGAAGCGCTCATTATCGTGTGTAAAACGTTCTATCAACTCATGATAACTTTCCGAATCGTAATCGGTACGGTCTGCCAACTCCTGATTCATACGCGCAATACGATCCTGCAATTCGAATATATGCTCAAAAGCCATCTCGGCCTCAGCCATCACCGTACGCGTATCACTCAGAATCATTACCTGTGGCAAATAACCGATAGTCACTCCACGCTGTACGGCTACTACCCCCTCGGTAGGCTGCTGGAGACCTGCCAGAATTTTCAGCATAGTCGACTTTCCAGCACCATTCTTTCCAACCAGCGCAATACGGTCTTTCTTATTAATCACAAACGAGACATCCTCAAACAAAGGTGTCACTCCAAACTCAACTTTCAGTCCTTCTATTGAAATCATGGGCTTCAATTTCTTTACAAAGTGTTGGCAAAGTTATAATTTTTATCTGAGGATTGATATGCTAACGTCCTTTTTTTCAGACACGGAGACAATTCACACATCATTTTCCTCTGCATTTTAGTAAAAGGAAATTTATGCTTCTTAAATAGTGTTATAAAACAGCATTTTATTGAGCTTTTATTTGCAGATAAGCCGAAAGTCCGTACCTTTGCACTGTGTTTTTCATAGTATTAGATTTAAGGTTAACAAAGGTTGGAGTACAGCGGTACTCCTTTTTTTATGCCCTTTTGTAAACAGACTTCTTTTACCGGTATTCTTTAACCCAGTTTATCAGCAAGAAAAGCATTCATTACCATAGATATAAATCTATCCTTCCATTCGTAAATTCAAGACGACGACGTCGGCTGTACAACCGACAACGCTGATTATATATCCAACGACGGCAACTCTGCATTCAACGACGGCGATTAAAGCCTCCGACAGATCTCATTATTCCTCTGTGCTAAATCCTTCATATATCCATCCAAAAGCCACAAAATAAAAAGCCCGGCATACATCCATACGGATATTTGCCGGGCTTATCCCTTATTTAAAGACTATAAAGTCTGTTTACTCTTCTGTATAACGTTCGATAGTCTGTGCACGGTCGGGACCTACAGAAACAATCTTAATAGGTGTACCCAACTGTTCTTCCAAGAATGAGATGTATGCATTGAATTCTTCAGGGAATTCATCTTCACTGGTCATCTTAGTCATGTCGGTCTTCCATCCTGGCATTTCTACATATACAGGTTCTACACCTTCAGTGATATCGTATGGGAAGTAATCGATTTCTTCTCCATTCACCTTGTAAGCTACACAAGCCTTGATTGTATCGAAGCCATCCAACACATCGCTCTTCATCAAAATCAGCTGAGTAACTCCGTTCACCATGATAGAATAACGCAAAGCGACCAAGTCTACCCAACCACAACGACGTTCACGTCCGGTTACAGCTCCGTATTCGTGACCCAAATCACGGATTGTCTTTCCGGTTTCATCGAACAGTTCTGTAGGGAACGGACCTGCTCCTACACGGGTGCAGTATGCCTTCATGATACCATATACCTCACCAATCTTGTTAGGACCTAATCCCAATCCGGTACAAGCTCCTGCACAGATGGTATTAGAAGAAGTTACAAACGGATAAGAACCGAAGTCTACATCCAGCATTGTACCCTGTGCACCTTCGCACAACACGCTCTTTCCTTCTTTCAACAGGTTGTTGATTTCGTGTTCGCTGTCTACCAAGGGGAACTGACGCAGATATTCGATACCTTCCATCCACTGTTTTTCCACTTCAGTAATATCATATTCATAATTCAGACTCTTCAGAATCTGTTCATGGCGTGCCTTTGCAGCTGCATATTTTGCTTCGAAATTATGCAAGATATCACCTACACGCAAACCGTTACGGCTCACTTTATCTGTATAAGTAGGACCGATACCCTTACCTGTTGTACCTACCTTCGATGCACCTTTGGCAGCTTCGTAAGCAGCATCCAATACACGGTGAGTAGGCAAAATCAGATGTGCCTTCTTCGAAATATGTAAACGTTCTTTCAGTGGATGGCCACTTGCTTCGAGCGCTTCGGCTTCAGCCTTGAACAAAGCAGGATCAAGTACTACGCCATTACCGATAATGTTCACTTTATCTCCCTGGAAAATACCCGAAGGAATAGAACGAAGTACATATTTCTGACCTTCGAACTCAAGTGTATGACCGGCATTCGGACCACCCTGGAAACGGGCTACCACATCGTAGCGGGGAGTCAATACGTCGACTACTTTACCTTTGCCTTCGTCGCCCCATTGTAAACCTAACAAGACATCTACTTTCATGATTTCTCTTTATTTTATAATTCTTACTTACTTTTTTTACGTCTGGCTCCCATACACTTACTGCAGAGTCCGTAAATATACAACGAATAATGTTGTGCATGAAACCCTTTCATACGGGTTTGTGCTATCACCTGCTTTAAAGCCTCGTCTTCAAACTCCGAGACCTTACCGCACGAAGTGCATATCATGTGATGGTGGGTTTCATTGTTGTACGAACGTTCGTACTGGGAAGTATTGCCAAACTGATGTTTGATAACCAGACCGGCATCGATCAAAAGAATAATCGTATTATAGAGGGTAGCACGGCTTACACGGAACTTTTCTTTCTCTGCCATATGATAATATAGCTCATCAATATCGAAATGTCCCTTGATGGTATAAATGGTATCGAGTATAGCATATCGTTCAGGTGTCTTTCGATGCCCGTTCTTTTGCAGGTATTCTGTCAGAATCTGCTTTGCCTTATCTCTTATATCCTCTTCCATCTGAGTAATCCGTTCAGCCGTCAAAGATAGCCTTTTTTATGTAATTGGGAAAGATTATTTATAAATATTCTATCTCCAATCTGATTTCACCAGCCAGCAACCGTACATTCTCTTTCTCCGACTTTAGCAGGGCCTGCAAAGGTTTACCCATTTTGCGTGCATTGTCTTTCGACTGCAATGCAAACTTGCACAAGGCCAATGCTGCGGCCTTCTGCACACTTACGATATCTCCTTCCAAAGCCGTAAATGCCTGATCCAGGAATTCGGCCTCTGCCCGCTCGTTGAGTTTCTGACCTTTCATCAGCAGACGGGCCATCAGCAGGAAGCCGCATAACTGGAAGTACTCACGGTCATCGGCCATCCAACGGAATACCACCTCCGACGCGTAAGGCAAACGCTGGAAAAGATTCATTACAGTATATTCTGCCAATTCCGGATAGTGCATGTCTTCTATCCAGATATCTGCTATCTCCGGACAAAAAGAATCTACCGGCTGCAATAATCCTGCCAGAATCTTACATTCGCGGATATTCTCTTTCCACAAAGCCTGAGCTACTTCATGATTGGGTTCGTAAGCAGCAGCAATCTCCTTGATACGGGGAAACTCTATACCGAAATTCAGTTTGTATCCCAAGCCTTTCTCACGCATGCTTTGCGAAATTACTCCGTTCATAAACAAACGGAATTTCGACTTTATATCTTTTATTGTTTCATGTACATCTGCCATAGTTTTTCCTTTAAAAGCGCATTATAAATTTGAATATTCGCGGCTATAGCGTAACATCTGTTCGGCATAGCCTTCCCCGTAAGTAACCTTTACATCGGTAATATTGCCTTCGGCATCCAATACCGGTGTATAAACTGGATTCACAAAACCTTTATACGGAGCCAAATGCAGTTTGCGATAGCGTTCCAGTACCTCTGCATGCAGCACTGCATCTACTTTCACGGCATAATTTTCTACCAGCATACGGGCTGCTTCGTAATCGCCTTCGCTCTTGATACGCTGAATTTCGGCAAGAAGCTTACCGAATAGCATACGCAGTTTGCAGTAATCATTTATTTTTACATAAGTCTTTCCATCACGTACTACCATTTCCACTACCCGTTCTTCACGTCCCTGCTCCAATGCCCAACGTGCGATGAGTTGACGGTTACGCATGTGTGCTTCTTCTACCGTACATCCGGGCTCAATACGTACAAGCTGTGTCATCAGACCGTTCATCATATACGAATAATATTCTGCCTTATAAGCATCCGCATCGGGGACCAATCCCAATTCTACCATCTTGGCATCGGGCAGATAATACAGACCGAACAAATCGGCACGTGCTTCTTCTATGGTTGAGCCATGTGCTTTCAAGGCATCCGGATCGACACCGGGTAAAAGCTTTCCCGAACCATGTCCAAGACATTCGTGCAAGTCGGTATGCAAATCATCGGTAATATCTGCATACGTTTCCAGCAGCCTGAGTTCTTCCGGACCGTATACAAATTCTTCACGGAATCCATTGCCATGCGCTGCTTTATTGTATGCTTCTGTCAGGTTACCAATTGTAACCGATTTCGAACCATGCACACTACGTATCCAGTTGGAATTAGGCAAATTGATACCAATAGCCGAAGCCGGATACAAATCCCCCGCCAGCATTGCGGCTGTGATAACTTTAGCAGACACTCCTTTGACTTGTTCTTTCTTGAAACGGGCGTCTACCGGTGAATGGTCTTCAAACCACTGTGCATTCTCACTGATTGTCTCTGTACGGCGAGTTGCTTCAAGGTCTTTAAAGTTTACAATCGACTCCCAACTGGCTTTCATCCCCAGCGGATCGCCATAGCTTTCAATAAATCCGTTTACGAAATCGACAAGCGAAGATGTATCTTTAAGCCATTGGATAGAATAGCGGTCGAATGTCTTCAAATCACCAGTATGGTAGAATTCTATCAGCAAACGAATCACTTCTTTCTGCGTATCGTTTTCTGCCACATCCATAGCTTTCTCCAGCCAGTATACAATCTTCTCTAAAGCTGCGGAATACATACCTCCTATCTTCCATACTTCTTCCTGCACGACTCCGTCTTTTTTTACCAGCCGGCTATTCATACCGTACATTACCGGTTCTTCATCGTCTGCCAACTTCTGACTAGCATAAAACTCTTCTGCTTCCTGTTGGGTTACTCCTTCATAATAATTGGCAGCAGAAGTCAGAATCAAATCTTCCCCATCGGCCTGATTCACTCGTTTAGGCATCACCGAAGGGTCGAATATCACCGGGAATAATTTATGACAAAGTTCGTCTATGCTTTCTCCTTCTTCCAAGGGCAATACAGAACTGTCTAACGAATCGATCAGACTACGTAAATAAACTGCAGAAAATTCAGGTATAAATTTATCACAAGCATAATGGTGATGAATACCGTTGGCAAACCAAACCCGCTTCAGATATACTTCCAAAGCCTGAAATTCGGAAGTAGAACGTTCACCTTCATAATGAAGGTATATAGCCTCCAACAGACGACGAATTTGCAGATTATATTTACCATTCTGATCGAACAGAATATCTCTTCCCTCCAAAGCAGCTTGCGACAAATAATAAATCAGTTGTTTACGCGGCAATGAAAGCTCTTCAAACCCATTTACCCGATACCTCAACAACTGCAAGTCTGCAAACTGTTCCACTGTATAATTAAAAGAATTTTGTTCCATACTTTATCATTTCAAATTACCTACAAGAACAAATTAAAACAAAAAAACGAAGAATCCTGTATACATAAACGTATGATGTACACAAAATTCTTCGTTCTGTTCTGATTTACAAATATATAAATTATATATTACTTGTTTTCCAATTTACGTTTACGATAACTATTGGGTGTTTCGCCTACATTTTTATAGAATGCAGCATAAAACGATTGGCGGTTGGCAAACCCTACCATCGCACTGATTTCTTCTACATTCTTATCCAAATAGCGCTTATCAATCAACAAATGCAACGCATCTTTTATACGATATTCGTTCAGCAAGCATGAATAATTCATACCAAAACGAGAATTTATAACAGCCGATAAATAACGGGTATTTGTTTTTAACTCTTTCGCCAAATCTTTTGCCGAAAAATTCACATCCTTGTACTTCTTTTGCACTACTATTATATGCAAAATTTTATCGTACAATTCATCTGCCAACTCAGCCCTAATCATATTGCGATATGCGGCATCCTTAATCTTCTTTTCGCGCAAATTATAAGGTTTCTTCACAAGAACCTCATTCGTTGCCATTACACTCGTTTCGTCTCTCATCTGTCTTTATTAATTTAATTTTTTGCTATGTAGTACAAATTTGATAAGTTTTTTTTATTTAGCAATTAATTTAGACATCAAAAATACTTAAAAGCGATATTTTTATTTCATTATTTCTTTACTATGCAAACTTCATGGTAGAGTTCTGCTTTCTACACATTGCATAATTCAACAAAAATTAGTTTATCTTTGCCGCTTGAAATACCGGAAAAGAAAACATGATATTAAAGACTTTAAAAGCATATTTCGGATACACACATTTCCGTCCTCTACAAGAAGAAATTATTACCCGAATCTTAAGTAAAAAAGACACGCTTGTGTTAATGCCTACCGGAGGAGGAAAGTCCATTTGCTATCAGTTGCCGGCGTTGCTTATGCCTGGAACTACAGTAGTGGTATCACCTCTTATTTCACTGATGAAAGATCAGGTAGAAGCACTGCAGGCCAATGGTATCATAGCCCGGGCACTCAACAGCACTAACGATGAAACCACAAATGCCAACCTGCGCTTTGAATGTATGCAAGGCAGGGTAAAATTACTTTATATTTCCCCGGAAAGACTGATGTCGGAATTGAACTTCTTACTGAAAGATATCAATATTTCACTGTTTGCTATTGATGAAGCTCACTGTATATCACAATGGGGACATGATTTCCGTCCGGAATACACGCAGTTGAAAGCATTGCGCCAACAATTTCCACATATACCGATTGTTGCATTGACTGCAACAGCCGACAAAATCACCCGGCAGGATATCATCCAACAACTGGCAATGAAAGATCCTCAAATATTCATATCATCTTTCGACCGCCCCAACCTGAGTCTGGATGTGAAAAGAGGATTTCAGCAGAAAGAAAAAATCAGAACGATTCTGGATTTTATCGGACGACATAAGAACGAAAGTGGTATTATTTACTGCATGAGCCGAAACAATACAGAGAAAGTGGCCGACTTACTGGAAGCACAAGGCATACGGACAGCTGTCTATCATGCCGGACTAAGTACTGCTGCACGCGATGCTGCCCAAGATGACTTCATCAACGACCGAGTACAAGTGGTCTGTGCTACGATTGCGTTTGGAATGGGTATCGACAAATCGAATGTCAGATGGGTAATCCATTACAACTTGCCCAAAAGCATTGAAAGTTTTTATCAGGAAATAGGAAGAGCCGGAAGAGACGGACTTCCCAGCGACACCCTGCTTTTCTACTCGTTCGGCGATATTGTCATGTTATCGAAATTTGCGGCAGAAAGTAATCAGCAGGAAATCAATTTGGAAAAGCTGAACCGTATGCAACAATATGCTGAAGCAGACATATGCCGACGTCGTATTTTGCTGAATTACTTTGGAGAGACGATGACACACGATTGTGGTAATTGTGACGTATGCCGGAATCCTCCTGAACGGTTTGACGGTACCATCATCGTACAAAAAGCGTTGAGTGGTATTGCTCGTACTGACCAACAAGTCGGAATCAGCACTTTAATTGACCTTTTAAAAGGAGCCGCGACGCAAGAAATCATTGAAAAGAAATACGACCAACTAAAGACTTATGGGGTAGGAAGAGACATTCCTGCTCGCGACTGGCAAGACTATCTGCTCCAAATGCTAAACCTCGGTTATTTTGAAGTGGCCTACAATGAAAAGAATCACTTGAAAATAACAGAAGCAGGAAAAAAAGTTCTGTTTGGAAAAGAACGGGCACAACTGGTAGTAATCAAAAGAGAGGAACATCTGGGGCAAGAGTCAAAAAGAGGAAAAAAGAAAGCCAAAATACAAGAGCCACAAGCACCGGTACTTACTCCGGCTGTATTCGAAAACGAAGACGAATATCTGTTCGAAGAATTACGTGTGCTGCGAAAGAAGTTGGCAGACTCTCAAGCAATACCGGCCTACATTGTGTTGTCCGACAAGACCCTTCACCTCTTATCCTCTGCAAAGCCGACTACCATAGAAGCGTTCGGAGAAATCAGTGGTATCGGTGAGTTCAAGAAAGAAAAATACGGCAAAGACTTTGTAGAAGTCATTCGCCGTTTTCTGAATAAATCTAGTAAATAAGACTAATATGGAAGCATGAGTATATCTCATGCTTCTTCGTCTCCTTCGTCTTCACGTACTGGAGTTGTGGTAACAAGGACCTTGTCAATACGAGCACCATCCATATCTACTACCTCCAGCGTAAAGCCATTCCATTCGATGGTTTCTCCACTCGTCGGAATATGCTGTAACTGCTGAAGAATAAGTCCACCCACAGTATTATATTCTGAATTCTCGAATAAATCCAAACGGTTAAAATAGTATAGAAAATCATAAAACGGACATTGTCCTTCTACCAGCCATCCCTCTTTATTTACCCGCTTGATGATATCCGGTTCTTCCTCTGCATTGTCCATCGTTCCAACCAGTCCTTCCAAAATATCTTTCAATGTAATAATACCGGTACAAGCACCAAACTCATCACAAACCAGCGCACGGCTAACGCGCTGAATTTTCATCTGTTCCAGCGCCTTATAGACATTCATACCTTCGTGAAAATAAACAGGTTCGCTGATTAATGAAGCAAGATCAAAATCGGGTTTGTACAAATGAAGAACCAAATCTTTCAGCAAGACAACTCCTTTGACATGGTCTAAATCGCCTTCTGCTATCGGGTAAAACTCATACAGTTCACTTTGTACCACTTCTTTCACTTCTGCCGGAGTCATTTCAGTATCCAGCCAGACAATGTCGTTTTTATGAGTCATGATTGACTCAATCTTCAAATCACCCAACAAAAAGACACGTTGCACAATATCCTGTTCTACCGGCTGTACCTCTCCATCTTCTGTACCCTCCTGGATAATCGATTTAATTTCTTCTTCGGTTACTTTGCTGTCCGTATCCTTTATACCCAATAAATTGAACATGGCAGAAGTACTCTTTGAAAGCAACCACACAAAAGGAGAAGCAACAATAGAAAGAACATTCATCGGTCGGGACACCAGTTTTGCAGCCTTTTCGGCAACACTTAATCCAATACGTTTAGGAACCAGTTCTCCGAAGATAATAGTCAAATAGGTCACCACAACCACAATCACACCTTGTGCCAGTGCAGAGGCATAAGTAGCAGACACTCCCCATGCAAGCATTGTATCGGTCAAAGATACTGCAATCTTATTTCCCGAATAGATACCGGTAAGAATTCCAATTAAAGTAATACCGATTTGTACGGTTGAAAGAAAGCGGTCAGGCTCGTTAGCCAGTTTCAAAGCTATATTAGCAGCTTTATTTCCTTTTTTTGCATCAGTAGAAAGTCGTGATTTACGTGCAGAGATTAATGCCACCTCAGACATGGCAAAGATTCCATTTAAAATGATAAGTCCAATAATTATAAAAATTTCATCCATAGATAAATAACATGTTTATGTCGAAACAAATTTAACAGAATGTTCATTGACAAACATGGAATAGTCTAGAAATTATATTGTTTTAACAGAATTTTCAACACAAAATATTTACTACACCTTATAACACCTTACAATTTGGATACTCCATTACCCATATACAATATATATATCCTTCTCCTATGCTTCCACGAATACCATATAAAAAAATACTTTACCCCATTCTTCTACCGAGGATATTCTCCTGTGAAGCAGATAGACAAATATTACCTGCAAACAAAAAAGAAAATTCACTATCTTTGCCGGAGTACTCTCATAAAAACAAATATGAAGCGGATAAAAATAACACCACCCGATACAGTACATGCTACTATCCAGTTGCCTTCATCGAAGAGCATCTGCAACCGCGCCTTGCTTATTCATGCACTGGCTCAAGGGAATTGTACATTAGAGAACTTGTCGGATTGCGACGATACCCGCGTGATGGTACGCGCCTTGCAAGAACTTTCTCCTACTATCGATATCATGGCTGCAGGTACAGCCATGCGCTTCCTTACAGCCTTTTTATCGGTGACAGAAGGTACGCATCTTATTACCGGTACAGAGCGGATGCGCCAGCGCCCCATTCAGATACTGGTAGACGCTCTCCGTTCGTTGGGAGCCGACATCGAATATGCCGAAAATCCTGGTTTCCCTCCGCTTCGCATCACAGGACGCAAGCTTACAAACAGAGAGATTACCTTACCCGGACACGTCAGTTCGCAGTACATCTCTGCCTTGCTGATGATTGGTCCGGTACTTCCCCAAGGACTTCATCTGAAACTGACGGGAGAGATTGTTTCACGCCCGTACATCAATCTTACCTTACAACTGATGCACGACTTCGGAGCAGAAGCCGGCTGGTTGTCGGATAATGAACTGGAAGTAAAGCCTCAGCCCTACAAGGCTCGCCCTTATTACGTAGAAAGTGATTGGAGTGCAGCTTCATACTGGTACGAAATAGCCGCATTGTCTTCAAAAGCTACTATCCAACTTCCCGGTCTGTTTGAAACCAGTTACCAAGGTGATTCGAAAGTAGCAGAACTGTTTCGTATGTTAGGAGTTGAAACAAGCTTCGACAAACAGACTGTGACGCTCACCCATACAGGAAAATGTGTAGCACGTATGGAATACGACTTCGTAAACCAGCCCGACCTGGCACAAACATTTGTCGTTACCTGTGCATTCCTTGATATTCCCTTCCGCTTTTCCGGACTGCAAAGTCTGAAAATTAAGGAAACAGACCGAATGGCTGCACTTATTACCGAAATGAGAAAGTTAGGATATCTACTGAAAGAAACCGACGGCTCCGTACTCTCTTGGGAAGGCGAACGTACACAAGCCGATGAAAATCCCGCCATCGATACCTACGAAGACCATCGCATGGCAATGGCTTTTGCACCGGCGGCTATCAAATTAAATGAATTGCGGATAAACAATCCCCAAGTCGTATCGAAATCATACCCACACTATTGGGAAGACTTACAAAACGCAGGATTTCAACTAACAGAAGAATAACAGATTATGTGGATACTTGTACTTATATTAATCGGAGTAGCATTGTTCGGCCTTGCAGCCGGTTATTTCTACAACCGAAACATTCAAAAGAAAATAGAACGCGGAGAACTGACCGAAGCTCCCGAAATTGTAGAAGTAGACAGTGAATGCTGCGGCCAGCATCAGATTTGTGAAAAAGAAAGTCTGCTGGCTGCCGTCAGTAAACAGATAGAGTATTACGACGACGAAGAGCTGGACCGATTTAAAGGACATGCTTCCGACAGCTACACAGCAGAAGAAATAGATGAATTCCGCGAAATACTTTTCTCGATGAAAGAAGAAGAGGTAGCCGGATGGAGCCGGAGCCTGCAGTTAAGAGGAATCGAACTGCCGGATGAATTGAAAGACGAACTCTTCCTCATTGTAGGAGAGCGCCGTTTCCACTAATTCCATTATTCCATCCTTTATCCCCAAAACCCATTATGCAATGATAGATTTATTCCAATACACTTTTTTTCAAAATGCCCTTTTGGGCAGTTTGTTTGCAAGCATAGCCTGTGGTATTATCGGAACCTACATCGTAACACGCCGGCTGGTTTTTATCAGTGGTGGAATAACCCATGCATCTTTTGGAGGTATAGGTATCGGACTGTATACCGGAATATCCCCTATACTGGCAGCAGCAGTCTTTTCCATCTTATCGGCCTTTGGAGTAGAATGGCTGAGTAAACGCAACGACATGCGTGAAGATTCGGCCATAGCCGTATTCTGGACATTCGGTATGGCTGTAGGTATTATTTTCAGTTTCCTGGCTCCGGGATTCAAGCCGGATTTGTCTTCTTTTCTGTTTGGTAATATTCTGACTATCACTTATGCCGACATTTATCTTTTAGCCGGACTGAGTATCGCACTGACAGCATTCTTTACCCTGTTTATGCGACCGATTGTCGCCATCGCTTTCGACCGGGAGTTTGCGCGTTCCCAACGGCTTCCTGTAGCATTGTTCGAATATATTCTGATGGGATTCATCGCTCTGACTATCGTATCATGCCTGCGTATGGTAGGAATCGTATTGGCCATTTCGTTACTGACACTTCCACAAATGACAGCCAATCTGTTTACTTACCGTTTTAAATATATCATCTGGCTGTCCATTGCTATCGGATATTTCAGTTGTCTGGGAGGGCTGTGGCTTTCCTACCAGCTTCAAGTGCCTTCCGGAGCGGCCATTATCTTTACCTCTATACTCATTTATGCTGCAGCCAAAGTATACAAGAGTTGCGTAAAACAAAAAGGCTAAACTTAGCAACCTAATAAATCAACCTGATAACCATATATAAAAAAGGAGGCCAGATAATTAGTCCGCTTATGAGCTGAGGACACAACACCGTCCTTAATTTATATCCTTTTTTATACAATCGTATACTCCAATATACAGCCCCTATCAGAATAAAAGAGTATGAATTCAAAGCCAAAGCAATTAATGCCGTTAACAGAAAGTTCGATGGGTTATCGAAAAGAAAAGCAGAGGTTAAGGCCACAAGAGGAGCAGCCAAGACAGGCAGTAAAAAAACAATATTAAAAAGAATCATCACAAACGGGACTTTTATCTTTCCTGCTTGATTCCTACAGATTTTATTTTCTTTCTCCATACCACTCAAAAAGGTTTCAATAAAAGTAAGAAAAAACATCTATACTTCTTTCCTTCCATTGCTTTTTAACGTTACATATAAAAAACACCTCCAGAAAACAACAAATCACTCCCCAAAAGCAAAAAAATATCCGTACATTTGCTTTTACTAAAAACGTAATATAGAAATAATATGGAAATCAAAATCAATTCCCTCGAACAAATCCACGATGCAGCCAAACAGTTTATCGCAGCAATGGGCGACAATACCGTATTTGCATTCTATGGTAAAATGGGAGCAGGAAAAACCACTTTTATCAAAGCTGTATGCGAAGAGCTGGGAGTAACTGATGTCATCAACTCACCAACTTTTGCCATTGTTAATGAATACCGTTCGGAAGATGCCGGCGAACTGATTTACCATTTCGACTTTTACCGTATCAAAAAACTGGAAGAAGTATACGATATGGGATACGAAGACTACTTCTACAGCGGTGCACTTTGCTTCATTGAATGGCCGGAACTGATTGAGGAACTTCTTCCTGGAAATTCTGTCAACGTAACCATTGAAGAAAACGAAGACGGAACCCGTACAATCCGATTTGAAGAGGCCTGATCATGACAATGCATTATATCATACAAGCGATATTTGTGATAGTAGGACTGCTGGCTATTCTGGCAGCCCTATTCAATTGGGACTGGTTTTTCAATGCTCACAATTCGCAATTCATCGTTTGCAATGTAGGACGCAAACAAGCACGTCTGTTCTACGCACTTTTGGGATGCATGATGGTGGCAACCGGAATATTCTTTTTTCTCTCACTACAGGGAATCATCTGATCTCTGCAGAAGGCATAGTAACAGACTTTGCCGTATATCTACTATAATCTTGCAGCCCATCCATACAAGTCGTATCGTGTAGCCGACGGCACCGGCTGTACAACCGACGACATTGGCTCTTCATCCGACGGCGTCGGCTCTACATTCACCGACGACGGATTCAAGGAAATATCTGTACAACCAACCGGCTATAACTGTAGCAGATCTATACACTATTCTTACAAACAGAGAATGTACACATAAAAAAACGTTACTAATACCGTAAATCACGATAGTAGTAACGTTTTTCCTTGCAATAGGAACGGGTCTCCCCTCTTCTCCGATTAATCTACCTGTCCAAGAGAATTTCCGTATTCCATTTCTCCCTGTACGACAAAGAACACATCATCGGCTTCGAAAGGTCCCATACCATCTTTCTGAGCTTCCTTCATGATGTAGCTTACAATTTCATCCTGGTCGATATTGATGTAACCTTCTTCATCAGGCTGCGCGTCCAGACATCCGCTGGTTGTATAATACTCTACAATCAGATCGAGCATGTAGTACAAATCGTCGTCTGAGAACTTATCTTTCAAATCTTGAGGCAGATAGTTCTTGATGAATTCTACACATCTTTCATCGTCCTCATCTTCCAATAAGAAATCGTCTTCCAAGCTCATAGTCTTTATTTTTTATTTTAACAATGCTTCTACTTTTGCCTGCAAAGCAGCTTTTGTTGTAGCACCTACCTGTTTGTCTACTACTTCACCGTTTTTGATGAACAATACAGTAGGAATATTACGTACACCGAACTGACCCGGCAATTCAGAGTTTTCGTCTACATCGCACTTACCGATGTTTACGCTGTCTTTGTATTCTTCAGCCAATTCTTCAATGTATGGAGCAATCTGCTTGCAAGGACCACACCAAGTAGCCCAAAAATCCAACACCACAGGTTTACCTTCTGCTACAATCGCTTCAAAGTTATCGTCTTTAATATTCAATGCCATAGTTTTATTATTTTATTGTTTAACAATCATTTTGATTACAAATATAGCTAATTTATCTTATAGTCCAACATCGGCTGGCTTTTTAAATAATTTATCAACTCTTTTCCCACACTTACCTTTATAGTGTGCGACAAAAGATTGACATGCATCTGTCCGTCTTCATCTTGAATAAAGAAGCCCAGTTCGGCATTTCCGGGATGTTCTTTTATAAGAACAGACAATTCCAAAATCATCTCATCGGTAATAGCAGACAATGGAGCTGTTACGGTAAGTTTTTCTACCACTTTCTCCTTTACCTCCGGAAGTAACTCAATCTGGTTGATTTTAACCTCCCACTCTTCCTGCTTCCATTTTTTGGGCTGACATTTACCGTGCATATACAAGAACATACCTTCGGAAAAGAAGTTCTTTTTCTCTACCCATTCGTTTCCAAAGAAAGCAAACTCGGCTGCTCCCGAATAATCTTCCACTTTGGCAACTCCATAAGGCTTTCCGGTCTTGGTATAACCTTCGCGCACAGCTGTTACAATACCCCCCAACACCAAATCGCGATTCTGCAGAGGAGTCAAGTCGGCCAGTTCGGCCATATGGGCATTGCAGACATTTTCCAATATGACAGCAAATTCATCCAGCGGATGGGCAGACAAATAGATACCAACCAACTCACGTTCTTTATTCAAACGTTCCAAAGCTCCCCACGATGGAGCTTTTACAATTTCCGGAGTAGCCATCTCGACCTGATGTTCTCCTCCGAACAATGAATTGACTGCAGCAGCCTTGTCCATCTGATACTTGTTTCCGTAACGTACCAGGACCTCCACAAATGTTTCATCTTTTGCATTTTTCACAAAGAAGTCTTCGCGCTTGATGCCATCGAAACTGTCGAATCCTCCGGCCAAAGCCAAGTTTTCAATATTCTTACGGTTGCAGGCAGAGAGATTGACACGCTGGACAAAATCAAATATATTTTTGAAAGGTCCACCTTTTTCACGTTCAGTCAAAATACTCATTACCGCCGATTCGCCCACTCCTTTAATTGCTCCCAAGCCAAAACGGATATCTCCCTTACGGTTGACAGAGAACTTCAGGCTACTTTCGTTGACATCCGGTCCCAATACATTTACCCCTGTAGCCTTACATTCGTCCATTAGTTTCGTGATTTCGGTAATGTTCGAAATGTTACGGCTCATCGTGGCTGCCATGTATTCAGACGGATAGTTAGCCTTAAGATAAGCAGTCTGATAAGCCACCCACGAATAGCAGGTTGCATGCGATTTGTTGAAGGCATACGATGCAAACTTCTCCCAGTCTGCCCAAATCTTCTCCAGCACCTGAGGGTCGTGTCCGTTCTTCTTTCCGCCTTCGATAAACTTCGGTTTCATATGATCCAGCTTGTCGCGCAGCTTCTTACCCATGGCCTTACGCAAGGCATCCGATTCGCCTCGAGTAAAATCGGCCAACAAACGCGACAGCAACATCACCTGCTCCTGGTACACCGTAATACCGTATGTATCTTTCAGATACTTTTCCATTACCGGAATATCATACTCGATAGGCTTGCGTCCATGCTTACGGTCGATGAAATCCGGAATGTAATCCATCGGTCCCGGACGATACAAGGCGTTCATCGCAATCAAGTCTTCGAAGGTACTTGGCTGCAATTCTCGCAAATATTTCTGCATACCGGCAGATTCGAACTGGAACGTACCGATGGTTCTTCCTTCACTATATAACTTATAAGTAGCCGGGTCATCAATAGGAATTTCGTCAATATTCAGCACAATCTGTTTGCTGACCTTAATATTCTCCAGAGCCTCCTTGATAATGGACAGTGTCTTCAGTCCGAGGAAGTCCATCTTGATAAGTCCCGTATCTTCAATGACCGATCCTTCGTATTGGGTAACCAGCATCTTTTCTCCGGTTTCCTTGTCATCAGCAGTACTGACCGGCACCCAGTCTGTGATATCGTCACGGCAAATAATGGTACCACAGGCATGTACACCGGTATTACGCACGTTGCCTTCCAACATTTTGGCATACTTGATGGTATCGCGCAAAACCGGATCGGACGAAACTTCTGCGGCCTGCAGTTCGGGCACGTATGCAATGGCATTGGGCAAGTTCAGTTTCTTATCCGGAATCTTATCGGGTACAAGCTTACACAAACGGTCCGATTCCGACAAAGGCAACTTCTGTACACGTGCCACATCCTTAATGGCCAGTTTGGTAGCCATTGTACCATACGTGATAATATGTGCCACCTTTTCCTGTCCATACTTTTCCGTTACCCAGTTCAAGACGCGTCCTCGGCCATCATCATCGAAATCGACATCGATATCAGGCAAAGAGATACGGTCCGGATTCAGGAAACGTTCGAACAGCAAATCGTATTTGATAGGGTCGATCTGAGTAATACCCAAACAATATGCTACAGCAGATCCCGCAGCCGAACCACGTCCCGGTCCTACCGACACATCCAGTTTCTCGCGAGCTGCCGTAATGAAGTCCTGCACAATAAGGAAGTAGCCAGGGAAACCCATTGTCTTCATAATATGAAGTTCAAACTTGATTCGTTCCTGCACTTCTTCATTCAACACTTCCCCATAGCGACGGCGTGCTCCGTCGTAAGCCAGTTTTGCCAGATAATCGGCTTCCAGTTTGATACGATACAATTTTTCGTATCCTCCCAAACGCTCAATTTTCTTCAATCCGTCTTCTTCACTCATGACTACATTTCCGTTTTCATCACGAGTAAACTCATCAAAAAGATCCTTTTCAGTAAACTTCCGTCTATATTCTTCTTCGGTTCCAAACTCTTCGGGAATGGCAAAGGTAGGCATGATGGGCGCATGGTCAATAGAATAGAATTCTACCTGATCGCAGATATCTGCCGTATTGGCCAATGCTTCGGGCACATCCGCAAAGATTTCATTCATTTCCTCCCGCGTTTTCATCCATTCCTGCTTGGTATAAAGCATACGTTTAGGATCGTCCAAATCCTTACCTGTGCTTAAACAAATCAGACGGTCATGCGCCTCGGCATTTTCTTCATCGACAAAATGGACGTCGTTTGTACAAACCAGTTTGATATCATACTTTTTGGCAAGCTCTATCAGCTTCTGGTTTACCACTTGCTGCATGGGATACACTTCATGGTTGGCGCGTGGAACAGTAGCCTTATGACGCTGCAACTCCAGATAATAGTCGCTGCCAAACAGATTCTTGAACCAGCGGATTGTTTCTTCTGCCTCTTCTATCTGACCTGCACTGATTTTCCGGGGAACTTCACCACCCAGACAGGCCGAACAGACAATCAATCCTTCATGGTATTTCTCCAGTTCCGCACGGTCGGTACGCGGACGCATATAAAAGCCTTCAGTCCACGCTTTCGACACCAATTTGATTAAGTTATGATAACCTTTCAGATTCTTTGCCAATACAACAAGGTGATAACCGCTTTGGTCTTGCTTTCCATCTTTATTGAAAAGCCGGCGACGTGCCACATACATCTCACAGCCAATAATCGGCTTAAAAAGACGTTTCTTTGCAGCTTCCAGTTGCTCCTTGCAGGCTGCAATCTCCGCTTCCGGATTGTCTGTCTCTGTTTTTCCCGCCTCCAATGCAGCCAGTTTCTTCTTCAAATCTTTTATCTCACCATTTGTACCTCCGTTCTTCTTGTTCACATAGTTAAAGAACTCCTTGATACCAAACATATTTCCATGATCGGTAACAGCAATACCACGCATTCCATTTGCTATGGCCTTATCGACCAGCCGGGAAATGGAAGCCTGACCATCCAAGATAGAATACTGGGTATGTACGTGCAAATGAACAAAATCTTGCATATTGTTGTAAAAAAATAAAATCGTATCAAAGATACCGAGGTTTTACAGAACGAACAAAAAGTAACATATAAACTTAACCATCATGAATACTTTTTAGCGAAAAAAGGAAGAAAGTTGCAATTCTAATCAATGTTTATTTGCAGAGTTTTCAAAATAACGTTATTTTTGCACGATAAATGTAGACTTTGTTATGACCCGATTGAATAAAATAAAAAAAATCAGAATACATCACGAAGGCACTCACATCCTTATTATCAGCGCAGCTTTATTATTGCTTATCAATGCCGCACTATATTGGGGATTGGAGTGTAAAATTCCATTTTATGTGGTTTCGGTCATCAGTTTAATTCTTTATTTACTGATGGTCAATTTTTTCCGATGCCCAATCCGTTTATTCAACGGTAATACAGAGAAGATTGTCGTTGCTCCGGCGGATGGAAAAATCGTTGTAATCGAAGAAGTAGACGAACATGAATATTTTCATGATCGCCGACTGATGATTTCTATATTCATGAGTGTGACCAATGTGCATGCCAACTGGTATCCGGTAGATGGTACCATAAAACATGTAGATCATCATAACGGACGTTTTATGAAGGCATGGCTTCCCAAGGCAAGTACCGAAAATGAACGCTCAATGGTAGTTATTGAAACTCCGGAAGGCCATACTGTCATGGCACGCCAAATTGCCGGTGCAATTGCCCGTCGTATTGTTACCTACGCTACAAAAGGAGAAGAATGCTACATCGACGAACACATGGGATTCATCAAGTTCGGCTCACGAGTTGACGTATATCTTCCTGTAGGAACAGAAGTCTGCGTAAAAATGGGACAGGCTACAACAGGAAACCAAACCGTAATTGCTAAATTAAAATAAAAAGACAAGGAGGAGGTACGATTATGGCCAATGTTATCATCCGAAACATTCCAAATACAATCACTTGCTGCAATTTGTTCTCCGGATGTATTGCCAGTTACATGGCACTGCAAGGCTGTTATACGCTTGCATTCCTCTTTATCGTAATTGGGGCAGGCTTTGATTTTTTCGATGGAATGACAGCTCGTCTGTTGCATGTATCAAGTCCGATAGGAAAAGAATTGGACTCATTGGCCGATGATATTACTTTTGGATTTGCTCCTGCTGCGATTGTTTTTTCTTTATTCAAAGAAGTATATTATCCCGAGTTTCTGACTCCAATTGCCGAATATATACCTTATACTGCTTTTCTGATTTCAGTCTTTTCGGCATTGCGATTGGCCAAATTCAATATCGATGTACGACAAACCAGTTCATTCATCGGTATGCCGACTCCTGCCAATGCTTTGTTTTGGGGTTCACTGACCGTAGGAGCCCACAATTTCTTGGTATCTCAATACTTTAATGCAATCTACCTTTTTCTGTTGGTAGTTGTCATGTCATTATTGCTGGTTGCTGAACTACCCATGTTTTCATTGAAATTTAAAAACCTTTCATGGAAAAGCAATAAAATCAGTTATATCTTCCTGGCTGTCAGCATCCCTTTACTGATTATCTTCCAGCTCAGTGGTTTTGCAGCAGTTATTTTATGGTATATCCTACTCTCTATTGTAACTCGTAAAAAATCATAAAACAACAATTATGGCACGGTTGTTGTTAATATCATTATAAAATATAACGACAATAACTATGTTTGGATTTTTGAGTTTCATATTCATATTTATATTTATTATTCTTATTCTTTTACTGTCGGCCGCAGCTAAAGTTGTAGGAAGCATATTCCGTACAGGAAAGCGTATGACAGAAAAGATGACATCTTCTTCACAGTATACAGAAAAAGAAAGCACTTATCAGGAACGTTCTTCTTACGGTTCTTCTTCACAGTCTCCTGCACGAAAAAAGAAAGTATTTGATAGTGATGAAGGGGAATACATCGAGTTTGAAGAAATAAAAGATTAAGCCAAGACTAATCAGACTTATTATAATGTGTATGCAGTACACCGTTTTCAACTTTAAGATTACTGCATACACAACTACAAATCATCTCATCTTTTTGGTCTTTAATTCTTCCAAAAATGTTTCCAAAAGGCTATTATATAAAAGAAGGAATATTACAAGAAATAACGGAAGAATTTCTAAAAAGAAAAACCATTTTAAATTACAGTTATCCATTTACCCCATTCAAACACATTCTAAGAACGTTTTTACTGGAATTTTATTTCCCAATTTAGACAACCAAGAGATAGTCTATTTTATCAAGCAAAACTCTTTTTCTATCTTTGTACAGCTTTTAATGGTAACACAAGCGTTTCAAAAGGGAATATCGTGAAAATCGGTAACAGTACCCGCTGCTGTGATTTCCAAAGAACCAAGGCCAAGTATCATATACAGCCACTGCAATACACTTGCGGGAAGGTCGCCTTTGGGGAGGAATCAGTCAGAAGACCTGCCATGAAAAAGCCATTTATATCCATTACTTTTTCAAAAAGCTGTTATGAACACAAAAGAAATCTGCATTATCAAACGAGACGGAAAGCGGGAAGACTTTTCGGCAGTAAAAATCTCTAATGCCATAGGCAAAGCATTCGAAGCCACAGGCCTCAACGACCACCGTACCTTAATAGAAGAGATTACCCAGCGCGTTATCCTCCAAATCAACCAACCTACCATTGGAGTAGAGGATATACAAGACATCGTCGAGACTGAGCTAATGAAAGTACAACCAGAAGTGGCAAAAAAGTACATCATCTATCGTCAATGGCGAAACACCGAGCGCGAAAGAAAAACGCAAATCAAGCATATCATGGACGGCATTGTCGCCATCGATAAAAATGATGTCAACCTGAGCAATGCCAATATGTCAAGCCATACTCCGGCTGGGCAGATGATGACATTTGCTTCGGAAATCACCAAAGATTATACTTATAAGTATCTTCTTCCTAAAAAGTATGCAGAAGCACATCAGTTGGGAGATATCCACATCCACGATTTGGACTATTATCCTACCAAAACAACAACTTGCATCCAGTACGACCTTGATGATTTGTTCGAAAGGGGATTCCACACCAAAAACGGCAGCATCCGTACTCCTCAATCAATCCAGAGCTATGCAACACTGGCTACAATCATTTTCCAGACCAATCAGAACGAACAGCACGGAGGACAAGCTATCCCTGCTTTCGACTTCTTTATGGCAAAGGGAGTATTGAAAAGCTATCAGAAAGCAGTCACATCCATTCTGTCCTTCTATCTGGAAGTAAAAGGAGAAACAACCGTAAAAGAAGAAAGTCTCTCCGAAGCCATACATCAATATCTGATCTCCATTGAACCTAACTCCGAAATGAAAAAGGGGTTAGTAAAAGCATTACAGGCATCTGCAATTACAATCAATGCTGAAGAACTTGAACATATTCTGCATAAAGCATATGCTCAAACCAGAAAAGAAACCCATCAGGCCATGGAGGGATTCATCCATAACTTGAACACCATGCACTCGCGAGGAGGAAACCAAGTTGTATTCAGTTCTATCAACTACGGAACTGATACATCAGCCGAAGGACGCATGGTGATAGAAGAACTGCTGAAAGCTACCGTAGAAGGTTTGGGACAAAGAGGAGAAGTTCCGGTATTCCCTATCCAGATTTTCAAAATAAAAGATGGAGTATCTTATTCAGAAGCCGATTACCAGTTGGCTATCCAGGATTTTGATGCAGCACTTGAAGGAAAAATACAGTTCGAAGCTCCCAACTTTGACTTATTCTTAAAAGCATGTCGTACCACAGCCAAGGCACTGTTCCCTAACTTTATGTTCTTGGATACTCCTTTCAACCAGCACGAGAAATGGGACAAGAACGACCCGAAGCGCTATCGTTACGAACTGGCAACCATGGGATGCCGTACACGTGTATTCGAAAATCTGAACGGAGAAAAGACATCACTGGGACGAGGCAATCTCTCGTTCACCACCATGAACCTACCCCGACTGGCCATTGAAGCACGCATCAAAGCTGAAAACATGGCCGAACACACGCATCCTACCGCCATCGAACAACTGGCCAAGGACATCTTCCTTCAGTCGGTACACGAGATGTCGGAACTCATTGCCGAACAACTTTATAGCCGGTATCAATACCAACGTACTGCACTGGCCCGCCAGTTTCCTTTCATGATGAGTAACAATGTATGGAAAGGAGGAGGAAGTCTGAACCCGAACGACGAAGTGGGAGACACCTTGAAACAAGGAACACTGGGTATTGGTTTCATTGGCGGACACAATGCAATGGTAGCACTTTACGGACAAGGACACGGTCATAATCGCAAAGCATGGGAAACGCTTTACGAAGCAATTGAAGAAATGAATAAAGTAGCCGATGAATACAAACAAAAATACCATCTGAACTACTCTGTACTTGCTACTCCAGCCGAAGGACTTTCCGGACGCTTCACACGCATGGACAAACGCAAATACGGCCTTATCCCAGGAGTTACAGACAGAGACTATTATGTCAATTCATTCCATGTAGATGTGAAAGAGCCTATCAGCATTATCGAAAAAATCAAATGCGAAGCACCGTTCCATGCGCTTACCCGCGGAGGACACATCACCTATGTAGAGTTGGACGGTGAAGCCCAGAAAAACATCAAGGCTATTGCTAAGATTGTAAAAGTAATGCACGATGAAGGTATAGGATATGGTTCCATCAATCATCCTGTAGACACTTGTCACAACTGCGGATACAAAGGAGTAATTTACGATAAATGTCCAATCTGTAACAGTGAAAACATCATGCGCATGCGCCGTATCACCGGCTATCTGACCGGAGACCTGAACAGTTGGAACTCGGCCAAACGCGCAGAAGAAAAAGACCGCGTAAAACACGGTTAACCCGAATATGCTACATTATCTTTACACTTATCCAGAAACAATTGTCGACGGTGACGGCATCCGGTATTCCATCTATCTTGCCGGATGCAGCCACCGTTGCAAAGGATGTCATAACCCCTCGTCGTGGAATCCCGCAGCAGGCTTTCCACTGACAGAGGAAAAGCTCACTGCCATCATCCGGGAAATTAAGGCCAACCCTCTACTCGATGGAATCACTTTCTCCGGAGGAGATCCTTTTTATAATCCACAAGAGTTTTTACCTCTCATTCGCCGTATCAAAGAAGAAACCGGCATGAATGTATGGTGCTATACCGGATATACATACGAAGAACTGATTGCCTGCCCCGAAAAAGAAGCCATCCTGCACTATATCGACGTGCTGGTAGACGGACGTTTTGAGGAAGCATTATATTCTCCTTATCTGGAGTTTCGGGGAAGCAGCAACCAGCGAATTCTAGTGCTGAAATCAGGAAAAATAAGTTCCCATTTCTAAAAGAATTGATATAAATCATGAAAACGCACAAAACATGCAAAAACATGTTATTAAGCATTGTTTTTAAACAAAGAAGCCTTACCTTTGCATCGTGGTTGTGAAACCGATAAGATATTAAAACAATAAGAAAAAGCACAAAAGGTATTAGACTTACTTAGTTTAAGGTAAAATAAGGTATTAGATTAAGGTAAAAAAGCAATTTTATTCAAAGGTATTAGAATTTTGATAAGGTTTAGTTTTTTAAGGTATTAGTAAAAAGGTAATTGTTTTCAGGAATAGTTGATATAGGTATTAAGATGTAAAATTGCTTAAGGTATAAGAGAGAAAAGGATAACAAAGACAACAACTGAACGAAGAAGAGATGAAAAGAACCCTTAAATGGGGGTTCTTTAGGAGATCGGCGGGTTCTTAAGAACTTCGCTTTTTTTGTATCCCTATGTATCAAAAAAAAAGAATCGTCGCACACAGGCTGCACCACGGCCTTATAAAGGTCCAACAACCTCCGCGCGACGTCACTAAAATAATCCACAATATTATCCTACTGTAGTTTCTCCCTCAATGTATTGTTCAAGAAAAAGATTCTCCCCATCGAATACAGCATACGAGAACTCCGTAATCCAGTCTCCCAGAATCATCATCCGTACAGAACGACTTAACATCAGGTCGAGCATGATATGCCGGTGTCCATAAATAAAATAGTTAATATCCGGATGAGTCTTCAGGTAATCCTTAGTAAAGAGCACCAAAGCTTCCTTATCCTCTCCCATATATTCCGGCTCTCTTCCTCCTTCCCGTTTCATTCTGCTATGCTTCGCCCATTCCAAGCCGAAGTCTATACTCCATCTCGGATGCAACATGGAAAACATCTTCTGCAAAGTCTTACTATGAAACATTGTCCGCAGCAACTTAAACTTCCGGTCGCCGTCACCCAATCCGTCTCCATGAGCCAGGAAAAACTCTTTCCCGTAAATTTCACAAGTCAGCGGTCTGCGGTGAATAATTACCCCACACTCCTTCTCCAGATAGTCTCCGCACCAGATGTCATGATTTCCAATGAAGAAATGCACTTCAACCCCCATATCCGTCAGTTCCGACAATTTTCCCAAGAAGCGGGTATAACCTTTAGGAACCACCAGTTTGAATTCATACCAGAAGTCAAACATATCACCCAACAGATAAACAGCTGCTGCCTGATGCTTGATACTATCCAAAAAGTTGACCAGCCGGCGCTCCTGAGTACGTCCATGAGGAATAGCCCTGGAACCTAAATGAGCATCCGAAAGAAAATATACATTCTTCATTTTATCCGATTTTTATAACCACATCTGTTTCTTCAGGAAGAATTCTGTCTTGATTACAGAAATCCAAGTTCAAGTTTTGCCTCTTCGGTCATCATATCCTTATCCCATTCCGGTTCGAATACCAGATTGACCTGTGCAGACACCACACCCTCCACCGATTCTACTTTCTGGCGGATATCCTCCATGATGAAATCGGCAGCCGGACAATTGGGAGCAGTCAGCGTCATATCCAGAATCAGTTCTCCATTGTCCTGCAAATCAATTTTATAAATCAATCCCAAATCGTATACATTCACCGGAATTTCAGGGTCGTATACAGTCTTCAGTATTTCTATAATTTTTTCTTCAATCTTCAGTTTTGTTTCGTTATCCATCATACGTTGAATATTTAAAAATGTATAGCTGCAAATATAGTGAAAGGCGAGCGCAGTACCAAGGCAAAAGCTTGCTTTTGAACGAAGGTAATGCCAAGCCGCATCCTATATTCTTCAAATATAGTGAAAGGCGAGCGCAGTACCAAAGCAAAAGCTTGCTTTTACAATCTCCCTTCATCGGCATAACTATAATAAGCCCCGTCGGATATTATCACATGGTCGAGCATACGGATATTCATTGTTTGGGCAGCCTGAAACAACGATTGCGTCAAGCGGTCGTCCTCCCTGCTGGGAGCAATATTTCCCGAAGGATGATTATGACAAAGTACCAGCGAAGAAGCCCGTTTCAGAAGTGCTTCCCGCAATACACAACGCACATCGACCACCGTCGACGCCAGTCCTCCCTGCCCTATCCGCACACGGTCTATTACCCGAGAAGCCTGGTTCAACAGTAAAACCCAACATTCCTCCACCGGCAAATCGCACATAAAAGGATGGCAAAGCGAATAAATATCCTGTGAACAACGTATCTGTTTACGTTCACCCGGTTCCTCCGCCTTTCTCCTCTTGCCCAGTTCCGAAGCCGCTAAAATAGTAACGGCTTTCGCTGTTCCGATTCCCTTGTACCGGCACAAGTCTTCTACCGTACATTTTCCCAGTTCGTTCAGGCTGTTCCGGTAATCGCTCAGTACTTTCCGCATCAGTTCTACGGCCGATTCTTCCACATTACCCGAACCTATCAAGATAGCAAGAAGTTCTGCATTACTCAGTGCAGCCGCCCCATGCGCCATCATTTTCTCCCTCGGACGGTCTTCTTCCGCCCAATGGTTGATTGACAGTTTTTCTTTCATACAGTTATTTATAGAAATTCTTCTCGAAGGCAGAAAAGGCATCCTTTCCCAAGACACAGCGTTTCCACCATGCACGCAGGAAGCCTGTTCCATACCCCGTCAACTGTATAAATGAAGCTACGACAGAAAGTATACCAATTACAACACTTTTATTGCTAAGAGAAGCATCTATAAACACGATGAGTACAAACAAAGCCAAAGGCAGCAGACTCCACACACAAAGCAGTGAGCAAAGCAGCAAAAAGACGACTCCTACCGTAAAGACAGCAGGAAGCAGATGTACCAGTTTCAATGATTCCGGATATTTTTTATACAGATTGATACGAGCGATACCCGAATTGTGCACCTGCTTGAAGAACTTCTTCAAATCGGTACGGCGCTTATGCCACACCCACGCCTCCGGAAACAGACGACAGCGGTAACCGGCTTTGAAGATACGGATACTAAAGTCGATGTCTTCGCCAAAACGCATGTTCGAAAAACCTCCCAAAGCCCGATATGCTTCTGCACGTACACCCATATTGAAGCTGCGCGGATAGAATTTATCCATCTTTTTCTTTCCTCCCCGGATCCCCCCCGTAGTAAAGAAAGAGGTCATGGCATAATTAATGGCTTTCTGCACACGGGTAAACGAATCGTGCGCACGGTCCGGGCCGCCAAAGGCATCCGCTTCTTCTCTATGAAGTTCATCCTCTATTGCCTGCAAATATCCTTCCGGCAAAATACAGTCCGAATCCAGTATCAACAGAAACTCTCCTTTGCTGCGTTCTGCTCCATAATTGCGTGTCTGTCCAGGACCGGAATTGGGTTTACTGTAATAATGCACATCCAGTTTATCCCGATATTTGTTTACCACATCCTCGCAAGGCACAGACGAACCGTCTTCTACTACAATCACTTCAAAATCTTTCAAACTCTGGGAAACCAGACTTTGCAAGAGTTCGTCCACTTCATCCGGACGATTATACACGGGAATAATTACAGAATATCGCATAGTATCTTACATTTATACAAACAAAGATAAAAACTTTCTTTCCTATCCCTATCTTCTGTCAGCATTTATTTCAAGAAAGATGGCAGAAGCGGTCCACATTCCCGACATCCATATTTGAAAACAAAGCTCCACACGACTCCTTGCATCTCTTCCCACTACAGAATTCATGCTTCGTCCGACGTCGTCGGCTGTACAGCCGACATCGCTGTCTGCATAACCAATGCCGCCGGCTGTACAGACAACGACGGTGAATAAAGTATGCAACTGTTCATACACAAAAAAAACGGCTGTTACCTTTGCAGATAACAGCCGCTCTCCATTTATTTATTAGTCTCAGGCTTTTACACGACCTACGTATGAACCGTCACGAGTATCAACTTCGATTACTTCATCCTGGTTGATGAACAAAGGAACACGTACAGTTGCACCAGTTTCTACAGTAGCAGGTTTAGTAGCGTTAGTAGCAGTATCACCCTTCAATCCCGGTTCAGTGTAAGTAACCTTCAACTGAACTTTAACAGGAAGTTCTGCAAACAGGATAGTTTCAGTAGAAGCATCAGAAACCACTTCAACTACCATTTCTTCTTTCAAGAAATCTACACCTTCGATCAAATCGTGAGCGATAGGTACCTGTTCGAATGTTTCCTGATTCATGAAGATATAATCTTCTCCTTCTTTATACAGATACTGATAAGGACGACGTTCTACACGTACATCTTCCAGTTTTTCACCGATGTTGAAACGACGTTCCAATACATAACCGTCTACCACATCTTTCAGCTTAGTACGCATGAAAGTGTTACCTTTACCCGGTTTTACATGCAAGAAGTCAATACAGAAATACAGCTTGCCATCCATACGGATTGCTGTTCCGATTTTAATGTCTTGAGCATTAATCATAACTTTAAATCTTTATATTTATATTCTAATTACTGATTATTCTATTTCGAACGCAGGTGCAAAATTAATCTAAATCGAGAAAAAACACAAAAAGATTTGTCTAAAAATGATTTAGCTCTTGGTTTATTTAAAAAAAGTCACTAATTTTGCAGCCCGAACGCATAGAATAATAACATAAATAGTATATACGAAAATGAAAAGAACTTACCAACCCTCTAACAGAAAGAGAAAAAACAAACACGGTTTCCGTGAAAGAATGGCTACTGCTAATGGTCGCCGAGTATTGGCTGCACGTCGCGCTAAAGGCCGTAAAAAATTAACTGTATCTGACGAATACAACGGAGTAAAGGCTTAATCCTTTCTTCGAAATAAGATTTAAGTAAAGCCGCAAAGAAACGATATAAAGTTCTTTGCGGCTTTTTCTTCGGTCATCCATCCCATAACCCAGCAACCTTATCCTGTCGAAAAAGTCCTCCGCATTGCATAAGACGTAACCTCCAAAAGACAAAAGCCTGACAAAATGCAAAAGCCTCTCTCAAGAATCAACGACTTCGAACGTTTGTATAAAGAAAATTATACCCGACTATATTATTATGCATACCGCTTTATACCAGATGCAGAAGCATGTAAAGATATAGTGAATGATGTGTTTGAAAAAGCCTGGACAAACTTCGACAATCTGAAACCGGAAACGGCAAGCACTTATCTTTATATTCAGACGAGGAACAAATGCATTGATTATTTAAGGCATTTGCAGGTAGAAGAACAATACGCCGATTTTTACAAAGCCGTAACAAAAGAGGATATTGATACTTCTTTCGAAGAAAGAGAAAAACGAATTCAGAAAATTGAAAGTTTCATCGAAGACTTGAATGATCCGACTAAAACCATTTTGAAAAAATGTTATTACGAAAACAAAAAATATCAGGAGGTAGCAGACGAGTTCGGTATCAGCGTAAATGGCATCAAAAAACACATCATGAAAGCTTTACAATTATTAAGAACTGAATTTGGCACTAAAAAGGTACCTCAAAAGAACTCTTAAACGTATTATAATACAAAGAAACAATTATAAAGATGGAAGATAAAGACAAAAAAATACTACAAACGCTGGAAGCTATAAAACATCCGGAAAATTTTTCTCAGGAGGAGCTTGATGTCTTATTGAGCGATAAGGAGTGTGTAGAAATCTGCCAAGATTTACTGGACAGCCGTGAAGCTTTTGCACGTCTTCACTCCATAGCGCCTGATGTAGAAGCCGAATGGGAATCCTTCAAATCGAAACGGCTTTCTTCCCAAGTCTTATCACATTCCAAAAGGAGCACACACATATTACAAATTGGAGCTGCATTGTTAATTGCAGCCTCCATTGCCCTATTCTTCCTGTTGCATCCATTCGAAGCTTCATCCTACACAGTCTTCGAAGCCAGTCATACTGCACAAGTCATTTCAATTGAAAAAGAAAAAGGAATCAACACCATACATATTCCAAGAGGAATGACCAAACAGCTGACATTATCAGACGGCACCCGAATATGGCTTAATGCAGAAAGCTCACTTAAATATCCGGATACCTTCGAAGGAAAGGCACAACGTGAAGTGTATCTGGAAGGAGAAGCTTATTTTGAAGTAAGCAAAAATCCCCAGCACCCCTTCCTTGTCAAAACCACAGCTATTGAAACCCAAGTTCTGGGGACTTCTTTTAACATAAAGGCCTATTCTAAAAAAGATGTTCAGGTCACACTCTTGGAAGGAAGCATCAAGGTAAGCGACAAGCATCATAACAACATATTGTTGAAACCAGGTGAACATACCAATGAAAAATTACATAAAAGTCAAGTTGAGAATGTCAGCCAATATCGCGCCTGGACTACCGGAAGTTTCTATTTTGACAATACAGAGCTTATAGAAATCATGCGCGAATTAGGCCGATGGTATAACATTGACATTGTTTTCACCAACAAACAAATCATGGCAGAACGTTTACATTTTCAAGCAGATAGAAGCAGCTCTCTTCAAGAGGTATTGGAGTTGCTCAACAGCATGCAAAAGATAAAAGCTCAAATAGAAAACGATAAGGTCATTGTAGGAATTTGAATATCCTGAAAAATTTTATGTTTTTATGGTACCCGATTCTGGACAGCAACCGTATTACAGACAAAAGAAATCAAATACCTAAAAACAATGAGAACAAAAATTATTTTTCTTTTGCTGATATTCATAAGCATTGAATTAACCTTATCGGCACAAACAAACAATCGCATCAACATCGAGTTCAAGGATGAAGCCTTATCTACCGCGCTGAAGAAACTCGAAAAAATTTCGGGTTATCACATCCTTTTTACATATAGTGACATACAGTCCTATCGGGTGACCGCATCAATTAAAGAAGACGACATTACCCGAGCCGTAGAAAAAATATTAGAAAACAAGCCTCTTACTTATACACATAAAGGAGAGAAGTATATCATTATTTTACCCCAACATACCCACAGAAAAGCTACGGCCATTTATGGTACGGTAATTGATGAAAGAAATCGGCCCATGCCATATTGCAATGTCTTATTATTGACACCCGATTCTACATTCGTAAACGGATGTGTGACCCAAGAAGATGGAACATTTTCAATGTCGGGAGAAGCAGACAAGCCTTATCTGCTGAAAATCTCTTACATAGGATATACTACAGCTATACAGGCTGTGCATACGAAGAATATAGTACAGCTCTCTCCCGACACACAGATTCTGGAAGGGGTTACGGTGACGGCACAACGTCCTTTGATAGAGACACAACCCAACGGACTAAAGGTTAATGTTTCCGGAACATCACTTGCTCAAATGGGTACAGCCAATGAAATGCTGACACACCTTCCTTTTGTTACCAGCAAAAACGGAAACATATCCGTATTGAATGGGGGAAGTCCTGAAATTTATATCAACAATAGAAAAGTATACGATTCCAGTGAACTCGACCGCCTTCGTGCCACGGAAATTCTTTCAGCCGAAGTAATTACCACCCCAGGAGCTGAATATGATGCAGATGTAACTGCCGTTATTCGTATCCGTACCATCAAACAACGTGGAGAAGGATGGAGTGGTAGCGTCAATTTGGGATACGACCAGGGACGATGGGGAAGAGCCAACCAACAAATCGCCTTAAACTACCGGGTAAAAGGGCTGGACATCTTCGTAAACGGATATATTGACGAAAACAACTCATACGGCCAGACCACAGCTGTCATCCAAACAAACGGTAAAAATCAGTGGACAACAATAGCCAATGATACACAGACATCCAAAAGTAAAAATTTATCAATCGAAACCGGATTCAATTATGAAATAAACGAACACCACTCTTTGGGTATGAGATATACTCCTAACAGCAGTTTGGGAACAATCCATCAACAATCGTGGGGCGAAACCACTACATTCTGTAATGGAAACGAAACAGAGCACTCCGAATTTGAACAGCACTCTGAAGTTAAAAATGGAATCAATCATGCCATCAACACTTATTATGTAGGTGAAATAGGGAAATGGACTGTTGATTTTAATGCCGATTATCTGAACAGTAAAATGAATAACCACCAAAATGCAATGGATGGCAACAGTAAGGATATCAGCAGTACCTCCAATTCAGAGAGTAAACTTTATGCGGTTAAACTGCAGGCAAAAGTAACCTTAGGAAAAGGAGAGTTTGTCCTCGGATCGGAGGGAACATTAACAGAACGTAATGCGATTTTCACCCAAAACGGATTTTCTGAAGATGCAGATAACTTTATCCGTCAAAAAGCCATAAGCGCATTTACGGGCTATTCCGTTACGTTAGGAAAATGGAAAGCGATGGCTGGTTTACGGTACGAGCATCGTAAAACCGACTATTATGACAATGGTATATACCAAAGCGAACAAAGTCCGACTTATAATGAGCTTATTCCTACGGCAACCATAAACTGGAATCATCAAGATGTCAGCTTTGCCCTTGCCTACAAGATGCTGAGAGGAAATCCTTCTTACCAGATGCTGACCAACACCATCAGCTATCGGACACAATACTCCTATACTACAGGAAATCCTCGATTAGAGCCAAGCCAAACGAATATTCTGTCACTTAATGCATCCTATAAGTGGTTATTTGCCAATATCCAATATATTCGTGCAAAAAACAGCTTAGCCAATATCACCATGCCTTATAACGATGATACACACCCAGGTGTATTATTATTCTCTTCCGCGAATCTTGCCACTTATAATGGTTATTCGCTCAATCTTACAGCCTCCCCTAAAATCGGTATTTGGCAACCACAGTTCAGTGCATCAGCCCAGCTTTCCGCTCCCGATGGGCGAAATTTAGGAATTGAAGTGTATCACAAACAACCTCTCTTTGCTTTTGGCTGGGATAATAGCTTCAACTTACCCCACGGATGGTTTCTAAATCTACAAGCCAATCTACATACCGGCGGTCGCATGGGATTCTTTGTAGCTCATACAGAAGGACAAATTAACGCCCGACTCAGCAAATCCATGCTAAAAGACAATTCACTTACCTTAGCTCTTATAGCCAACGATATCCTCCGAACGGGCTATTACCACTTCAATGTATATGGAATAGACTCGTACAACGGGAATCGTATCTATCGGGACTGGCAACGTATCGGAATTCAGTTCTCATACAAATTCAATGCCACCAAGAGCAAATACAAAGGAACTGGTGCCGGTCAGGATGAAAAGAACCGTCTGTAATTTTTCCATAAATAAAGGTTGTCTGTCAATGGTATAAATCTGTCCATGGATAGACAACCTTTTTGTTCTCATCTTCCTGATAAATATAGTATGTTCATAAAGCAGTCACCTCATGCTAATTACATAAAAAATTATATCTTTGCAGAAATAATTGGTTTATCAAGATGGTAACATTGAAAGAATTTTTCTCATTTAAGAACAACCGGTTCTTCTGGTTGAACATAATAGCCATGATTGTCGTACTGATTGGCTGTATTTGGGGTACATTGACCTGGCTGGATATATACACTCACCATGGTCAGTCACACATCGTACCCGATGTAAAAAGCCAACACATTGCTCAGGCAAAGGCACTGTTGGAGAGCAAGCAGATGAAAGCTGTAGTAATTGACTCCAACTTTGTAAAAGGACTTCCTGCCGGCATAGTACTCGACCAGACTCCTATAGGAGGGGCAAGAGTAAAAGAAAACAGAACGATTTATCTTACAATTAATACACTTGAAGTTCCTAAAGTAAAACTTCCCGACCTTATCGACAATAGTTCGGTGCGTCAGGCAGCAGCAAAGCTAAAAGCGATGGGCTTCAAACTGACAGAACCGGAGTTCGTTCCCGGAGAACAGGATTGGGTATATGGCATCAAATACAGAGGACGTCAGCTCCGTTCGGGAGAAAGCGTACCTCATGAAGCATTGCTCACCCTTTGCATAGGTAGCACTGCCATGCAAGATTCACTTCGTGTTGACTCTATCGGTATGAATACACAGAAAATTCCGACAGAAAACGAAGCGGAAGTAGACGACTCATGGTTTTAAAATCTATCAGATTCATGGCAGAAGATTATATTGATGATGAATTGGAGGATTCACTGGAAGACATAGAACCAGTAAACGAATCTCCTGAACTATATGAACATTTCCGTACGGTAGTAGACAAGGGTCAGACTCCCGTACGTATCGATAAATACCTTTTCGAACGCATTGTCAATGCATCGCGCAACCGTATACAAACGGCAGCCGACAATGGTTTTGTGATGGCCAACGGCAAGCCTGTAAAAAGCAGCTATAAAGTAAAGCCGCTGGATGTACTGACCGTGATGATGGATCGTCCGCGTTACGAAAATGATATCATTCCCGAAGACATTCCATTAGACATTGTATATGAAGACGACGACCTGATGGTTATCAACAAGCCTGCAGGTTTAGTCGTTCATCCGGGATGCGGTAACTATCATGGTACATTGGTCAATGCCATCGCATGGCATTTGCGTAACGTGCCCACCTACGATCCTAACGATCCTCAAGTAGGACTGGTACATCGTATCGATAAAGATACTTCCGGACTATTGGTCGTAGCCAAGACTCCGGATGCAAAAACGAGCCTAGGCCTTCAGTTCTACAACAAGACTACCAAGCGGGAGTATAACGCACTGGTATGGGGAATTGTAGAGCAGGATGAAGGTACCGTTACCGGCAACATCGGCCGTAATCCTAAAGACCGCATGCAGATGGCTGTCATGACCGACCCTACACAGGGTAAACATGCAGTTACTCATTATCAGGTATTGGAGCGACTGGGGTATGTCACACTAGTGAAATGCGTACTCGAGACCGGACGTACACATCAGATTCGTGTTCATATGAAACACATTGGCCATGTGCTGTTTAACGATGAACGCTATGGCGGACATGAAATTCTGAAAGGTACTCACTTCAGCAAATATAAACAATTCGTAAACAACTGCTTCGATATCTGTCCGAGACAGGCTTTACATGCCAAGACACTGGGATTTGTGCATCCACGCACCGGAAAGGAAATGTTCTTCACTTCCGAACTTCCCGAAGACATGACTACCCTATTGGACAAATGGAGAACCTATATTAGCAACAGAGAATCAATATGAAACGTATTATTGCAATTGTAGCCGGAGGCGACTCTTCAGAACATGGAGTATCCATGCGCAGCGCCGAAGGTATCTACTCTTTTATTGACAAAGATAAATATGACCTTTACATTGTAGAGTTGACTAAACAGAAATGGGAAGCAATTCTTCCTGACGGTGCTCGCTCTGCAATCGACAAGAATGACTTCAGCTTCACTGATCAGGGAAAGAAAATCATTCCCGATTTTGCATACATCACAATCCATGGTACTCCGGGTGAAAACGGAATCTTGCAGGGTTACTTTGAACTGATTGGTATCCCCTACTCTACTTGCGATGTACTGATTTCAGCTCTTACTTTCAGCAAATTTACACTGAACCAGTATCTGAAAGGATTCGGTGTTCGCGTAGCGGAATCCATGTTGGTCAACAAACGTCATGGTATCAGCGACGAGGAAGTCATTGAAAAGATTGGTTTGCCTTGCTTTATCAAACCCAATGCCAGTGGCTCCAGCTTCGGTGTGACCAAAGTAAAAACTCAGGAACAGATTCAGCCGGCTTTACAGGCAGCCTTTGCAGAATCGGACGATGTGATGATTGAAGCTCTGATGGACGGTATCGAACTGGCTAACGGATGTTACAAGACTCGCAATAAATCGGTGGTATTTCCTATCACAGAAGTAGTTCCAAAGAATGACTTTTTCGACTATAATGCCAAATACAATGGCGAAGTAACTGAAATCACTCCTGCCCGTCTCAGTCCGGAACTGACTGCACGTGTGCAACAACTTACTTCTGCCATCTACGATATTTTAGGTTGTAAAGGCATTGTACGTGTAGACTACATCATCACTGAAGGAGAGAAGATTAACATGCTGGAAATCAACACGACTCCGGGAATGACTGCTACCAGCTTCATTCCGCAGCAGGTACGTGCGGCAGGACTCGACATCAAGGAAGTGATGACCGACATTATAGAAGATCATTTTATTGCAGAAAAATAAAAAATCCGTATCTTTGGAATACGTATAAACGTCGTAAAATTTATTATTATGAATATACCTGCCGAGTTTGACGAGATTCGTCCTTACAGCCCTGAAGAGCTGCCGCAAATATTCAAGGAACTGACAGAAGATCCTGCATTCCAGCAAGTATTGGCTTTCATTATGCCGGGAGTATCCATAGAGATGTTCAAGCTGCAGTTGCAGCAATGCAAAACCAATCTCGACTTTCAGAAAGCATTCTGCTACAAATTCCTACACGACCTTATTGCCAAACGTACTGACGGATTTGATATGGACTGTACAGCTTTGACAGACAAAACCAAGAACTATACATTCATATCCAACCACCGCGATATCGTACTCGACTCAGGACTTCTTTCGGTCGGGCTCCTCGACAATCAGTTCCCCACAACCGTAGAAATTGCCATCGGTGACAATCTGCTTATCTACGACTGGATCAAGAAACTGGTACGCGTAAACAAAGCTTTTATCGTACAGCGTGCATTGACCATGCGCCAAATGCTCGAATCATCGGCACGTATGTCGCGCTATATTCACTTTGCGGTTACACAAAAGCACGAAAATATCTGGATCGCACAGCGTGAAGGACGAGCTAAAGACTCAAACGACCGTACCCAGGACAGTGTATTGAAAATGTTGGCTATGGGTGGCGAAGGTGATATCATCGACCGTCTTCAGGAACTGAATATTGTCCCGCTGGCATTATCGTACGAATACGACCCATGCGATTATCTGAAAGCACAGGAAATGCAACAGAAACGGGATATTGAAGGTTTCAAAAAGAGCAAGCAAGACGATTTGAACAACATGCAGACAGGTATCATGGGATACAAGGGACGTGTCCACTTCCAGGCAGCATCGTGTATCAATAGCGAATTGGAAGCTCTTCGCGGATTGCCCAAAACAGAGGTGTTTACAAAAGTATCCGAACTGATAGACCTGCACATACATCGTAACTACCGCTTATATGCGGGTAATTATGTGGCACATGATCTGTTGACTGCTACCAACCGATTTGCAGACCGCTACACAGCAGAAGAGAAAGTACACTTCGAAAACTACCTGCAGCAAAGAATTGAATTGGTCAACCTGCCGGAAAAAGATGAAGCATTCCTTCGTCAATGCCTGCTCACCATGTATGCTAATCCGGTTATCAATCACCAGAAAGCCCTCGAAGCATGAAGTTATTGACCCGATTTTCCTTTCTTCTTCTCTGCATGAGCCTGTTTGGAGCATGCAAAGAAGAAGAGTATGTATACCCCGATGTGATAACCGAGTTTATCGGTGCAGCAACTGATGAAAACGGTACGCTTACCCGTTTGGTAGCCGATAATGGAGAAGAATATCGGATACAAGCAAGAAGTGGTTTGGACGGCTTGAAGAAGGATACGCTGTACCGCACAATATCCATTTATCAACCTCTGGAAAACCAGACCGTACAACTGTATTCCAGCGAACTGGTTCTTTCAATGATTCCAGTCAGTGCCAAGCAGATAATCGGTGATATCAAAACCGACCCGGTAGACATTGAACGCATGTGGTTATCGGGTAAGTATCTGAATATGGTATTGCTGGCAAAGGTAAAAGAAGAAAGCCACAGTTATCATTTTATCGACCAGGGGATACAGAAAGAAGCAGATGGTACACAGACCCTTCATCTCCAACTCTATCACAACCGGAACAACGACTACGAAGCTTTTACGCGTAAAGTATACTTGTCTGTTCCGTTATGGGCTTACGATGGAAAGCTGAAACAAGGAGACAAAATTGTATTTCATATTTCCACATACGAGGAAGGAGATACACAAAGAGAATTTATCTACTAATTTATTAACAACTGTTCATTTCCTATTTCAGATATGATAAAGACACTCTATTTCATGTTCTTCGTCTGCGCTTTTGCACTCGGACTCATCGCATGCAACAGCAAGGCAAAAGATAATTTCAAGAATCTTTCTGCCGATGAATTCGAACGTCTGATACAAGACGATGACATACAAGTAGTAGACGTACGGACAGTAGCCGAATACAGTAAAGGACATCTTGCCGGAAGTATCAACATCAATGTACTAGATGATAATTTTCCGGAGGTCGCAGACGATTTATTGGAAAAAGACCGTCCTGTAGCCGTATATTGCCGTAGCGGTAAACGCAGCCGGAATGCTGCACGCATTTTGGACAAGAAAGGCTTTAAGGTATACAACATGGACAAGGGATTTGAAAACTGGAAAGAACTGGGTAAAGACATCGCATACTAACCCTATATTATATACAATAAGGAAAGTACAATTTCTTTATATCATCAGTTTTCCCCTTCACACCAATTGCAGCATACTATAGCTTGTATATTGAAATACAAAGACAGATTGAATCTGTCTTTTTTTATTTTCTACGCATCTGTCCCAAAGAAAGAAAACGTACAAAAAGGACCGAATCGCAATACCAGAATCGGCACAAACAGAAGAACAGAAAAAGCGAAAGAATGAACTCTTGTGATTAAGCTTGGTTCATACTTTCGCTTTATAGAGACTCCCCGTTTCACTCATGAATGCAGGGAAACAAAATAAAATCAGCAATTAAAGATTTTCCAGCATGCGCTTCAACACTACGGTAGCAGAAATCTCACGGTTAGCTGCTTCCGGAATAACCAATGAAGTAGGCGCTTCGATTACTTCGTCTGTCACAATCATATTACGGCGCACAGGCAGACAGTGCATAAAGTACGCATTGTTGGTTACTGCCATATGCGCAGCATCTACAGTCCAACTCATATCCTTACACAGAATCTTACCATAGTCTTCCGGATTGGTTACTCCCGGACACGCCCAGTTCTTGGCATAAATGAAGTCAGCTCCTTCAAAAGCTTTCATCTGGTCGTATTCCACCTTAGCTCCACGCACAAATTTCGGATCCAACTCATAACCATGAGGATGCGTAATGACAAAATCCACATCAGCCTCGTTCATGAAGTCGGCAAACGAGTTAGGTACAGCCTGCGGCAATGCACGCGGATGCGGTGCCCAAGTCAATACAACTTTAGGACGTTCCTTCTTCTTATATTCTTCGATGGTAATCAGGTCGGCAAAAGCCTGCAGAGGATGTCCTGTAGCTGCCTCCATAGAGAATACCGGCTTACCCGAATACTGGATGAACTGATTCAATATTTTTTCTGTATAATCATCTTCACGGTTCTGAAACTGTGCAAACGAACGTACTCCGATAATATCGCAATACGAAGCCATCACCGGAATAGCCTCCAACAAGTGTTCACTCTTGTCACCATCCATCACTACCCCACGTTCAGTTTCCAGTTTCCATGCACCCTGATTTACATCCAGCACAATGACATCCATACCCAGATTACGGGCAGCTTTCTGTGTACTAAGTCGGGTACGCAAACTGTTGTTAAAGAATATCAGCAAGCAAGTACGATGCTTACCCAATGTTTCATATTTATAACGGTCATTCTTTATTTCGAATGCTTCGGCCAGAGCGGTCTTCAAATCTCCTAAATCAAATACGTTCGTGTAAGTTTTCATAGGAATAATGTATATTAATTAATTTAGCGCAGCAAATATACTATAAAAATACAATATATCGTTATTTTTACAGCTTTTAATGAAAGAATATTACGGACGGATTTGTCCATCACCCTCAATCAGCCATTTATAAGTTGTAATTTCCCTCAATCCCATCGGTCCGCGAGCATGCAACTTCTGTGTACTGATTCCAATCTCAGCACCAAGGCCAAACTGCGCTCCGTCTGTAAATGAGGTCGGTGCATTGACATATACACAAGCTGCATCAACCTGTCGGCAAAACAAATCGGAAGCTTGTTTATCTTCTGTCACAATACACTCACTATGTCCAGAGCCATATGCATAAATATGCGATACAGCTTCTTCTATATTTCTTACTGTCTTTATCGCCATCTTGTAATCCAGAAACTCTGTTCCATATACCTCCGGCAAAGCCTGTACAAGTAAAGAAGCAGGATAATGCCCACATAAAGCTCCATAAGCTGCTTCATCGGCATAAATTGTCACCTTGCTTTCCTGCAAGGGTGCACACAACTGCGCCAAATCATTGATACGCGATTCATGCACCAACAGACAGTCTAATGCATTACATACACTGACGCGCCGGGTCTTGGCATTATTCACAATACGAATACCTTTTTCCAGGTTTCCCGATGCATCGAAATACGTATGACACACACCCGCACCGGTTTCAATGACAGGTACCGTTGCATTCTGGCGGACATAATCTATCAGTCCACTACTTCCACGGGGAATAATCAAGTCTACCCACCCGTTGGCATGAAGCAACTCTTCCGCCGCTTCCCTTCCCGGAGGAAGTAAAGTAACCAAACGGGTATCTGCACCCAAGTCAGCCAGCACCTTATGCAAGAGATCCACAATAGCCCGATTCGATTCTGCCGCATCGCTTCCCCCTTTCAGCACACAGGCACTTCCACTTTTCAAGCACAAGGAAAACACATCGAAAGTAACATTAGGACGTGCTTCGTAAATTATGCCAATTACGCCAAAAGGAACCGACACTTTCTTCAATCGCAGTCCGTTGGGACGTACGCTCTCCTCCAACACCTGATTTAAAGGCGATGGCAGTGCAGCCACATTTCTGATATCCGACGCAATATCCAGCAAGCGCTGCTCTGTCAACCGAAGACGGTCGTACTTCGGGTTATCAGGATTCATCCGGGACAAATCGGTTTCATTTGCTTCTAGAATACGATTCATATAATGGGGTATAGCTTCTGCAACAGCCATCAATATTGCATTAATCTGTTTCTCTTCCAGCAAAGCCAATGTACGTGAAGCCAGACGCACAGCTTTCCAATCCTCAATCCTCATATTATTACTTTTTCACATGTTAGCAGAACACAAAAGTATCATTATTTCTGTTATCTTCTCTTTTTCCCGACAAATTATCTTGATATTCAGATTTTTTAATTATCTTTGAAATACAACGAAGAGTGTAAAAAACTGATTTATTAACCTAAAACAAACAGACTATGGGAGCTAAGATGTATGGTTCATTAGTAGAGGTTTTCCGAGGTAGTCTTTGGGAAGCCGAATTGGTTAAAGGCTTGCTTAACGCAGCGGGTGTAGATGCCATGATCAAAGACGAGACATTGTCTGCGGTCACTTCTCCTTATTCCAATACAGGAGGAAAAGTACTTGTAATGGTTAATAAGGAAGAAGAAGTATTTGCAAGAAAAGTGGTAGCAGAAAGAAAAGTATGAGAAAAAAGGGATTTGCAGCATTTGCCGCCTTATCTTTTATCGCATTCCAGCTGAGTGCACAGGATTTAAAACCGACTCAATGGAAGGCTTATGGGGTATCGTTTAAAGCTCCGTCCGACATCAGCATAGAGGATGATTCGGAAGAAGGTTATATTGTATACAACGATACATATTATATTACCGTTCAAATGCTGGACGGAGAAGGTATCAAACAGTCGGAACTGGCTACAGAGTTGAAAAACATCGCAACCGACGATGAAGTGACAGAACAGACTCCTGTAAAGACATTCGAACTGCCGCATTTTTACGGTGTACAGTTGCAGGGAAAATGTGAAACAGACCGATGTATATACAGCTATCTGCTGGCTCGTGACGGAGGAAGCGGATTTTATGTATCCATTGTATATAAACAGGAGAACGATCCTAATCCGGAGCGTATATTGAAAAGTTTTGCACTGGAAGATTAAAGGTAAGGTAAAAACAATCCGATATATATAATAGCCTTGTAAGAGTATTCTCTCGCAAGGCTATTATATATATCGGATTGTCCTTTTCTGCAAAATCCCAAAAGAAAACGAGCTTTTTTAAAAATATCCTTAACAAGTTCTTCGGATACCAAGGTTTATGCGTACCTTCGGAAAAGATAAAACAACATACACTATGAAAATAACCCATTTTATACATACAAGCATCTTCAATTTATTTCTTTGCAGTTTTTCTTTTCTCAGTACGGCATGCGCTTCTGCGCAAGAGGCATCCCCTGTCAATACATATCATTATAGCTGCATAGAAGTTCCAAAAAGTATTGTTTTCTGTGATGAAACCATCGACCTGACGCGATACGATCGCAGAGAGCGGATGGACAGAGAACTTCTGGCCTTTACTTATATGCATAGTACCTCCATACAGATGATAAAACGGGCCAACCGCTACTTCCCCATTGTAGAGCCTATCTTAAAGGCAAATGGGATTCCTGATGATTTCAAATATCTGATGGCGATAGAGAGCAGTTTAAACCCACTGGCACGTTCCGGAGCAGGCGCAGCAGGACTGTGGCAGTTTATGCCGGCTACAGCCAAAGAGTTCGGACTAGAGGTAGCCCATACGGTGGACGAACGATATCATGTGGAGAAATCAACAGAGGCAGCCTGCAAATACTTAAAACAAGCCTACAAGCGTTTCGGCAACTGGATAAACGTAGCAGCATCTTATAATGCCGGACAAGGACGCATTTCCCAGCAACTGGAAAAGCAGTTCGAAGAAAATTCACTCGACTTACAGCTTGTAGAGGAAACATCTCGCTATGTATATCGCATTTTTGCTGCAAAAATCATGTTCAGCAACCCACAGCAATTTGGATTTTACCTGAAAGCATCCGACTTGTATCCAATCATTCCTTATAGAGAAATAAAAGTGACAGAAGATATTGATAACCTTGCACGCTTTGCCAAAGGAAGAGGAATCAATTACGTACTGCTCCGCAATATGAATCCCTGGTTAAGAAGCAGTGAACTCCATGTACACGGAAACAAAGCTTACTATCTCCGAATACCGGATGAAGAAGGAATGCACTACAATCCACGCATCATTATTCCATACGATAAACGCTGGGTGGTAGAATAATCAGGCATATATTATGTGGCAAGAATAGAAGGGCTACGATAAGTGTAGAAGGATTTAATCGCCGTCGCCGATTGCAGAGTTGTCGTCGTTGGCTGTATAATCAACGCTGACGATTGTACAGCCGACGTCGTCGACTGAAGTTCGCGAATAAAATTATGAACATACAACTATGATAATAAATGCCTCTTCCTACAGATAATCGGGATGAGACCAATCACACACTCAAAGGAAATTCCAATTATTCCCTCTGAAATAAAAAGACAAAGGCCATCTCAAAATGAATTTGAGATGGCCTCTTCCTTTATCTTACAGAATAAATCAGATTATTCAGCACGCAAAGTGAAACGTTTGAATTCTATGATAGCCAATTCTGGATCAGCAGCTTTCAATACTTCTGAAACTGTCTTCTTCGGATCCATGATGCTTTCCTGGTTCAACAGACAAACTTCTTTCAAGAATTTGCCCAAACGACCTTTAGCAATGTTTTCGATCATAGCCTGAGGCAAGTTAGCAGCTTTTTCTGCAGCAACAGTTTCTTTGATTTCTTTAGCTTTAGCTACATCTTCAGCAGTAATCCATCCCTTAGCCATGTTGCTTTCCATGTGCTCTTCGCTGTCTACGTGAGCCGGGTTGATACCAGCTTTCTTCAAAGCAGCTTCTACAGCTTTCTGTACCTGTTCTGCTTTAGTCTTTTCAACAGCAACCTTGATTTCTTCTTCTTTTACTGATTCAGGAACACCTGCTTCGTCGATAGCAATCGGGTTCATTGCAGCAATCTGCATACAGATTTCGTGAGCAACTTTTTCATCACAAACCTTGTTGAAAGAAACGATTGTACAGAGCTGGTTCTTGTTCATGTGGTTGTAAACAGCTGTGCAAGCACCTGAAACGAAGTTATAACCATCCAATTCAGTCTTTTCACCAGTGATACCACTACGTTCTACAATAGCGTCAGCAACTGTACCGCTACCCATCGGAAGAGCCTTCACTTCATCCAAAGTCTGACATTTGTTTGCGATAGCAGCATCCAGGATAGCCTGAGTCAAAGCAACGAAGTCAGCATTCTTAGCAACGAAGTCAGTTTCGCACTTCAAAGCAATCATTGCAGCATAGTCGCCAGTTGATTTTGCCAATACACAACCTTCTGAAGTTTCACGGTCAGAACGTTTTGCAGCAACAGCCTGTCCTTTCTTACGGATAATTTCTACTGCCTTGTCGAAATCGCCTTCAGATTCTGTCAAAGCGTTTTTACAGTCCATCATACCAGCTCCAGTCATTTTACGAAGCTTGGTGATATCAGCCATACTTACAGCCATAGTAATTTCTTTTTTATTGAGTTAATAAATCTATTTAAAGCAAAAGAGAGCTGAGAACAGAGAGTTGAGAATCGCTTTATTATAGTAACTCTCAACTTTCAACTCTCAACTCTCCACTTAAAGTATATTAAGCTTCTTCGTCTTTACCGATGAAAGCGGCAGCTTTAGCAGCATTGATTGCGTCTTCTTCAGCTTTATCCATGCGTGCTTTGGTAGTTTTTTTCTTAGCAGCTTTCGGTGCGTTTTCACCAGCAGCTTCCATATCTACCTTTTCAGCTTTTCTTTCTTCCAAACCTTCTGCCATAGCAGCGCAGCAAGCATCCAAGATAACTTCTACAGACTTAGTAGCGTCGTCGTTAGCTGGGATTACGAAATCTACGTTTGAAGGATCTGAGTTTGTATCAACGATAGCAAATACAGGAATACCCAAACGGTTAGCTTCGCGAACTGCGATGTTTTCTTTCAATACGTCGATAACGAACAATGCAGATGGCAAACGAGTCAAATCAGCGATAGAACCCAAGTTCTTTTCCAACTTAGCACGCTGACGAGAAATCTGCAGAACTTCTCTCTTAGACAAGTTAGAGTAAGTACCATCGTTAGTCAACTTATCGATAGTAGCCATTTTCTTGATAGCCTTACGGATAGTCGGGAAGTTAGTCAACATACCACCCGGCCAGCGTTCGATAACATAAGGCATGTTTACAGAAGCAGCTTTTTCAGCTACTACCTGTTTAGCTTGTTTCTTAGTAGCGACAAACAGGACTTTCTTTCCTGATTTAGCGATTTGTTTCAAAGCTTCAGCAGCTTCTTCTACTTTTACAACGGTTTTGTTCAAGTCGATGATGTGAATACCGTTGCGTTCCATGAAAATATAAGGAGCCATTGCAGGGTTCCACTTTCTCTTCAAATGTCCGAAGTGGCAACCAGCCTCCAATAATGTATCAAAATTTACTCTTGACATTGTTTTAATCTTTAAATCGTTTACTTTCTTTTTTGTTAATTAAACCAACTATCGGGTAGTTTCTCCACAAACCCTTGTAAGGAAAATCCCGATGGTTTAGATACTAAACGCTTTCATTTAAGTTTTTGAGTTTCTAAGTTTTCTGAGTTAGTCATAAGTGTATACAAACCGATTACTTGCAACAAACTTATCAACTTACAAACTAATAAACTCAAAAGCTTAACGTTTACTGAACTGGAATCTTCTACGTGCTTTAGGACGTCCTGGTTTCTTACGTTCAACTTCACGAGGATCGCGAGTCATGAAACCTTCAGCACGAAGAGTTTTCTTATCTTCCGGGTTGATTTTAACCAGTGCACGAGCAATTGCCAAACGCAAAGCCTGAGACTGACCAGTGAAACCACCACCGCAAAGATTTACTTTGATATCATATTTTTCAGCCACTTCCAGTTTATTCAACGGCTGTTTTACTACATACTGCAGAATAGTTGATGGAAAGTACTGTGCAAGGTCTCTCTTGTTAATAGTAATCTTTCCTGTACCTTCGCTTACGAAAACGCGTGCGATAGCGCTTTTACGTCTACCTAATGCATTTACTACTTCCATTCTTTATTATTTAAGTGTGTTAATATCAATTACTTTCGGAGTCTGAGCTTCGTGTTTGTGTTCAGCACCTTCGTACACATACAAGTTACCCAGCAACTTAGCTCCCAGACGATTCTTAGGAAGCATACCTTTAACTACTTTCTTCATCAATTTTTCAGCGCCATTCGGTTTAGCCATCAAGCGAGCAGGAGTGATTTCACGCTGACCACCTGGATAACCAGTGTAGCTCAGGTAAACTTTATCATTCCACTTATTACCTGTAAATTTCACTTTGTCTGCATTGATGATAATTACGTTATCACCGCAGTCTACATGAGGGGTGAAGTTTGGTTTGTACTTACCTCTCAACAACTTTGCAACTTTAGCACCGAGACGGCCTACAACCTGATCGGTAGCATCAACTACAACCCATTCTTTTGTTGCAGTTTCCTTGTTTGCAGAAATGGTCTTGTAACTTAAAGTATCCACTCTTAAATTCTTTTTTAAATGTTACTACTAAAAAACAATTTCCTCCTACCTCATCCTTCCGGACAATGAAGAACAAGATGCTCAGAATTAAAAATTTATCACTATTTGATAATAATCGGCTTGCAAAGGTACGACTTTTCCTTGAACCCTCAAAGATTTTATATATTTTTTTCTTTCTGCAAATGATTGAGTTTTAACGAATACACAATTTCAGCACAGATTGCAGACACTCTTCTTTCCTAAAGGCGCTCCTCCCTATGTACCAATCTAAAATATCTCATTTCAAATTGCATATTTCACTTTTTTTCCTTATCTTGCTACAAAGATAATTTAACAGATATGTTTGTTACATCTGTGCTTTATCTTAATACAAGGTCATTCCATCACACCATTCTTATAAATGCAATTGCAATTTTAAATACACCGCAGATACAAACAAACCTTAAAATATTTCACCATGCCAAATTACAGTATTTTTATACTTATCTTATTCTTGTTTCTGGCAGTCCTCATCATTGCCATCCTTGACATCATGAAGAATACGAAACTGAGTAATGGTGCCAAAGCGCTATGGATTGCAATAATCCTGCTTTTTCAAATCATAGGAGCAGCCATCTATTATTTATTAGCTCCACGGGACAATCCATCTCATGCATAACCTATCCTCCTTTCCAGCATAAAAAGAGCGAAGTACATTCCCAAGACTTTTGTACTTCGCTCTTTGCTTATTTTATCAACGGATAATGTTCTCCGGATATTCTTCCGGCATTTCTACCCGCTTCCATATTTCATAGCACCATGAATCCACCTGATTCCCATCCTTATCTTGAGCCAGGAAATATTTTATATACATCAAATTTCCATTATCCTCTAATTTAAAGTGAAGCTCATTCTTTTTTCCATCCAATTGAGGAAGATGAATATTCTTTTCAATTGTTTCAGAATACACTTCAGGCGATTCTACCTTATAAGTGCCATAACCTATTATAATAGCCCCCTGCGGCATCATCACCAAATTACAGAAACGTCCGTCGTCGGAAAGAATCTTAAGAGAATTACTTGTTTTTAATTCACCTGGTATATCGGGCGAACTTGAACGATAAAAACACATTTGCCAAACACCATTCAGTGTTACCGGCACTTTTTCCTCAATATCCTGTGCTACTACCGTACTCATTGTACCCAGCAGCATAGCTACCATCAATGATAAGAAATAACGGATTTTCATAATTATATGTATTAGAGTTCATCTGCTAACGGAGCACACACAAATATAACAAAAACATTTTAAAATACGCTGTTTTTCATTAAATTATTAGCAATAAATTCATTTCTCTTTTCAACATATACCCAATCCTCTTTTTCCCGTACAGCCTTCTGTTTTCTCATCCAGAAAATATAAAAGGCGTCTTACCGGCCTTTCAGCCAACAAGACGCCCTAACAGTTTATTCAAAAAAAACGATTATTAGAATTCTGCGTTACGTGGAGTACGTGGGAATGGTATTACATCACGAATATTAGCCATACCTGTTACGAAGAGCAACAAACGTTCAAATCCAAGTCCGAATCCAGAATGAGGACATGAACCGTACTTACGAGTATCCAGATACCACCACATATCTTTCATTGGGATATTCAATTCCTGAATACGAGTCAGCAGTTTGTCATAATCAGCTTCACGTTCAGATCCACCAATGATTTCACCGATTTTCGGAAACAAAACATCCATTGCACGGACAGTCTTACCATCTTCGTTCTGCTTCATATAGAATGCCTTGATTTCCTTCGGATAATCAGTCAGAATAACCGGACGTTTAAAGTGTTCTTCCACCAAATAACGTTCGTGTTCCGAAGCCAAGTCTACACCCCAATATACCGGGAATTCAAACTTATGTCCTTTCGCAACAGCCTCTTCCAAAATCTTGATACCTTCTGTATAAGGCAAGCGTACGAATGATTCTTTCAACACACCCTGCAAACGCTCAATCAAGCCTTTATCAAACATATCATTCAGGAACTTCACATCATCGTAGCAGTTGTCGAGTGCCCACTGCACACAATATTTGATAAATTCCTCAGCCAAATCCATGTTATCATTGATATCATTGAAAGCCACTTCCGGTTCAATCATCCAGAACTCAGCCAAGTGACGCGGTGTATTCGAGTTTTCTGCACGGAATGTAGGGCCAAATGTATAGATAGCGCCCAATGCAGTAGCAGCCAACTCACCTTCAAGCTGTCCAGATACAGTCAAACTTGCCTGTTTGCCGAAGAAGTCGTTGTCGTAAATGATAGAACCGTTTTCATCTTTCTTCAAATCATACAAGTTCATGGTAGTAACCTGGAACATCTGTCCTGCACCTTCACAGTCGGATGCTGTAATCAGCGGAGTATGAAAATAGAAGAATCCGCGTTCGTGGAAGAACTTGTGAATAGCAATCGCCATATTGTGACGGATACGGAACACAGCTCCAAAAGTATTGGTACGAGGACGCAAGTGAGCGATTTCACGAAGGAACTCCATAGAGTGTCCTTTTTTCTGAAGTGGATAAGTATTATCACAAACGCCCAGCACTTCGATCTCACGAGCCTGAATTTCGGCAGCCTGTCCGGCACCTACCGATTCTACCAATTCACCGTTTACACTGATACATGCACCGGTTGTAATCTGTTTCAGCATATCTTCATCAAAGTTAGCCAAATCTACTACCACCTGTACATTATTTATAGTAGAACCATCATTCAGCGCGATAAAGTTTACCTGTTTGCTACCACGACGAGTACGCACCCAACCTTTCACATTGACCATTGCACCGAAATCACGGCATTTCAAAAGGTCTACAATTTTTGTTCTACGAATTGTTTCCATTTGTCTGTTATTTAATGATTGAAATAAAACAACTCCACTACAATCCTCATCGTTACGAACGCCAACGAAGAATCTGCAAAACCAACCAATGATCTACAGACTCTTCGTTACCGTTTTTCAATATAGTGAAATCATTTCATATATTAATAATTATTCAAAAGATCCCATACGAAGCATGTTCACTTCCTGCTCTGTCAGATAACGCCAATCGCCACGGCGCAAGCCCTTCTTAGTAAGTCCGGCAAAATATACGCGGTCCAGTTTAATGACGCGATAACCGAGCGATTCAAAGATACGGCGCACGATACGGTTCTTTCCTGAATGGATTTCGATACCCACCTGAGACTTGTCCGTATCAGAAGCATAACTGATAGCATCTGCATGAATTTCTCCATCATCCAGTGTGATACCCTGCACAATCTGATCCAAATCAGCCTTTGTTACATTCTTATCACAGTATACATGATAGATTTTCTTCTTCAGATATTTAGGATGAGTCAGTTTAGAAGCCAGATCACCATCGTTTGTCAGCAACAGCACACCAGTTGTATTACGGTCCAGACGACCTACCGGATAGATACGTTCCTTGCAGGCACCCTTCACAAAATCCATTACAGTCTTACGTTCCTGTGGGTCATCCGAAGTAGTTACGCAGTCTTTCGGTTTGTTCAGCAACACATACACCTTACGCTCTACGCTTACCGGCTGGTCGTGGAACTTCACCTCATCCGTACGTTTAATCTTAGTACCCAATTCTGTAACTACCACTCCATTTACAGAAACAACTCCTGCTGTAATGAATTCGTCCGCCTCACGACGAGAGCAAATACCAGCATTAGCCAAAAATTTATTCAAACGGATCGGTTCGTTCGGATCAGTCAGAATATCCTTGTACTCAATCTGTTTCTTCATGCTATATTTTGCATTCGGATTGTAATCGGCAGTACGTGGGCGGAAATTACCCTGCTGACGACCATATCCTCCCTGCTGTCCGGGAGCAAAGCGCGGACGCGGCTGACGGTTTCCATAACCCTGCTGTTCGCCACCATTGTTAAAACGCGGACGATAAGCACGCTGTGCCTGGTCACCTCCTTCATTATTATTAAAGCGTGGATTATAAGAACGCTGCGGACGGTTACCATTGTTAAAGCGCGGATTATAAGAAGAACGCTCACCGTTTTCATTATTACCATAAGCCGGACGATTTCCGTAAGAGCGCTGCGGACGATTGTTACCGTAAGAACGCTGCGGACGGTCCTCATTATTATTATTGAAGCGAGGATTATAAGAAGAGCGATAAGGACGATCTCCATTCTCACGATTCGCACCATAAGAACGGCGGCCATAGCTGTTTCCACCTTCACTTCTGTTGTATTTGTTATATCCTTCTCTGTTGTAAGACTTGTAACCATCACGGTTATACTGGGTGTTTTCACCTCCGTCTTGTCTGTTTTCTCTTTCTGGCATCATAATTTCTTTTTCTTATATAATTAATATTAAACCCTCTCGGGCTGTTTTTTTACATACCTGTATAGTTATGAGGAGTAATTGCACGTAATTCTTTCTTCACATCCTCGCTCACTTCCAGTGTTTCAATAAAATCTTTAATTGAAGCTTCATTGATAGCCTGATTAGTACGAGTCAGCGCTTTCAGTGCTTCATAAGGATGAGGATAAGCCTCACGGCGCAAAATAGTCTGTATAGCTTCGGCTACTACACTCCAGCAGTTATCCAGATCTTCATAAATCTTATGCTCGTTCAGCAGCAGTTTGCCCAATCCTTTCAAAGAACTCTGAATAGCAATGATAGTATGTCCGAACGGCACACCGATGTTTCTCAATACTGTAGAGTCTGTCAGGTCGCGCTGCAAACGAGATACCGGCAACTTGCTTGACAAGTGTTCAAAGATTGCATTAGCCATACCCAAGTTTCCTTCTGCATTTTCAAAGTCAATCGGATTCACCTTGTGAGGCATTGCACTCGAACCTACTTCTCCGGCTTTAATCTTCTGTTTAAAGTATTCCATAGAAATATATTGCCAGAAGTCGCGGTTCATATCAATCATAATGGTATTGATACGCTTCATTGCATCGAAGATTGCTCCCAAGTTGTCGTAGTTGGAAATCTGGGTTGTATATTCTTCACGTTCCAATCCCAATTTTTCAGCCACGAAACGATTACCGAATGCTTTCCAGTCGAATTCCGGATAAGCCACATGATGTGCGTTATAGTTTCCGGTTGCACCACCAAATTTCGCGGTGATAGGACAAGCTTTCAATACAGCCAACTGACGGTTCAAGCGATATGCAAAAACCATAATTTCCTTACCCAGACGAGTCGGAGAAGCCGGCTGTCCGTGAGTTTTAGCCAACATCGGAATATTTGCCCATTCTTCTGCATATGCGGTAAGCTGAGCAATCAGTTTTTCGATTTGAGGATAATACACTTCTTCCAGTGCATCCTTGATTGACAAAGGCACTGAAGTATTGTTGATATCCTGTGAAGTCAGGCCAAAGTGGATAAACTCCTTATAAGCCTCCAGTCCTCCCAGTTTATCAAACTGTTCCTTGATGAAATACTCAACCGCTTTTACATCATGATTGGTTACACTCTCAATCTCCTTGATACGTCCGGCATCTGCTTCCGAGAAATTACGATAGATGTCACGCAAAGACTCAAAGCGAGCAGGATCCAATGATTTCAACTGCGGCAAAGGCAGTTCGCATAAAGTAATAAAATATTCAATTTCTACCTGCACACGATATTTAATCAGTGCATATTCTGAAAAATAAGCAGCCAAAGCTCCCGCTTTGCCTCTGTATCGCCCATCAATAGGTGATATAGCCGTGAGTAAATCAAGCTCCATTATAATACTTTACTTTACAAATTAAAATTCGGTATACAAAACTGCCTTTCATTTGCAGTCTATGAGGTTGCAAAAATAATGCTTTTTCCCGAGTTAACAGCTCTAATACAGAAAACTTTAGTATTTATTTTACAATTATTTCCATTTGTTGTAATGAACCCGAGTTTCATCCCACTTATCCTTAGGAGTAAAAGAGCCGTCGGGATAGCCTACCGGTATGACGCACAACGGACTGATTTGCTCAGGCAACTGCAGGTATTTTTTCACAATTCCCATTCTGTCCTGATAAGGATAAGCCGCTGTCCATACAGTTCCCAAGCCCAGAGCCTTAGCAGAAAGAAGAATATTCTGAGCTGCTGCAGAGCAGTCCAGATACCAATATTCCGACTTGGTTGTATCAGCCGCTACCACAATAGCCATCGGAGCGGTAGCCAGCATCTTGGCATTCGATAAAGAAGCTGCCAGAGAATCCAGCAAAGCACGGTCGTTCACCACCACAAACTCCCAAGGCCGGCGATCCATTCCGCTGGGTGCAGCCATTGCCGCACGCAATATTTTATCCACCTTTTCCTGCTCTACCGCCTTTCCCTGCACATATTTACGCACACTGGTACGCTGTGCTATGGTTTGTAAAGCATCCACCGGTTGAGACTCCTGATTTTTCTGTTCAGACTGGCAGGAAACCACCAGACACAAAGCCGCCGCAGCAGCAAACATAAGAATATTCTTTTTCATAGTCGTATATTTTACTCAATGGAATGTAAATATACGCATAATACTCCAATTATCCATTTATCCACAAGTTATTAACAAGTAGCACAAACCTGTTAATAACTAAAAATCCATTGTTTATCTGATACTTATAAAGTTATCAACCGATTTATCCACTCTACTTATCAACAAAAAAGCACACCCCTGTTAATAACTATATCAGATATCAACAGGGGTGAATCTATCAATTAGAGGTAGCATCAGAAGCCAACGGCATCCTATTTAGTCATTTTCATGATCCATGTCAATCAAGTTGTACTTCAAGTCAAACTTCAGCTCCCAGAAATTCGAGAGTCTTACTTCGTATTCGTAGCGGTCTTTTTCAATGGACAATACATTTGCATCCGGATAATTGGTTTTTACATGATTACGGATTTGAGCCGGCACAACCTGCATAGGCACTGTGCTACGGCGGCATTTAATTTCTTTCCACTGACCATCTTTTTGGAAATCAATTTTATCGCCATTCAGGAACATCACGCTATATTCGGTATCGAACCAATCTTTTTCCATCTTGACAAAAGCAATTTTCAAATCCGGGAAATTCTGTTTTACAAACTGCTGAGCAGTCTGGGGCAGTTGCTCAAAAGTAATCGGCTTGTCATTATCTGCCATAGCTACTTGCATTGTCAACACACACATCAGTAAAAACATAAACTTTTTCATATCGCTTTTCATTTTTAAATTAATACTCGTTTTATTTTTCATACTGCAAACTAAAGCACCAATTCTGAAAAGAAATAGGAATAATCTACTTTTTCTCATCCTCATCAAAAATAAATTTGCTACTTTTGCACGGTTTTCAATAAAAAGGTACAAAGAATATGGAATTACCCAAAGATCCGATGATGCTGTTCAGCCTCATCAACATGAAGCTACGCGACTTCTACCCTTCACTCGACGCGTTGTGTGAAGATTTAAATGTCAGCAAAGAAGAAATTGTAAATCAATTGAAAGAGGCCGGATTTGAATACAATGCAGAAATGAATAAATTCTGGTAATCTTTCCTTTTTTTGCAAGACAAATGTGGAGTACCGGCTTTTCAAAGTGTTATTGAAAAGCCTTTCTTTATATCATATTTTCCCGATTTCGTTTTTTCCGCTAACCGACACTTTGAGCAAAAATCTCCTTCCTGAGGGGAAAGGATGCTTTTCTTTACGAAAAGTTCTCTTAAATTCATGCTATTCAACATATTTCTCATACGGTTTCCTAATTGAAAAAAAACTGGTATCACAAGGTTTTTCTTCTTGTATCGTTGGGTAACGCGACTTGTATCGTCGGGCAACGTGACCCGTCGCGTACGCTCACGCGATCAGTCGCATAAAATCCCCCTTCAGCACCCCACTTTTTATACCTTTATTAACAATTCATATCACAAACCCAGCCTGCAATCTATACAATTTCAATTTAACACAATGTTTGTTTTTGCCCCAGTTGCCATCATATAAAAAGAATATCCCCCTATTTTCCTACATGAAAACACAAAAATACGAGCGAAGCTATCTTTTTTCAATTTCACCAACTTCCAAAAACGCCCTTCTTTTTCACCAGCCTCTCATCCGAGGACAAATAACGCCATATACAAGCCTCTGATTTGACATTTTGAAATTTCTATTTCTCCAGCTTTTCCCTTCGCACAACATTGACAATTTGTAATTTTTACCCCTAATCAGCAGAAAACAAAAAAAAAGAGGAATCGCCGTCATTACACCGACCGGCAACCCCTCTCTCATATAAAGCCAACAAACACTTACTGATTATCCTTCGCACGTATTTCTACACGGCGAATCTTTCCACTGATTGTCTTAGGCAATTCGTCTACAAATTCAATCACACGAGGATATTTATACGGAGCTGTTACACGTTTTACATGATCTTGCAATTCCTTCACAAGTTCAGCCCCAGCACGTTCCTTATAATCTTTTGCCAATACGATAGTAGCCTTTACCACCTGTCCACGTATTTCATCGGGAACTCCAGTGATAGCACATTCTACCACAGCCGGATGAGTCATCAAGGCACTTTCTACTTCGAACGGGCCGATACGGTATCCAGAACTCTTGATTACATCGTCTGCACGACCGACAAACCAGTAATATCCGTCTTCATCACGCCAAGCCACGTCACCTGTATAATAAATACCATCGTGCCAAGCTTCACGGGTAAGCACTTCGTCCCGATAATATTCTTTAAACAAGCCCAATGGTTTTCCCTTATCTGTGCGCACTACAATCTGACCTTGTTCTCCGTCCTCTGCCGAGCGGCCGTCCGGTGTCAGCAAATCAATGTCATACTGCGGATTTGGTACACCCATACTTCCCGGTTTCGGTTCCATCCACGGGAAAGTGGCCAAAGTCAAAGCTGTTTCTGTCTGTCCGAAACCTTCCATCAGGCGGATACCGGTAATCTTCTTAAATGTATCGTATACAGAATAGTTCAACGCCTCACCTGCTGTAGTACAATATTCCAATGAAGACAAATCGTATTTTGTAATATCCTCACGAATCAGAAAACGATAGATAGTAGGAGGCGCACACAGAGATGTGATATGATAATCCTGAATCTTCTGCAAGATATCGGCAGGAGTAAATTTCTCATGATCGTACACAAAGATATTCGCACCGGCAATCATCTGTCCATAAAGTTTTCCCCATACGGCTTTTCCCCATCCCGTATCGGCAATAGTCAGATGCAAACTGTTTTCGTGCAGGTTGTGCCAGAAACTTCCGGTTGCAATATGTCCCAACGGATACGTAAAGTCGTGAGCCACCATCTTAGGTTCTCCTGTTGTTCCCGAAGTAAAATACATCAGCGAAATATCGTCGTTTGTATTGACCTGTGCAGGACGTACAAAAGGAGCAGCCTGCTCTATTCCCTTATGGAAATCTTCGAAACCTTCCGGATATTCCGGACCTACGCTCACCAGTTTCTCTACACTGGGCGATTGCGGCATGGCATCTATAATATGTCGGGTAATCACATCTTCACCGGCAGCAACAATCATCTTGATAGTGGCAGCATTACAACGATACACAATATCCTTTTTAGTCAGCAAGTGAGTAGCCGGAATCACCACTGCACCCAATTTATGCAAAGCGATAATGGAAAACCAGAATTCATAGCGTCTTTTCAGAATCAGCATCACCTTATCGCCGTGTCCGATACCCAGACTCTGAAAATACGAAGCAGTACGGTCTGTCTCGCGCTTCAGGTCTGCATAGGTAAACTGAATATGTTCTCCTTTATCGTTTGTCCAAAGCAAAGCATTTTTGTCCGGACACTCTGCAGCCCATGCATCTACTACATCGTAACCGAAGTTGAAGACCTCCGGAACCTTGATTTTAAAATGTGCAATAAAATCTTCCTGAGAGGTAAAATGAGTTTGTTCTACAAATCTTTCTAACATATACTCTTTTAAATTATATTATGACATGACTACGGCCAGAAACTTAACAGCCTTGCCATCGAGAGCTTTCATCCCATGAGGCAAAGACGAGTCGAAATAAAGACTGTCTCCCGCTTCCAACACCAATTCTTTTCCATTTATACTCAAAAGCATGCGCCCTTCGATAACCAAATTAAACTCTTGTCCGCGATGGGTATTGTAAAACATCGGTGTATCTTCCGGCTTCGGTTCTACCGTAACCAGGAAAGGATCTGCCTTACGGGCTTTAAAACCCGAAGCCAAAGCCTGATATTTATAGGCCTTTGTACGCTCTACCGAAACTCCGGTTCCCCAACGTGTCAAGAAATAAGAACTCATTTTAGGTTCTTCACCAAACATCAGCACATCCAGAGGAATATCAAAGTGGCGGGCCACTTGCTGCAACATACTTACAGAGATATCACCTTCCCCCGACTCCATCAGCTGATATTGCTCAATACCCAATCCACACTGGGCTGCCATTTCTTCTACACTCAGATCAAGTGCATCCCGCAATCCACGAATGCGTTCTGCTATTTGTTTTATCTGTTCGTCCATAGTTCGATCTTTTAGTTTTCCGCTCAAAATTACGAAAGATTACGGGAAATCAAGAAAAATATTCCGAACTTTGTCGTATTAAAAAACAAAATGATGATAAAACAGGACTATTTAATACGAATTATTCAAGAAATATTCACTGCCATTGCCAACATGCTGCTAAAACGAAAGAAAATAACACAAAAGGAATGGAGTGAATATGAAGATACAGCCCAGAAAATATTGGGGGTAAACATGATGCAACTGCAAACCATGAGGGCCGAAGATATTCTTTCTTTATATGATACACAGGCCGACTTGGAGAAGATAGAACTGGCTGCAATGATAATGCTGAAGATAGCCGATGAAACCAAAGACGACCTGCTGCTTAAAACCAAACTGCAACAAGACGGTTTAAATCTTTTGGAATATGTACAGACACACGGAACAACTTATTCTCTGCAACGGCAATTGCTTATCAATCTCTTGAAGATTCCCCGATAAGCCTCCGCTCCGCTTCACTTCCAGGCATCGGCTATCCGAATAACGTTTTACATTGCTTTAAAATGACTCCAAATACAGATAGTCGTAATGCACCAGCGGCTTCTGGCCGTGCTTACCTATCATCTGCAAAGCCTGCTCCGCATCGATGGAGATTCTTCCCAAGCCGATTTGTTCGCCTTTTTCATCCATCACGGAAACCAAATCGTCTTTTTCAAAATCACCTTTTATACTTGTTACTCCCACCGGAAGAATACTGACAGCTTTTTCTCCCTTTACTGCCTCTACCGCCTGCTTACTTAAATGAATCTCTCCTTTAGTAAATCCTTCGCTATGGGCAATCCATTTTTTCAGGCTTGAAACGCTTTCTGCTGCTGGCAGAAAACGGGTGCATACAACTTCTTCCGGATTCTGCAGCAAATCGGTCAGAATATGGTCTTTCTTTCCGTTTGCTATCATTACTGTAATACCTTCTGCGGCTACCTTTCGGGCTATAGTGGATTTAGTAAGCATGCCTCCTCTTCCAAATCCCGACTTCTCGGTCTGTATATAATCGGACAAATCTTTATCCGGTTCTACGGTACGAATTACGGTTGTATCCGGACTGGAAAGCGGCCCATTGTAAACTCCATCTACATTACTTAGGATAATCAGAGCCTGCACTCCCATCATAGAGGCTATCAGACCGGAAAGTTCATCATTGTCTGTAAACATCAGTTCAGTGACAGATATCGTATCGTTCTCGTTGACAATGGGGATTACTCCATTCTCCAACATCACACGCATGCAATTGCGCTGGTTGAGGTAATGACGACGGGTTCCGAAGCTTTCTTTTGTAGTAAGCACCTGTCCTACCGTAATACCATGTTCACGAAACAATTCATAATAACGGTTTATAAGCTTAGCCTGCCCAACTGCCGAATACAACTGACGCTGCTCCACGCAATCGAGTTTACGGGAAACCTTCAGTTCACTGCGACCGGAAGCAACTGCTCCGGAAGAAATCAGCACAAGTTCTACACCCGCACGGTGAAGTTCAGCCATTTGGTCTACAAGTCCCGACATACGGGTAATATCCAATGTGCCGTCTTTACGGGTCAGTACATTACTGCCTATTTTTATTGCAACTTTTGTAAAGTGATATGCCATAATTCGTGATCTTTTTACCTGTAAAATTGTGAATAGTCACCCACAAATATAAAATATTCCGGCTTATCACATACGTCCTCATCACAGAAATGCAACAAAGACGACTTTTTGATACATATCAAGCACATTCATTCAGTTTATTCGTACCTTTGTACACATTATTATATATAGAGCACATGGTTAAAGCTATTTTCTTTGATATAGACGGAACTTTGGTGTCATTCAAGACTCACACCATCCCCGAAAGTACCCGACAGACCTTACAGCAATTACGCCAACAAGGTATTAAAGTATTCATTGCTACCGGACGTCCTAAAATGTTGATGATGGACGCTGTAGGAGATATTGAATTCGACGGATACATCACACTGAACGGAGCACACTGTTTCACATCCAGTCATGAGGATATATTCAAGAAAGGCATCTCAAGAGAAGATATCGAGCGTCTGGTAAACTACCACCATGCTCATCCGGAGATACCTTTTGTTTTTGCCTCTGGCGACCGTTGGTTTATCACCTCCATCGATGCATCGGTAGAAGAGGTAGCACGCCTGATTGAGATTGATACTCCTCCGGTTGAACCCATAGAACACGCCCTACAGGAAGATGTACTTCAGATTATGGGATACTTCAATAAGGAGCAGGAAAAAGAGATATTCGACCACGTGCTATTGGGATGCGAACCTATGCGTTGGAATCCACTCTTTACAGACATCATCGCAAGCGGGAACAGCAAAAGTATGGGTATCGACAAGGTGCTGGAACATTACGGTATCAATTTAGAAGAAACTATGGCTTTTGGCGACGGAGGAAACGACATTCCAATGCTTCGCCATGTAAAGATCGGAGTGGCAATGGGTAATGCAGCACCAGAAGTGCAGGCTTCAGCCGATTACGTAACTACCTCTGTAGACGAAGACGGAATTACGCATGCATTGAAACATTTCGGAGTCATCTGATTGCAGTATAAAGCAACCTAACAAATACAAATAAAGAGCTCACTTGGATTCCCTATTAGCCGGTTTTATCCAAGTGAGCTCTTTTGTATATTATAACTTACCAGACGGTATAAGCATTATCGCAAGATCAACTTAGCCAAATAATTATAATGCTCACCTTCCTGAACTTTTTCTACATTGAATCCATACTGCGATGCATACAGACTCAAGGTTTCAAAATCAATATAAAGCCAGTCGAATGTCTCTCCTTTTATCTTCTTATAATGCATACAAAAATCAATCTCCCCATAGTAGGAAGCCGCAAGGTCAATCACAAAACTGCCGTCTTCTTCTTCGAACAAATAACGCAAGTCGCTCGAATCCATCAGTACACATCCACCCGGATTGAGCAATTGCTTCACACGTAAGAAAAACGCCGGTAAGTTTTCAATCTTTCCGACAATTCCCGAACCATTCATCAGCAACAGAATCGTATCAAAGCGATCGGTAAAATGTTCATCAAAGAAATTAATCTGACGCGCATTCTCCAATCCTCTTTCCTGCATTACCTTTACTGATAAAGAAGAAATATCAATAGGCAAAACTTCTTTTCCCTTTTCTTTTAATACGAGAGAATGACAGCCGCTACCAGCACCCACATCCAGAATACGCCCTTCTGCCATCTGCAAAGCAACCTGTTCCAATTCCGGCATTTCATCATACGTACGGAATAAATTCTCTACCGGAAAATCATCCTCCTCAAACTGTGATGAAAATACTTTCAGACGGCCCGCCTTACCCAAATGAAAATAATCGGATATAGCAGCTCCCATCGGATCTTTTTCTTCTGACAAACAACTTGTTTTCATATATCTTGAATCTGATTAATCTTTCATCAACAAAGATAAGCAAAATAAATACGATCCCACAAAAACAGATTCGCTTCTGTTTGCATAATCATTCCCTATTTTTGCATATTCATATTATTTTTGCAAATAATTGCATAAATAAACCTATAAACGCATCCATTATTCCAAAAATATACGTAACTTTGCGCCCGACAAAGAATAATTATACATATGAAAAATAAAAACAGCAGACTCGATTCTATCAAGATTATCATATCGAGTAAAGAGATAGGAAGCCAAGAAGAACTTTTGCAAGAACTGGCAAAAGAAGGTTTCCAGTTAACACAGGCTACACTTTCACGAGATTTAAAACAGCTCAAAGTAGCTAAAGCTGCCAGTATGAACGGAAATTATGTATATGTACTTCCCAACAATACGATGTACAAGCGTATGACAGAATCTCATACAGCCAGCGAAATGCTACGTCATAACGGTTTTGTGTCAATTGAATTCTCTGGAAATATTGCTGTTATTAAAACCCGTCCAGGCTATGCCAGCAGCTTGGCATACGACATAGACAACAGCCAGTCGTACGAAATTTTAGGAACAATTGCAGGAGATGATACCATCATGCTGGTTCTTCGCGAAGGATGTTCTCAAACCACTTTAAAACAATCTCTTTCACACATTATACCTAATATAAACAAATAAAGAAAATTAGCAATGGATACTAAACAAATTGATGTGATGGTAGCCGACGCCTCACACGAGGTTTATGTTGACACAATATTAGACACAATCAGAGAAGCTGCAAAAGTACGCGGAACAGGTATCGCAGAACGTACACACGAATACGTAGCCACAAAAATGAAAGAAGGAAAAGCCATTATCGCTCTGTGTGGCAACGATTTTGCAGGATTTACCTATATCGAATCATGGGGAAACAAACAATATGTAGCCACTTCCGGTCTGATTGTGCATCCCAAATACAGAGGATGTGGGTTGGCTAAACGAATCAAACATGCATCATTCACCCTTGCTCGTTTAAGATGGCCTAAAGCTAAAATCTTCAGCTTGACTTCGGGAGCTGCTGTTATGAAAATGAACACAGAACTGGGATATGTACCTGTTACTTTCAATGAACTGACAGACGACGAAGCATTCTGGAAAGGTTGCGAAGGCTGTATCAACCATGAAATTTTAGTAGCAAAAAAACGCAAATTCTGTATCTGTACCGCCATGCTTTACGATCCGGCTCTACATACAGACGATAAAATCAATAACTTTTAAACAGAAGCCTTATGGAAGAAAAGAAAAAAGTAGTCGTTGCATTTAGCGGCGGATTGGACACCTCATTCAACGTAATGTATTTAACAAAAGAAAAAGGTTACGAAGTGTATGCAGCTTGTGCCAATACCGGAGGCTTCAGCCCTGAACAACTGAAACAGAACGAAGAAAATGCATATAAACTGGGAGCCGTTAAATACGTAACACTGGACGTGACTCAGGAATATTACGAAAAGAGCTTGAAATACATGGTCTTTGGAAACGTATTGCGTAACGGTACTTATCCTATTTCTGTAAGTTCAGAACGTATCTTCCAGGCATTAGCCATTGCACGTTACGCAAAAGAAATCGGTGCACATGCCATCGCTCATGGTTCTACAGGAGCCGGTAACGACCAGGTGCGTTTCGATATGACATTCCTGGTAATGGCACCGGGAGTAGAAATCATCACCTTAACCCGCGACATGGCACTGAGCCGTGAATACGAAATCAACTATCTGAAAGAACATGGATTTGAAGCTGATTTCACCAAGCTGAAATACTCTTACAACGTAGGTATCTGGGGTACTTCTATCTGCGGCGGAGAGATTCTGGATTCTACACAAGGACTTCCTGAAAGTGCTTATCTGAAGCAAGTAACCAAGACTGGAAGCGAACTGCTGAAGCTGGAATTCAAAAAAGGAGAACTGTATGCTGTAAACGGTGAAGTATTTGATGACAAAATCAAAGCGATTCAGAAAGTTGAAGAAATCGGAGCAGCGTATGGTATCGGACGTGATATGCACGTAGGCGATACTATCATCGGTATCAAGGGACGTGTAGGCTTCGAAGCCGCAGCTCCTATGCTGATTATCGGCGCACACAAATTCCTTGAAAAATATACATTGAGTAAATGGCAGCAATACTGGAAGGATCAGGTAGCAAACTGGTATGGAATGTTCCTTCACGAAAGCCAGTATCTGGAGCCGGTTATGCGCGACATCGAAGCCATGTTGCAGGAATCTCAGCGTAACGTAAACGGTACAGCTATTCTGGAGCTTCGCCCATACTGCTTCTCTACCGTAGGAGTTGACTCTAAAGACGACCTTGTAAAGAACAAATTCGGAGAATACGGTGAAATGCAGAAAGGATGGACCGCAGAAGATGCCAAAGGTTTCATCAAAGTATTGTCTACTCCTTTGAGAGCATATTACGCAAATCACAAGGACGAAGAAAATATCTAATCCCCAAGTAAAGAGTTTATCTGTTTTCAAGTTTGTCCACACTCTTATGGAATCAACTTATAAACTTACAAACTCACAAACCAAAAACTTATGATTAAAGCAGGAATTATAGGAGGGGCTGGTTATACTGCAGGCGAATTAATTCGCCTGCTTCTTAATCACCCTGAAGTAGAAATAAAATTTATCAACAGTTCGAGTAATGCCGGAAACAAAATAACCGATGTGCACGAAGGACTTTACGGAGAAACAGACCTGGTTTTCACCGATGAGCTTCCTCTCGACACAATCGATGTTTTGTTCTTCTGCACAGCACACGGCGACACAAAAAAATTCATCGAAAGCCATTCTATTCCAGAAGATTTGAAGATTATTGACTTGTCAATGGATTACCGCATCAAAAGCGATGACCATGATTTTGTCTATGGTCTTCCAGAACTGAACCGCCGCACTATCTGTCAAAGCAAGCATGTTGCTAATCCAGGATGTTTTGCCACCTGTATTCAGTTGGGATTACTTCCTTTGGCCAAACACCTGATGCTGAACGATGATATTATGGTCAATGCTATCACAGGAAGTACCGGAGCTGGAGTAAAACCAGGAGCTACCACTCACTTCAGCTGGCGTAACAACAACATGAGTGTGTATAAACCTTTTTCACACCAGCATGTACCGGAAATCAAACAATCGCTCAAGCAACTTCAAAACAGCTTCAATGCAGAGGTAGATTTCATTCCTTACCGTGGCGACTTTGCACGAGGAATATTTGCAACTCTCGTTGTAAAGACCAAGACTGAACTGGATGAAATCGTGAAGATGTACAACGATTACTACGCAGAAGATTCTTTCGTACATATCGTTGAAAAGAACATCGACCTGAAGCAGGTAGTCAACACCAACAAGTGTCTGATTCATTTGGAAAAGCACGGCGACAAACTGCTGATTATCTCTTGTATTGACAACTTGCTGAAAGGTGCAAGCGGACAAGCAGTACATAACATGAACCTCATGTTCAATCTGGAGGAAACCGTAGGATTGAAACTCAAACCTTCGGCATTCTAACTAAAGAATCATATATAACGCCATTCTGATTGTAGTAAATACTTCCACTACATTCAGAATGACAGATACAAAAGTATCTTACTTCAATCTTAATTTACAAAGATGAAACTATTCGACGTATATCCCTTGTTCGATGTAAACATCGTAAAAGGAAAAGGCTGCCATGTATGGGACGACAAAGGACAGGAATACCTCGACCTGTATGGAGGACATGCCGTTATTTCTATCGGCCATGCACATCCTCATTACGTGGAAGCAGTCAGCAAACAGGTAGCCACTCTCGGCTTCTATTCCAACTCTGTCATTAACCAGCTGCAAGTAGAACTGGCGCAACGTCTCGGAAAGATTTCCGGATACGACGATTATCAACTGTTCCTTATCAACTCCGGAGCAGAAGCAAACGAAAACGCACTGAAACTGGCTTCGTTCTACAACGGACGCACTCGCGTTATTTCATTTGCCAAAGCGTTCCACGGACGTACTTCACTGGCAGTAGAAGCCACCAACAATCCTAAAATTATTGCTCCCATCAATGCCAACGGTCATGTTACATACCTTCCGCTGAACGATACTGAAGCAGTGAAGGCAGAGCTGGCCAAAGGTGATGTATGCGCCGTAATCATTGAAGGTATTCAAGGAGTAGGCGGTATTCAAGTTCCTACCACAGAATTTATGCAAACATTACGTACTGCTTGCGACGAAACCAACACTGTCCTTATTTTGGACGAAATCCAGTCGGGTTACGGTCGTAGCGGAAAATTCTTTGCACATCAGTATACAGGAATCCGTCCGGATATGATTACAGTAGCCAAAGGTATTGCCAACGGATTCCCGATGGCCGGCGTACTGATCAGCCCTAAATTCACTCCTGTATACGGACAGTTGGGTACTACTTTTGGTGGAAATCAGTTGGCTTGTGCAGCAGCTCTTGCTGTACTCGATGTAATGGAAGCAGACAATCTGGTAGAAAACGCAGCAAAGGTCGGAAGTCACCTCATCGAAGAACTGAAGAAATTCTCCCACATCAAAGAAGTACGTGGAGAAGGTCTGATGATTGGTCTGGAATTCAACGAACCGGTCAAAGAACTGCGCCAGCAACTTTTGTTCGATCAGAAAGTATTTACCGGTGTCAGCGGAACCAATGTCATCCGCCTGCTTCCCCCACTCTGCCTGAGTATGGAAGAAGCTGATGAATTCATCAGCCGCCTCAGCAAACTTTTAAAATAAGCAGGATACAGAAATAATTCCGCATAAACAGACAGTCGCATACCTTTTTAATTATATCTTTGTAAATAAGACTATAAAAAAGAAAAGTTATGAAAGTAGCAATTATCGGAGCCGGCAACATGGGAGGAGCTATTGCTCGCGGACTGGCACAAGGTCACTATACAGAAGGATATGAAATCACTGTTTCTAACCCCAGCAATGAAAAACTGGAAAAGCTGAAAGCAGAATTTCCCAATATCCACACCACAAACAACAACAAAGAGGCGGCAACCGATGCCGATATCGTTATCGTAGCGGTAAAGCCTTATAAGGTAGCCGAAGTGTTAAAACCTCTTCGCCTGCGCCAACCTCAAATACTGGTTTCGGTAGCAGCCGGACTGACTTTCGAGGAACTGGCTCATTCGGTGGATCCTGAAATGACTATATTCCGCGTTATTCCGAATACCGCCATTTCCGAACGTGCCAGCATGACACTGGTTGCAGCACGAAATGCATCGGACCAGCAAAAGGAAAACATACTGAATATGTTCAATGAAATGGGACGTTCTATCCTGATAGAAGAAAAACAGTTTGCAGCCGCCACCTCGCTTACCTCATGCGGTATTGCTTACGTACTGAAATATGTACAGGCAGCCATGCAGGCAGGAGTAGAATTAGGTATTTCGCCTAATGTAGCAATGCAGATGGTAGCTCAGACAATGGAAGGAGCTGCACAATTGTTACTCAACAATGAGCATACTCACCCCGCGTTGGAAATAGAGAAAGTAACTACTCCCGGAGGTATTACCATCAAAGGAGTCAATTCTCTGGAAGCCGATGGATTTACAGCAGCTGTTATCAATGCGATAAAAGCAAGTCTATAGTTTATACGACACATAAAAATAGATCAAAATCCGGTTACCTTCACCTTGAAAGCAACCGGATTTTTTATTGCATTCCTTTTCACAGGAATATCCATACGCTGAAACGTATCCTATCCATTCCATCCACAAGCCTTGCCGTCTGCTATCACAGAGTAAAATCGACGACGCCGGATATACAATCGGCGTGGGCGAATATACAATCAGCGACGTCATTTCCACAACCGGCAGCGTCGATTATAAAGCGACAGTAGTTGCAGGCATAAACAGAAACAATATCCCAACCTGATACTACCGTTAGTCGTACACAGGTCCGATTCACGCTATTTTACAAAACTCTTCTTTGCCCACTTCAGACTGTTCCATCGGCGGACAAAAATCAAAGCACGAATGTTTTCGTCGAGCAGAAAAGCACACCACATTCCTACCAGCCCCCATCCCCAATAGATGCCGAACAGGTAACTGAATCCGACCGAAACAATCCACTGTACCACCAACCCCACGTAGAAAGGATAATTTACATCGCCGGCCGAACGCAGTGCATTCGTAGCATAAATATTTACAGCACGACCAATCTCTACCAACACGTCTACAATCATTACCGTTACCCCCAGTTTGATAATTTCTTCATTATTGGTGAGCATACTGAAAATGGAATGTCCGAATACCGCCCAAATACAAGAGAGTAGCAGAGAAACCAAAATAGAAAGCCTCATCACATACTTACCTAGCAGATAAGCGGCACGAATCTTATGCTGCCCTACCAGGTGACCGATGCTGATAGCTCCTCCCTGTGCCATGGCAATGGCAAACAGGTATACAAACATCACAATATTGACTGTATAAGTACGGGTAGTCAGCGCATTATTTCCGAGTATATTAATCAGATAGGTAATCACCACTTGAGAGAAGCTGTACGACATATTTTCTCCTGCTGACGGAAGACCTACCTGCAGAAGCTTCTTCAACTCGATAAAAGGGAAAGGACGGAAATAAGCCAAAGGGAAACGAGGTATGTGCTTACGGAACAAGATAATAAACAAAACGACCATACTGACTCCGCGGGCTACAGAGGTAGAAATAGCTGCTCCCTCGGCGCCCAAGGCCGGAAATCCAAACTTACCGAATATCAAAGTATAGTTTCCTACGATATTTAATATATTGACCAGCACAGTAACCAGCATCGGATAAATAGCTTTATTGGCACTGCGCAGCGAAGCCGAAATAGTCAACGAAATAGCCTGAAAAAATGCAAAGGCTCCTACAATCTGCATATAGCCAATACCGTACTTCAAAAGTTCAGGACGTAATCCCATCCATCCTAACAGTGTTTCAGCCCCAAAATGTAAAATGGCACTGACTATACCACCTACTACCAGATTGAGCAAAAGAGAAACCCCGACAACTTGTACCATATTCTTCTGAAGTTTTGCCCCCAAATATTGAGAACACAATACAGAAGTACCGATATTAATCACCTCGAAAACCAGGAAAGAAAACATTACAATTTGGTTGACTACTCCCACTGCCGCCACACTATTGTCGGAATAACGGCTCAACATAATGGTATCCACTGCACCCAGTGTCATAATCAACAAGGTCTCGATGAAAATAGGAACTACCAACTTGGTTAGCCCTTTACGAATATTAGTCTGCTGAATAACCTGTTCCACAATGATAAAAATTTTCGCGTGCAAAATTACCACAATTTCACACGCGAAGGCTTGATATGAATCAATAATCTACTCGGACATATAATAACAAAAAGGAGACATCATCACTGATATCTCCTCTCGCTTAGATTTCTAAATCTATGAAATGTGCATATCCACACAATTTACTGTTCTTTTTCTCCGTAGAATTTCATTTCCAATAACTTCATCAGTGCATAATCTGAATTAACAGTACCCGCATATTTAATATAGCGTGTCTTGATTGGCACCACAATATTAATATAATGTCTGTCAGTAGAAGTAGAAGTGGAAGGAGTATTCACTACACCAAGAGAAGTCCATTCACTCTTATCGTCAGAAACAAAAAGTTCTGTTTTCAACGGAGATAAATACTTATATCCACTAGGATATGAATATTCATAACCATATACAGCCCAGAATCCTACGATATTTTCCTCCTTACCTAAATCAATAACGATTTCACCAACGGAAGTATTTATTTCCACAAATTGAACACCACTGCCCCAAGTATAATTATCAAATAATTCACTGGCATTTCCAGACCAACCTTCCAATAATGTTGCAGTCCATGAGTCTCTTTCCAATTGTCCCCAATTAGATTGAGTACCACTCACCCATTCCAACAACGAAGAAGTTTTATTTAAGGTTATATTTATACTTTCATTGTCCGGATTCACAGAAACCATGTCTGTATTTTCAAAGACAGGCTTCAAGACAATATTAAACTCCTCATCTTCTTCATTAGCAAATAAGAAATCATTTGATATTGCCCATTTAATTTCACCACTATTCTTCTCTCCTGCAGGGATTGTAACCTGAGCTGGAGTAAAAGATGCATCTCCTAAAAATTCTTCAGGTATACCAGCAACACTAAAAGAAATAGGCAAATCTTCTTTTACAGGACGGTCTAACTGAACTTCAAACGAATACTCTACAGCTCCACCTATAACATCACCATCTTTGCAAACACGCTTCATGGCAACAGTATTTCCACTTTCTCCAGCCATAGAAACATGTACTAAATATGGATCTTTCTCTATTACCATTTTACCTGTAGCAGATTCTGTTTTCAAATTCAAGCCCTCTGCATTTACTACATTAAAACCCAATTCATAAGTTTGTGCTTCCAGATTTTCTGCAGCAAAAGAGAAATCATCACCCTTTAAACCAACTGTTACAGAAGCCGAAACATATCCAGCCGGAATCTTTATTGTTGTTTCTGAAAGTTCTACTTTATCAACAGGTATATTTACACAATAAGGAGCTATCTGCAATACAACATCTTCAGGTGAAGGAGTAGCTAACGAAACTGTCCAAGTGTGACGTAAAGAAGTAGCTGTAACCAACTCTCCATTCTCATTGTAAGTAGCCTTTACTTTCATTGTAGAAACATCCCCCGATTCTCCTGGAGTAACTATACTAACCGGATTTTCAGGATATCCCAGCAAGTTTAATTCTTCATCTTCCTGACATCCCATAAAAATGCCCGCACAACATAGCGCTATACTAGATAAAAAAATTTTCATAATATACTAAAGGTTTTTACGTTTTACTCTATGGTAAAGCAATCGTTCTTTACAAACGTATTGCTTTACCATCATTTAATCAATTATATAAATCATCCGGATACTTATAAGGTTTCGGGTCTTGATGCTTATAGAATATTGTAGGATCTTTTAAATCAGAACCATACAAAGTGGAAGCACCTGAATAACGATTAAAAATACTTCCATATTTCGCAGGACTTGGAGCAAATCCCATATGCCATCCATAACCTCCACTAATCAACCTTTGTGCAGTAGATGAACTTAATGAAGTACCACCTCCTAAATTTAACTCAGCAGCACTACCTGCACACTTTTTATAAGTCATATTACCAATAGGAGATGCAGATCCACCATAGTTTGGAACGACTACATCAATCCATTCGTCAGCATCAACTCCATCAACTGATGACGTTCCATACATTCTTCCATAATCAAATACTGTTACTAGCTTATCAGGCATAGCTCTCTTGGTCTCGTAGCACAAACGAGCTGCAGCACGAGTAGAAGGACTATCAAAAGCAGGATTATCTAAATCCGGATTTTTGGAATATTCATCATCATAATTTACTCCATCCAAATTGTATGCATAACAATATTGAGCAATTTCGCGTGCAAAGTCTTTTGCTCCCTGTTCTGATAATTGAGCCAATCCAGCCATATCATGATTACCCAGCAATCCTAATAAAACCTTAATACCGCGTTTACGCAATGGTTGCAAATAGGTTTCATTATTGTCCAATAAATACTGGACTTGTGGATTACATTTTACAAATGGGCGTCCGGCATCACTATCATAGTTTATATTTGCAGCAAACAATACAACCACATCCCATAACAATTTTCCATTTTCCAATTCAAAAGAAAAAGCGTTCAAAGGATTTGTTCCATTCACCTCAAAGAATAAAAAGCCTTTTACCACATCTTCTCCTTTATACGCATCACTGGCATTACGCATATCCTTCACCAAATACATACAGTGTTTAGCTGTCTCATTCTGAACTGTAAAGTCACTACTCGGTTCTGTTATAGCTACCGGTATAGCATAAGTTTGGTCTTCCAAAACGGATTCTCCTCCAGTGATTGTCATTCCAACCTCTCCAGATTTTTCTTCCGTAAAATTAATAATACCACCGTTATCGAATGAAACCAACTCTTGAGGATATAACTGGAAATCAGTACCATGTTCCTGATTATAAGTTTCCAGATAAGATACATCGATAGCCACTTTTGCAGAGGTAGCCGTAGTAGCCGGTTTAGTCAGATTCAATTTGACAGAAGTTGTATATGAATTTTCATATAACTCTACAACAGGAGCGGACAAATTGGATTTTCCATCTCTCAAATAGGCATTGTTCTGCAACACCTTGTTATATTGGGATTCATCTATCTTTTTTCCGACCTCCAAATCATCGGCACAAGAAGTCATCAGCGAAAAACTTACCAATGCCATGCTTAACAATAAGCCCGATTTAAAATATTTCATAGTCATAATAAGTATCTTAAATAGTAATTAGATTATTATTCGGGAAGTTCTACGTTTACCCATTCTACAGTACCACCTGACAAGTCATTACCATGTTCTGTATAGTCATGAATATTACCACCTGTGCCCTCATTAAACTTCCAATAAGCAATCAATCCTTCTGTTGTAGGATCTACAGTATACATACTGGTCGCAATTTGATCGGCAGTTCTTTGAACATTCCAAATACGTAATTCAGAAATTTCACCAGGCAAATAACGACTGGAGTCATAAGAGTATCCTACATAGCAATTGCTTCCTAATGATACAGAAGAAGAGGCTGCATTATCTGAAGCTACCAGATTTCCGTTCTGATAATAAAGACGTTCACCGGTTGTTGCATCGTATACTACAGCAATATGAATCCATTCATTAGTAGGCAAACCTGGTGCCACATTAGGATTAGGGAAGTTTCCTCCAGGTGCAACCATCTGTAACTGGTTACGGGGACGGTCAGCATCTCCAATACGAACAAGGAAAGTACCTTCAATACCAAATACAGAGCTCAACGGATTATCACGTCCAGCTTCCCAATCAGCAGAACGGAGCAAAGCTTCCACAGTAATGGTCTTTAAACCACTGACAGAACTCTTCCATTTAACAGGAAAATATGTTTTGCTAATATTAGCAACCACATTAATCAAAGCAGCTCCTTTAAAGACATAATAAACAGTACGTTTACTATCTAACAAATCAATGTTACTTGCACTCATAAAAGATACCGGAAGAACATATCTTTTCTTATCGTCCAATTGATTTGTATTCTTAAAATTAATGACAATATTATCACCAGAAACATCACCCGCCTTAATAGTCGCAGTTTTTTCCGGTATTTCGTAATACTCATCACCCAAAGCAATGGCATTGTCATTATACATCAAATTATAGGTAGCCGCCATTGATGGAATTGCTCCCACATTAATCTGAATATCTTCTGTTGCCGGAGCAGCAAGACGATAAGATATTTCACGAGACGCTTCTGTAATATCCGCTCTGATCAACAAATCGCTGCAAACCCCCTCTGAGCTGATATAAAGCTTATTATCATAATGATGTTCATTATCAATATCATTTGACTGGCAGCTGCTCATCAACAACATAGCTGAAGCCAAAAGCATTATACTATTATTCAACAGTTTCATACGTATTCTTAATTATTAGGATTCATAATTTGAATAGATTCACGAATGTTACGATAAACAGGATTATTGTCAAAGTAATCATTATGAGCATTCTGAACGAACAAACCTTTTCTCTCAAAATCAACAGAAGGCGAAGCGACCCATTTTGCGGCTCCATAAGTAGCTAACATCTTACTACCTCCTGTTTCAGTGTCCCAATAACCAAAAGCCTGCTCTTTATCTTCAGGACGAGGTGTTTCTACACAAGCCACAAAACGATCTGTTGGTACCAAATTTTCAGAACCTCCCAATTCAGCAGCTGCATCTTTTCCTGCCTGTACCGCCATATAAGCTTTCACACTTAAATCGCCTTCACCGGTAGAAGACAAGGTCTTCAAAATAATATAATCGCATTTAGAAAGAATACTCATATATTCTGGGAACAGATATTGTGCATTGCCATAAAAAGCTAAGGTTTTGCCCTTATGACTATCAATCCATGCTCCTATTCTATCAAGAAAATTCTTTTGGCGTGCATTATATTCAGCCAATTCCTTTTCCGGCAAACTTACCATAGAACGTCCTGTATAATCTACGATAACTCCATCATAGTTATATCGGTCACAAAGAGCCAACATTTCATCTGTACGCTCTCCCAAATATTGCAACGCATCTTCTTCAGTCAAACTACCATCACTGTTTTTTACAATCGCAGTCCAATCTTTTTCAAAGCCGGCATAATCAATTGTATAAACAATACGAGTACCTTTTCTTCGTATTTCGACCATTTCATTTTGAATATCTCCACTCAACTGGTCCGGATTATTCAAACTGACAAAATCAATACTATCAGGCAAAACAGTCAAATGTTCAGAACGATTTACCGGATAAGTTAATGGATTATTAAATGAAACAAACATTACATTGTGATCACCAGCTTTATAATTGCATAAATCTTTCAAATAAGCTTCATAAAGCTCTGGATTCTGTTCTTCAAAAGAAGGAGTATGTAAAGTAAGACTTTCTGGATCTGTCCAATCATTACAAGCAGGAAGCAGCAAGGCCGACATAATAAGTCCTACAAATAATTTCTTATTTTTCAATATCGTTTTCATATATCTACAATACATTAAATTCATTAATACTTATTTTTTGCATGCCCACCACACATCTGTAGCCATGTTGTCAGGGCCTTTTAAGTATTTTGAAACGGCTTCATTTACATTATTCAGGTTACTAGAATATTCCTCTGCTGGATAAGGCATACGTCGAGCACCTTTATTAGAGTCAACAACACCACCACTCTTATTACCATCAGCTGTAGCAGGAATCAAATGCGGATATCCTGTACGACGATAATCAGACCAAGCTTCGTGTCCCAACATCCAGTTGGCAATCCATTTCTGAATAATAATTCTTTCCTGTTTTTCTTCTTTAGTTGCGCCTTCATTCCATTTTACAGTAACAGTTGAAAGCTTTTCATTATAACTTTGACCAGAGAAAGGATCTACATAAGTCTCAGGAACATTTTCCTCATCTGCCATATAAGCATCTGCACCGTCTGCTCCCCATTGCTCGAATGACAAGCGAATACCTTCATTGTAGAAGCCTTCTGCATCTCCGCCCATATTGAAATCAAAAACAGCTTTACCTTCCGCACGCAGAAAAGCAACTTCTGCAGCATTCATCCACATAATAGGATCTGATGCTGAAATTTTCACAGTTGAATAATCAATAAAATTATCAGCTATACTGCTTTGCGTAATATCAATACCACGTCTCAAACCCACATAATTACCATTGGATGCTTTTTCAAAATAACTTGCACGACGATTATCTTTATAACCATTCATATAGCAAATTATATCAGCAGCTGCATGAGTATCTCCACCACTTGTTTCTATATTATAGCGAACGGCTTCAAACAAAGGATTGGTAATTGTTCCAAAATATTTCCAGGAAGCATTGTCATCATTTGATGTAATCAGACCGGCTTCGCTATCAATACAAGCTTCTGCAATTGTTCTTGCTTTTTGTGGATTTGCATAGGCAATACGAATTGCCAGACGTAAACGCAATGAATTGGCAAATTTCATCCATTTCTTCACATCTCCACCGTACACATAATCAGCTGTAGAAACTAATAAAGCATTCTGATTTTCAGAAAGTACCTGAATAGCATTATCAAGTTCCTCGAAAAACTTATTATAAACTTCTTCTTGAGAATCGTATGGAATTGTAATCTTACCATCTTCTCCAATCTTAGAATAAGGAATCGGGCCATACGTATCTGTAATACGACTCATCGCTGCGACCTTGATCACTTGTGCAATAGCATAAGGAACCGGATTACCTGTATTGTTTGATACAATCTTTACTGAGTTTAAGTTTCCATACAGCACAGGAATCACTTTATCACTGACCAGGAAAACACGTGTCCAGTCATTTTTTGCATTATAATTAGAAATAGTTGCAGAAAAGCCTTTGTTAGAATCTGCGAAATATCCTCCCATCGGGCCTCCCAACAAACAATCTGTAAATTGGGCAGTATTCACATCCGGAGATACTACACAACCTGCAAGCTGGGTCATGGCCGATCCCAATGCATAATCATCATTTTCAAGATCTCCCGGTTGGTAAGGATTGGAATTTATATCCAAATATTTGTCTGTACAAGAAAATGAGACAAACACTAAGGAGCTCAATATTAACTTGTTTAATATGGTATTTTTCATAATTATTATCTTTTAAAATTTAAAGCTCAAACTAAAGCCTATATTACGCAATGCTGGCATCATAAAATAGTCAATGCCCTGATAGAAATTATCAGTAGAAGCCACTGTTTCAGGGTCGAATGGAGCTTTATTGTAAATCATCCACAAATTGCGTCCGATAAGTGCGACTTTAATATCACAAACATTTCGTAACATTTTGCGTGGGAAAGTATAACTTATAGATGCTTCCTGCAAACGTACATTGGTTGCTGAATAAGTATAATACTGCGGAACTGCAGTTCCCGCTCCAATTGTACTATACCAAGTTTCAGGAGTAACACGGTCTGTACCATTTACCATCACATAACCTAAATCCCGAGCATCAGCAGAAGCTTCAGAAACGCCATAATAATCAAGCATTGCCTGAGTTCTTGAGAAAACGACTCCACCAAAACGAGCTGTAATCAAGAAGCCTACATTGAAACCTTTCCAAGATAAATTATTACGCCAAGCCAAATTACCATCAGGCAATACACTTCCCAACTTAATATATTGATCTGGATCCGAGATTGTTTCAGTTGTCATTTTTCCATCACGGCCAATATAAATATCACCATTACTATCGCGTTTAAAATCAATTATAGAGTAGAGGTCACCCATTGTTCCGCCTTCCTTCAGGAAGAAACGTGATTCTCCCAATCCCCCCATATTCAAAGAAGACAATGAGAATTTTTCTCCTGTAATAGGATTGATTGCATTATCAGCTAATTCCAAAATTTTATTACGGTTCATAGAATAGGTAATACCTGTATCCCATGTAAAGTCTCTCCAAGTATTTTTGTATCCTAAAGAAAGTTCAATACCCTGGTTACGAACAGCACCTGTCTGAATATACATTGCAGACCATCCACTTACCGGGAGCTGAGGGTTAAATGTCTGATTCATAGTCTTGGCATTGTAATAGGTTACATCCAAGTCGAAATTCTTCAAGAAACGCATAGACAAACCAACTTCGAATGACTGAGTACGTTCCGGTTTCAAATTATACAACGGATACTGGGTTGTAATGTTCCAAGCATTATTTTCCCATTTGTAACGTGGATTAGCGATATAACGTTCAAAAGGATTACCTACAGAAGCCCAAGAACCACGTACTTTCATATAAGAAAGATAATCTTTATTCAGATTAGGCATCAACTCGGAAAGTACAATAGATCCACCCACTGAAGGATAGAAGAATGATTTACTGCTTGATTTCGGACCTGCCAACTGTGAAGGCCAGTCATTACGTCCGGTCAAGGTTAAATAATAAGTACTCTTATATCCGATTTCTGCAGAAGCAAAGATTGACTGAGTTTGTTCACGCCATCCTTCCTGAAGTTTTTTCGTTTTACTTGCACTCAAATTCTGGATAGCAAAGAAGTTTGTATATCCTACTGGCTCATCACCAAATGCAGCTCCTCCATCTGCAATAGGGCCACGTACCTGCATTGCATCAGAACGCATATCAGAAATAGAAGCACCTAAATTAGCCTGCAAACTCCAGTCTGTACCAAAATTTTTATTTACATTTACGAGAACATCTGCATACAACTGTTTTTCCTGAGTACGAGTAATACCATAAAATCCTCGGTTTGATTGTTCTGTCAGCTGAAGGTTCGTAGAAGCATAGAATTTTTCAGTATAATCATTATTTGAATTATCCAAACGTACACGTCCACTGACATTCAACCAGTCTAAAATCTGATAACTTAATCCGGCATTCAGCATGTATCGGTCTTTCTTATTATTACGAAGGTTACGATAATTAATCCAATAAGGATTTTGCATCGTCATTGCTTCATCACCGATAGGCCAATACTGAGTATAAATCTTACGAGCCGGATCATAGCGCTCATACATTTCAATATCAGACCAATCATTTCCTCTTGGGAACAGATAAGCGCCTACCAATGGGTTATTATACACACCCTGATTGGTCATATTCTGGTCATTCTGCAGAATATAGCTGGCACCGATATCCAGCTTCATTTTATCATTCAGGAATGAAGTTGTATTACGTACAGTAAAATTATATCGATTATATTTATTATTAGGGATAATACCTTTAGAGTTCACTGCTGCTGCAGAAGCATAAGTCTGATTCTTCTCTGTACCAGTCGACAAAGAGATACTTTCACTTCCAATTATACCTGTTTGGAAATAATCATCTGCAGGATTATAACCATAATAGTTAGCTTCAGTCAAATGAGGTCCCCAGCTACGACTACCAGTAGAACTATATACGCCCTCAGAACCAGTTCCATAACGTGTCTGAAAACGTGGCATTACAAATGGAGAAGAAAATTCAGTATTACTATTGACTGTAATACTCAACTTACCTTCTTTTCCTTTTTTAGTAGTAATAACAATCGCACCATTAGCTGCATCCGAACCATACAATGCAGCCGCAGCTGCACCTGTCAGTACAGACATTGATTCAATATCTTCCGGGTTAATATCAGCAATCGGTTCTGTTGCACCTTGTGAATCAAATTCAGTTCCTCCCTTATTACTTCTACCAGAGAAAATTGGCACACCATCAATTACATAAAGAGCATTAGATGACTGCATAATAGATTTTGTACCACGCATCACAACTTTTGAAACACCACCAACTCCAGAAGAAGAAGCATTGATATTTACACCTGCAACTTTACCATTCAATGAATTAACAAAGTTTACATCCTTATTCGTTGTTACATCATCTGCACTAACTTGCTGTACATTATAAGACAATGCTTTTTCCGAACGTTTAATACCCAAAGCCGTAACCACAACTTCGTCCAACACCTCTGTGTCTTCTTTCATAGTAAGATTTAAGACTGTTTTCCCAACTACAGACATTTCTATTGTCTTATAGCCTACATAGGAAAATTGCAAGACAGCCTTGTCAGAAACCTCTAAAGAGAAATTACCATCAAAATCTGTAATTCCTCCATTGGTCGTGCCCTTTTCCATGACTGTTACACCAATCAAAGGTTGTCCCAAAGCATCTACGACTTTTCCAGTTACTTTTTTTTGTTGAACAGTTTGTTGAACAGCTGCAGCATGTTCTGCAACAGGTTGAACAGCATCTGAAGATGCAAACGCATTTTGCATAGGAATTGCCAAAAGCGTTGACATCATTAATGTTCGAGCAAGAGTTTCCGAACATTTAGATGAGTGTTTCTTTCTCATTTCTGTTTTTCTTGTTAAGGTTAAACAATATGTTATTCTTCAAAACGGCCCCAAATTTATAAAATATATTTAAATACAGGATGTATTTATATAATTTTTTCTAATAAAAACATACAATATCTATTCAGGCTCTAATCACATAATAACATTATTCAAAAGAGAGTAATTCAAAATTATTTTCAATATTGACAATTAATTCACAATAATAAAAACAAATAGTTTGTGTACTACCCAAAAACTATTTGACAAATCTAAAGGAAAATAATATATTCTTCAATGAGAATTTAACAAGCTCTAACTGGCAATTCAAAAACATACAATTTTCCATTTTAATACCGAGCTTAAAATAAGAAATAAAACTATTTTCGAACTATATTCATTAAAAAAGGAAAAATAAAACATTAGTTTCCGCTTAATTTTCACAAAATGGTTATCTGTCAGTATTGGATATATTTTGTGTTAATCGTATTTTTGTAGCGATAAATTTACATTATAACTATAAATTTAATTTCATGAAACTCGTTGCATCTTCGTTCTGCGCTTTAGCTGCATTATTTGTAGCATGCAGTACCCCCAACAAGTCTGCTACCACAGACTATACGCAGTATGTAAACCCGTTCATCGGAACCGACTTCACCGGTAATACATACCCCGGTGCGCAAGTACCTTTTGGTATGGTTCAGCTCAGCCCAGACAATGGTCTTCCCGGATGGGACCGCATTGCCGGATACTATTACCCAGACAGCACCATTGCCGGATTCAGTCACACACACTTGTCAGGAACAGGAGCTGGAGACTTATATGATATTTCTTTCATGCCAGTTACTCTTCCGTACAAAGAAGCAGAAGAACCTCTGGGCATACACTCTAAATTTTCACACGACAACGAGAGTGCATATGCCGGATACTATCAGGTATTGTTGACAGACTATAATATTAATGTAGAATTAACTGCAACTGAACGTTGCGGTGTACAGCGTTATACATTCCCTAAAGCAGAATCGGCAATTATCCTGAACCTCAGCAAGGCAATGAACTGGGATGCTACACAAGACTCTCATATTGAAGTAGTAGACTCTGTGACCATTCAAGGATATCGCTATTCGGACGGATGGGCACGCAACCAGAAGATTTACTTCCGTACCCGCTTCTCTCGTCCTTTCGACAAGATGACAATAGATACAACTGCAATTGTAAAAGAAGGTAAGCAAATCGGTACTGGTTACATTGCACGTTTCGACTACCCGACCTCTGAAGGAGAACAAATCACTCTAGTTACAGCCATCTCGGGTACAAGTATGGAAGGAGCTGCCAAAAACTTACAGGCAGAAGCACCCAACAATGATTTCGACACTTATTTGGCACAAGCCAAAGACATGTGGAACAAAGAACTGGCTAAAATCCAAATTGAAACCACAAACGAAGATGATAAAGTGGTATTCTATACCGCATTATATCACAGTATGCTTGCACCTACTATCTACAACGATGTAGACGGAGCTTATTACGGTCCCGATAAACAAGTACATCAGGCAGACGGTTGGACCAATTACAGCACGTTCTCTTTATGGGACACTTACCGTGCCGCTCATCCTCTGTTTACCTATACACAACCAGAACGTACCAACGATATGATTAAGTCGTTCCTGGCATTCTACGAACAGAACGGACGACTTCCGGTATGGAACTTCTATGGAAGTGAAACAGATATGATGATTGGCTATCACGCAGTACCTGTCATCGTAGATGCATATCTGAAGGGAATTGGTGACTTTGATGCAGAAAAAGCATTGGAAGCATGCGTTGCAACTGCAAATTTAGACCACTACCGCGGTATCGGTCTTTACAAAGAAAAAGGATATATACCTTATAATATAAAGGACGAATACAATACTGAAAACTGGTCTCTGTCGAAGACATTGGAATACACCTTCGATGACTTCTGCATAGCCGAAATGGCCAAAAAGATGGGCAAGGAAGACATTGCCAAAGAATTTTATACCCGTGCCGGATATTATAAGAATGTGTACAACCCTGCCACTTCATTCATGCAGCCACGTGACGATAAAGGTAATTTCATCGCCAACTTTAAGGCAGATGAATATACTCCGCACATCTGTGAAAGTAACGGATGGCAATATTTCTGGTCTGCACAACACGACATTAAAGGTCTGATTGACCTTGTAGGCGGAAAAGAACGCTTTGAGCAAAAATTGGACAGCATGTTCACATTCCATCCTACAGACAAGGATGAACTGCCTATTTTCAGCACCGGAATGATAGGTCAGTACGCACATGGTAATGAACCAAGCCATCATGTAAGCTACTTGTTCAATGCAGTAAATCAGCCGGCTAAGACTCAAAAGTATGTAGCAGAAATCATGCATAATCTGTACACAAATACCCCAGCCGGACTTTGCGGTAATGAAGACTGTGGACAGATGTCTGCATGGTATGTATTCAGTGCAATGGGATTCTATCCGGTAAATCCCGTATCAGGTATGTACGAATTGGGTACTCCGCTGTTCCCTAAGGCAGAGTTGCATTTGGCTAACGGAAATACATTCACAGTTATTGCCAAAGGTGTAAGCCGTGAGAATATCTATATCCAGTCTGTCAAGTTAAACGGACAGCCTTATGACAAGAGCTACATCACTCACGAGCAAATTATGAGTGGTGCTACACTGGAACTGGAAATGGGTAGCACACCAGGTACAGCTTGGTATTAATTGAATTAATCACTATTTTTGCTTTAATTTAAAGCATTTTCATTCTTATCATGAAGATAAAAAACATTGCAATCATAAGTTGCACAACCCTTTTCTCTATGTTGGGAGCATGTACCTCTTCCAGCATAGAGAAAGATTATGCATCTTATGTCAACCCGTTTATCGGAACAGGAGGACACGGACATACTTTTCCGGGAGCAGTAGTACCCAACGGAATGATACAGCCCAGTCCCGATACACGTATCGACGGTTGGGATGCTTCATCCGGGTATTATTATGCAGACTCACTGATAAATGGCTTTTCACATACTCATTTAAGTGGTACAGGATGCGCCGATTACGGTGATATCCTGCTGATGCCTACAGTAGGAGAACAAGTATATAATCCTCAGGACTATACACAACAGAATTTACCGTTCTCTTCTACATTCTCTCACAAAAATGAAATAGCAGAACCTGGATATTACTCTGTGTATTTGGACCGTTATCAAGTGAAAGCCGAACTGACTGCAACCAAACGTGCTGCTCTGCACCGTTACACATTCCCTGCAAGTGAAAAAGCAGGTTTCATCTTAGACCTGGACTACTCTGTACAACATCAGACCAATCTGGACATGCAGGTAGAAGTAGTGAGTGACACTGAAATACGAGGACATAAACTCACAGAATACTGGGCCTTCGATCAGCAAATCAGCTTTTATGCCAAGTTCTCCAAACCTTTTACTTATACAATTGTAAGAGATACATTAACCGATCAAAACAACAAACAGCAGCCTCGTTGCAAAGTGCTTCTCAACTTCAGCACACAGCAAGACGAACCGGTATTGGTAAAGGTAGGTATTTCTGCAGTAGACATGGAAGGAGCTAAAAAGAACCTGGAAGCAGAAATTCCAGACTGGAACTTTGACAAGGTACGTAAAGATGCACGTCAGGCTTGGAATGAATATCTGTCTAAAATTGATGTTACTACAAACAATGAAACAGATAAAACGATCTTCTATACCTCCATGTATCATACAGCCATCAGTCCGAATCTTTTCATTGACGTAGACGGACGATACTGGGGTATGGATCAAACAGCCCACCAGGGAGATATCGATAAACCTATTTACACTACATTCTCTCTTTGGGATACTTTCCGTGCATTACATCCTTTATTGTCTATTATTGAGCCGCAGATGAATAATGATTTCATTTATTCTTTGCTTCAGAAACACAAAGAAGGAGGTATTTTTCCGATGTGGGATTTGGCATCCAATTATACCGGTACCATGATTGGCTATCATGCCGTATCGCTCATAGCCGATGCCTACACCAAAGGCTACGCCAATTTCGATTTGAATGAAGCCTACAAAGCCAGCTTGCGTGCAGCAGAATACGATACAACAGGTATTGTCTGTCCGGCTTTAGTGCTTCCACATTTAATGCCACAGGCTAAATATTATAAGAATAAGTTAGGCTACGTGCCTTGTGATAAAGATAATGAATCAGTAGCCAAGGCATTGGAATATGCTTACGATGATTACTGCATCTCTATTTTGGCAGAAGCTGTAGGCGACAAAGAGAATTTGGCTAAATATACACAATTTGCCAAAGCATACCAGCATTACTTTGATCCGGAAACACGATTCATGCGTGGAAAAGATTCGGAAGGGAACTGGCGTACTCCGTTCAGCCCAAGGGCTTCCAACCATCGTAGCGATGACTATTGTGAAGGAAATGCATGGCAATGGACCTGGTTCGTACCGCATGACATTGAAGGATTGGTACAGTTGATGGGAGGAAAAGAAGCCTTTATCGGAAAATTAGACTCTCTCTTTACAGCCGATTCCAGCCTGGAAGGCGAAGAGGTATCTGCAGATATCAGTGGTCTTATCGGACAATATGCGCATGGTAATGAGCCTAGCCACCATATCATCTACATGTACAACTATGTAGGACAACCATGGAAGACTCAGGAACTGATAGACCGTGTGTTTAAAGAACAGTATCGCAATGCTCCGGATGGTCTTTCGGGCAACGAAGACTGTGGACAGATGTCAGCATGGTACATACTTAACTCCATGGGATTCTATCAGGTATGTCCAGGCAAACCGGTTTATTCCATCGGACGTCCTTTGTTCGATGAAGTGGTAATCCATCTGCCTAACCAAAAGACATTTACCATCAAGGCATACAACAATTCAAAAGAGAACAAATACATCCAGTCTGTTATGCTCAATGGTACCCCGCTTCATACTCCCTTCCTAAATCATAAGGATATTGCAGAAGGCGGAATTATTGAGATAACAATGACCAATCAACCTAAACAATGGGAATTAAACAACAATTAATAAATAAGCCATGAAAAAAGTATCATTACTTATTTTGTTAGCTGGTTTTTTCAGCTTTGCGAAAGCGACTACTACCGATTATGCTGACTATGTAAGTCCGCTTGTTGGAACACAGTCGAGCTTTGAACTTTCTACCGGAAATACTTATCCTGCAATTGCAAGACCATGGGGTATGAATTTCTGGACTCCTCAAACAGGAAAGATGGGAGACGGATGGCAATATACTTATACTGCCACCAAGATACGCGGATTCAAGCAGACCCATCAGCCAAGTCCGTGGATTAACGACTACGGACAGTTCTCCATTATGCCTATTGTCGGCAAACCCGAATTCAACGAAGACAAACGTGCCAGCTGGTTTGCGCATAAAGGTGAAGAAGTAAAGGCATACTATTACAAAGTGTATCTGGCAGAACACGACATCGTAACGGAAATGACTACTACCGAACGTGCTGCCATGTTCCGCTTCACTTTCCCGGAAAACGAACATTCGTACATCGTAGTAGATGCATTCGACAAAGGTTCATATGTAAAAATCGAACCGGAACACAATCGTATCATCGGTTACTCTACACGTAACAGCGGAGGAGTTCCCGACAATTTCAAAAACTACTTCGTAATTGAATTCGACAAGCCGTTTACATACAAGGCTACTGTAGCTGATGGAGCATTGAAAGAAAACGGCGTCGAACAGCAGGCTAACCATGCAGGAGCAATCATTGGATTTGCAACCAAGAAAGGTGAAACTGTACATGCACGTATTGCCTCTTCTTTCATCAGCCACGAGCAGGCCCTCATCAACTTGAAGGAGTTGGGTAACGACAACTTCAATACTTTGGTAGCAAAGAGCAAGGAAGCATGGAACGAGGTATTGTCTAAGATTGATGTAGAAGGCGGCAACCTTGATCAATACCGCACATTCTACTCATGTCTGTACCGTTCATTGCTGTTCCCACGCAAATTTTATGAAATTGATGCACAGGGAAAAGTGGTACACTACAGTCCTTACAACGGACAGGTATTGCCAGGATATATGTATACTGATACTGGATTCTGGGATACATTCCGCTGTCTCTTCCCTCTGCTAAACCTGATGTATCCTTCTGTAAACAAGGAAATTCAGGAAGGTTTAATTAACACATACAAAGAAAGCGGCTTCTTCCCAGAATGGGCAAGTCCGGGTCATCGCGGCTGTATGATTGGCAACAACTCTGCATCTGTACTGGTAGACGCTTATATGAAAGGCGTAAAGGTTGAAGATCTGGAGACTTTATACAAAGGCCTGATTCACGGAACTGAAAACGTACATCCGGAAGTTTCTTCAACCGGACGCCTGGGATACGAATACTACAACAAACTGGGCTATGTTCCTTACGATGTAAAGATTAACGAGAACGCTGCACGCACACTGGAATATGCATACAACGACTGGTGTATCTACCAACTGGCCAAAGACTTGAAACGTCCGAAAAAGGAACTCAAGCTGTTTGCAAAACGCGCCATGAATTACAAAAATCTGTTCGATAAAGAAAGTCTTTTGATGCGCGGACGTAATGAAGACGGCAGTTTCCAGACTCCATTCTCACCACTGAAATGGGGAGATGCCTTTACAGAAGGAAACAGCTGGCATTATTCATGGTCAGTATTCCACGACCCTCAAGGCTTGATTGACCTGATGGGAGGCGACCAGGTATTTACCCACATGCTCGACTCTGTATTCTCTGTACCGCCTATCTTCGATGACAGCTACTACGGACAGGTAATCCATGAAATACGCGAAATGACAGTAATGAACATGGGTAACTATGCACACGGAAACCAGCCTATCCAGCACATGATTTACCTGTACGATTATGCAAAACAGCCTTGGAAGGCACAATACTGGTTGCGTCAGGTAATGGATAGAATGTATTCTGCAACCCCTGACGGATATTGCGGTGACGAAGACAACGGACAAACTTCAGCATGGTATGTATTTACAGCTCTCGGTTTCTACCCTGTATGTCCGGGAACAGACCAGTATGTAGTAGGTGCTCCTTTGTTCAAGAAAGCAACCATCCATTTGGAAAACGGAAAGAATGTAGTTATCAACGCGCCGGAAAACAGCAAGGAAAATATCTATATCCAGCACATGAAAGTAAACGGAAACGAGTACACCAAAAATTACTTTACTCACTCCGATTTCATGAACGGTGCAGTTATCGACATCAACATGAGTAATACTCCAAATAAAGAAAGAGGTATTGCTCCGGAAGATGCTCCTTATTCATTTACCAATGAATTAAAGAAATAATCTTTCACACCTCATTTTAACAGCCCTTCCAATTCATTTTTCCACAAAGAAGTGAATTGGAAGGGCTGTTCTTTTTATGACAAAGTTTCTTCAAATCCTTTCGGCACAAAGCAGATTGCAGACGGGCATCTGTCTACATCAAAATTCAAAAGAACAACAATAAAAAAGTACAAAATCAAGAGTTCTATTTTCAATATTTCAGTATTAATTCTTACATTTGTAGACCAAATTAATGACATTTTGCAGACAAAGTTTTAATGCTATGAAAATAGAAGGAAAGACAATTCAACAAACAAAAAGAAAAAGAAATCCTATTACATGGGTTCCGACAGCCTACTTTGCAATGGGGCTACCCTTTGTAGTGCTCAACATGGTGACAGTATTAATGTTTAAAGGACTGAATGTAGAAGACAAACTCATCACATTCTGGACTTCCTTAATCTTACTTCCTTGGACATTGAAGCCCTTATGGAGTCCTTTCCTTGAACTTTTCAAGACTAAAAAATTCTTTGTCATAGCTACTCAGCTCATCACAGGTATCACTTTCGGACTGGTAGCATTTTCACTCAATCTCCCCCACTTTTTCAGCATTGCAATCGCTTTACTTGCCATTATTGCATTTAGCGGTGCCACACACGACATTGTTTGCGATGGAGTCTATATGAGTGAACTTTCCACAGAAGAACAGGCCAAGTACATCGGATGGCAAGGAGCTTTCTATAATATTGCAAAAATCATTGCTACCGGTGGATTGGTTTATCTGGCAGGTTATCTGATTGAGAGCTATGGTGGTGGAGCTGGTGCTGATGCAGCCAGTGTTTTATCAGCCAACCAAAAAGCATGGATGATTATCATGGCTATTTTGTGCGTGGTAATGGTACTTTTAGGCATTTATCACATGTTTATGCTACCTTCCGGAAGCAATAATGTAAAAAAGGAAGCACGTAGCACAAAGGAAGTCATGTCTGAATTAGGCAATGTTCTTCTTGCTTTCTTCAAGAAACATCATATCGTTTACTACTTGTTCTTTATTATCCTCTATCGCTTTGCAGAAGGCTTTGTGATGAAAATCGTACCTCTATTCCTGAAAGCAAGCAGAGATATGGGTGGTTTGGGACTGAGCGAAAAAGAAATCGGACTATATTACGGTACATACGGAGCTGCAGCCTTTGTGTTAGGCTCATTACTGGCCGGATACTATATTGCAGCACGCGGACTGAAGAAAACTTTGTTCTCTTTGTGCTGTATCTTCAACTTACCTTTCGTAGTATATGCATTCTTTGCATTTTTCCAGCCGGAAAACGGAATTGTTATCTGTAGCGGTATCGTATTCGAATACTTCGGATATGGTTTCGGATTCGTAGGCCTCACCCTGTTTATGATGCAACAAGTAGCACCGGGCAAACATCAGATGGCTCATTATGCTTTTGCTTCCGGTATTATGAACTTGGGAGTAATGATTCCAGGAATGCTCAGCGGATGGGTATGCGAATTGTTGGGCGAATGGTTCAACAAACCGGGAGGATATGAACCTTTCTTTATCTTTGTACTCATTGCTACTATCCCGGCATTTTTAATCACTTATTTCGTTCCATTCAAATATAATGCAGACGGAACATTGATAGAAGGAGAAAGAGAATAATCAATAAACCATTAAATAAATAGAATTATGGCAGAAAACTTTATTATGCCTTGGGAAGATCGCCCGGCAGGTTGTAAAGATGTAATGTGGCGTTACTCAAAGAATCCGGTTATCGGACGTTACCACATCCCTACATCAAACAGTATTTTCAACAGTGCAGTTGTTCCATTCAAAGGCGGATTCGCAGGTGTATTCCGTTGCGACAACAAAGCTGTACAGATGAACATCTTCGTAGGTTTCAGTAAAGACGGTATCAACTGGGATATCAGCCACGAACCTATCAAATTCAAGGCTGGTAATACAGAAATGATTGAATCTGAATACAAATATGACCCTCGTGTAACTTGGATTGAAGACCGCTACTGGATTACATGGTGTAACGGATACCACGGACCTACAATCGGTATCGCTTATACTTTCGACTTCGAAGAATTCTTCCAGTGCGAAAACGCATTCTTGCCATTCAACCGTAACGGTGTATTGTTCCCACAGAAAATCAATGGCAAATATGCAATGTTGAGCCGTCCGAGCGACAACGGTCACACTCCGTTCGGTGATATCTATATCAGCTATAGCCCTGATATGAAATACTGGGGTGAACACCGCTGCGTAATGAAAGTGACTCCGTTCCCTGAAAGTGCATGGCAGTGTACTAAGATTGGAGCAGGTTCTGTTCCTTTCCTTACAGAAGCAGGATGGTTGATGTTCTATCACGGTGTAATCACTACTTGCAACGGTTTCCGTTACTCAATGGGTGCAGTGATTCTGGACAAAGACAATCCGGAAAAGGTATTGTACCGTACACGCGACTACTTGCTGGCACCGGCAGCTCCTTACGAACTGCAGGGTGATGTACCTAACGTAGTATTCCCTTGCGCTGCATTGCAGGACGGCGAACGTGTTGCCGTATATTATGGTGCAGCTGATACTGTAGTAGGTATGGCATTCGGTTACATCAACGAAATCATTGAGTTCGTAAAAACTCACTCAATCGTGTAAATGAATGCATAAAGTACGATTGTACACATTGAAAAATCAATAAAACCTAAGAATAAAGCTGCATCAGGTAGACCGGTTTCTATCCGGACTATTTGGGCAGCTTTATTCTTTTTCAATTTTATATAATTATATAATCTAACTTATCCATGAAACATTTCTTACTCGGTCTGACCTGCCTGTTTACCCTGAATACACTTCAGGCACAAGAGCCGGTCGATTATGTGAATCCGTTCATCGGAACAACGAATTTCGGAACTTGCAATCCGGGAGCCATCTGCCCTAACGGTCTGATGTCTGTCGTACCGTTCAACGTAATGGGTTCCGACGAAAATACTTACGATAAAGATGCCCGCTGGTGGTCAACTCCGTACGAATACACCAATAGTTTCTTTACCGGATTTGCTCACGTCAACCTCAGCGGTGTGGGTTGCCCCGAACTGGGATCGCTCCTGCTGATGCCTACTACTGGCAAACTGGATGTAGACTATCATAACTACGGAAGCAAATACGAAAAGGAAAATGCCAATCCGGGATATTATACTATTTCACTGACCAAATATAACATTCTGGCAGAAGCAACAGCTACTCCACGTACCGGACTTTCACGTTTCACTTTCCCGAAAGGAGAGAGCAATATTCTTCTGAATTTGGGTGAAGGTCTGACCAACGAAACCGGTGCTTTCATGCGTAAGGTGAACGATCAGGAAATAGAGGGTATGAAACTTATGGGTACATTCTGCTACAACCCACAAGCTGTATTCCCCATCTACTTTGTAATGCGTATTAACAAGGCTCCCAAAGCTTCGGGATACTGGAAGAAACAGCGTCCTATGACTGGAGTGGAAGCTGAATGGGATCCGGATCAAGGCAAATACAAATTGTACACCAAATACAATAAAGACATTGCCGGCGATGACATCGGCGCATGGTTTACTTTCGATACTGAAGAAGGTGAACAGATTGAAGTTTCAATGGGTGTTTCTTTTGTCAGCATAGAAAATGCAAGAGAAAACCTCGACAAGGAACAGCACGGACGTCACTTTGCAGAAATTCATCAGGAAGCCCGTACACGCTGGAACGATGATTTGAGCCGTATCCTGGTAGAAGGAGGAACAAAAGACCAGAAAACTGTATTCTACACAGCTTTATACCACGCCCTGATTCATCCGAACATCTTGCAGGATGTAAACGGACAGTATCCGCAGATGGAAGGCGATAAAATCCTGACTACAAAAGGCAATCGCTATACTGTATTCTCTCTTTGGGATACTTACCGCAACGTACATCAGCTGATGACACTGGTTTATCCGGAACGTCAGATGGACATGATCAATACCATGCTGGATATGTATCGCGAACACGGATGGCTGCCTAAATGGGAGTTGTACGGACGCGAAACACTGACTATGGAAGGAGACCCCAGTATTCCGGTTATCGTAGATACCTGGATGAAGGGATTCCGCGATTTCGACATTAATCTGGCATACGAAGCAATGTACAAGTCGGCTACACTTCCTGGCAAAGACAACCTGATGCGTCCGGACAACGACGACTATACACAGAAAGGTTACGTAGCACTTCGCGAACAGTTTGACAATTCAGTATCACATGCACTGGAATACTACATTGCCGACTACTCTCTGTCTACACTGGCTAAGGCATTGGGTAAGAAAGAAGATGCAAAACTGTTCTACCAGCGTGCCATGGGATACAAAAACTACTATTGCAAAGAGTTTGGTACCCTGCGTCCTATCCTTCCCGACGGTACTTTCTATTCACCGTTTGATCCGAAACAGGGAGAAAACTTTGAACCGAGTCCCGGATTCCACGAAGGTAATGCTTGGAACTATACCTTCTACGTGCCTCATGATATAAAAGGCTTGGCTAAGCTGATGGGTGGCAACAAGAAGTTTGTAAACAAACTGCAAATGGTATTCGACAAAGGCTACTACGATCCTGCTAACGAACCAGACATCGCATATCCATACTTGTTCAGCTACTTCAAGGGCGAAGAATGGCGTACACAGAAAACTGTAAAAGAACTGCTTGCCAAGTATTTCACCACCAAGCCTGACGGTATTCCGGGTAACGATGATACCGGTACAATGTCTACTTGGGCTATTTTCAGTATGATGGGATTGTATCCGGATTGTCCGGGTGTACCTGAATATACACTGACATTGCCTACCTTCGATAAAGTAACCATCAAACTCGATCCGAAATATTACGGAACAGATAAGCTGGTTATCGAAACAGTCAACAAAGAAAAGGATTCCGATTATATCGGATCAATTGAAATGGGTGGAAAGAAATGCGGATACCGCATCAATCATAACGATTTGGTGAAAGCCGGTACACTGCAGTTCTACAAGAAATAACAGCAATTAGCTTACTTACTCAAACAGCATCTCATCTGGAATAGCATGGGATGCTGTTTTCTTTTATCAGCTTATTTCATTCGACGACGTCGAATGCACAATCGACAACGGCGGCTGTACGGCCAACGGCGACACCCCGACAACCGACGACGGCGGATGAAACTTTCTATCGCTCTCATCACTATTCTATTCCTGCCACAAAATATATCTGCAAAGGAATGACCTACTCCCTTCATACAAAACTACTTCGCTCTTTACTTGAACTAAAGTACAATTTATAGAAATCAACTACAAAACAGCAAATTACACGATTATGAGCTTTTCAGAGGGAAAAGAATCCGTATGCCAAAAAGAAAGGCCACCTCAAAATAAACTTGAGATGACCTTATCTGTATTCTTTTCCTCATCAGAGGAACCATGCTTTTATGACTTTGAAAAGCATACTTATTTCTTTTCAGCGCCAAGCAGTTCTTCCAGCTTATTATACAAAGCCTGTCCACGCAAATTAGTTGCTACTACAGAACCGTCAGGACCTATCAGCATTGTATAAGGGATACTTCTCACTCCATACATCACTGCCCCTTCACACTTCCAACCTTTCAAATCGGATACATGATTCCAGTTCAGTTCCATCTGTTTGATAGCTCCCTTCCAAGCTTCTTCTTTATTATCCAACGATACCCCCAAGATATCGAAACCTTTGTCTTTAAAAGCCTCGTAAGCTTTCTTTACATGCGGCATTTCTGCACGACAAGGTCCACACCAACTAGCCCAAAAATCTACCAATACATAGTTTCCTTTTCCTACATATTCGGAAGTATTGTGCATTTTACCGTCGGCTCCCATCATATCAAAGTGGGTAAACTGATTTTTCTGCTGTGCAAAAGCGAACAATACAGTCATGCACAGACACAACATACATACTACTTTCTTCATTTTTTAATTGGGTTAAAGGTTATTCTTCGTACATTTTTTCTATTTCTGCCGCGTAATTCTTTATCAGAACCGAACGTTTGATTTTCAACGTATTAGTCAGTTCTCCCTTCTCCATGCTAAACGGCTCGGGCAGCAAGGTAAAGCGTTTAATCTGCTCATAATGGGCAAACTCCTGCTGAAGGGTGTCAATACGCATCTTAAACAATTCGATAATCTCCGGTTTCTGCAGCAAATCTTTCCGGTCGGTATAGGCAATATGATGGTCTTTGGCATATTTTTCTACCTGTCCGTATTCCGGAACAATAAGAGCAGAGACAAACTTACGCTGGTCGGCAATAATAGAGATCTGATCTATATAACGATCTACGACCAATTTTGTTTCGATAGCCTGCGGAGCGATGTATTTTCCGTTAGATGTTTTAAACAAATCTTTAATACGATCTGTCAAATACAAATAGCCGTCTTTCACATAACCGGCATCTCCTGTATGGAACCATCCGTCTTCTGTAATCACCTGGCGGGTCAAGGCTTCTTTCTTGTAATATCCTTTTGTTACTGTTTCTCCACGCAACAGAATTTCGTTGTTTTCTCCAATCTTCAGTTCCAGTCCCGGCATCAGACGGCCCACAGAACCGATACGGAAATCATCCAGCCATTCACAGGATACCGTTGCCGTCGTTTCGGTCAGACCATATCCGGCTATCATATTAATACCCACTGCACGAACAAACTCTTGTACTGCTACCGGAATAGCTGCTCCGGCTGTAGGGAAGAAGTTTCCGTTCTCTATACCAATGGTTTTCTTCAGTAAGCTGTAAATGGTCTTTTCATAAAATTTATACTTCATATGCAACCATGCAGGAGGAGTCTTTCCATTCATCAGATAGTCAATGTTATGCTCCTTACCTACACGCAAGGCATCCAGCATCAGACTCTTCTTTAATCCTGTAGTTGCATTGATTTTTTCCTGTACACCAGCATAGACTTTTTCCCAAAAACGGGGCACACTACACATAGCCGTAGGACGAACCTCTTTAATTGTTTTCTGGATATCCTGCGGACGTAAATTTATACAAAGCTGACATCCCCTATATAAACAGTAATAGGACCAGGCACGTTCGAAAATATGAGTAAATGGCAAGAAGTTCATAATCACATCGTCTTCTCCCAAACGAGTAAGACGAGTGTTGTGGGCCTCAAAAGCAGCTCCATAGCAAGAATGATGAAGCATCACTCCTTTTGATTCGCCGGTGGTACCCGATGTATATAGAATATTAGCCAAATCCGTATCTGTAGATGCGGCTGTACGTGATTCGACTTCATTCTTATAGTTTTTTTCTTCTCCCAGCTTCAGGAAATCAGTATAATAAAGTGAATTATTATCGTTAGGAGCTCGTTTTACTTTCGGATCGAAAATAATAATCCGATGCAGCGTCTTGCACAGGTTCTGAACACGAAAAGCTACATCATACTGATATTGTTCACCCACAAACAGGTAACGGATTGATGCATCCTCCAAAATATAATGTACCTGCGATTCGGAACTGGTAGCATACAGTGGTATAGTTACTACACGACAAGCGAATGCTCCAAAATCTGTATATAAACATTCCGGCATATTCTGAGAGAAAATACCGATATTTTCCTGAACTTCAACCCCCAATGCAATTAAGGCTTCCGATACCTTCCATACTCTCTCTGAAAACTGATTCCATGTAACAGGTATCCAGCTTTCTGTTTCATAGTCACGATATTTTAAAGCGATTCTTTCACCATATTTTTTTGCCTGGTGATGAATCAAATGCGATAAACAAGAATTGCTCATTTATTGTTTTTATTTAATCTCTTTGCAAAGATATGGTTTAATTTGGAATGACCCACTATGCCCGCATATTATTTTCTCCGTTTATTCAATGACTTACAGCAATATCACGCAACTTTTTAATTGCAGATGCAACTGTATAATAACCGTTAAACATCAAGATGTTTAGACAGAAAATATTATCTTTGCTTCATCAAAAAAAAGCATTTTTATGATAGATTACGATTATTATACAGCCGAAGCCCTTACTTTACTCCAAGCTCTAATTGGTATTCCGTCTATCAGCCGGGAAGAAGAAGCTGCGGCAGACTTTCTACAAAACTACATCGAAGCAACCGGAATTATGACTGGACGTTCGGGAAATAACATTTGGTGTATCAGCCCGATGTTCGACATCAACCGTCCTACCATTCTTCTGAATTCACATATCGATACAGTAAAACCTGTCCAGGGATGGCGCAAACAACCCTTTACAGCCAAAATGGATAATGGTAAACTTTATGGATTAGGAAGTAACGATGCAGGTGCCAGTGTAGTTTCTTTATTCCAGACCTATCGTTATCTTAGCAGTACCCAGCAAAAATATAACCTCATCTTCCTTGCCTCATGCGAAGAAGAAGTATCGGGCAAGAATGGAATAGAAAGCGTTTTGCCACAACTGCCTCCTATAACTTTGGGAGTAGTAGGAGAACCTACAGAGATGAATCCGGCCATTGCCGAAAAAGGATTAATGGTACTGGATGTAACTGCACGAGGAAAAGCAGGACATGCGGCACGTGAAGAAGGAGAAAATGCTATTTACAAAGTACTCGATGATATCAACTGGTTCCGTAGCTACCGTTTTCCGAAGGAATCATCTTTATTGGGACCGGTAAAGATGACCGTCACACAAGTTAATGCCGGTACACAGCATAACGTAATTCCTGATTTATGCACTTTCGTTGTGGATATCCGGAGCAATGAATTCTATTCAAACGTCGAACTATTAGAAGAAATCAAGACTCACATCAGTTGTGAGGCTAAAGCCCGTTCTTTCCGTTTGAATTCATCACACATTTCTCCTGAGCATCCCTTTGTAAGAAGAGCTGTTGAATTAGGAAAAGTACCATACGGATCTCCTACTCTCTCCGATCAGGCTTTAATGCCTTTCCCTTCGGTTAAAATTGGTCCGGGAAAATCATCCCGTTCGCATACAGCCGATGAATATATTTTAGTCAGCGAAATAGAAGAGGCAATAAAAACCTATATTGATATTTTAGACGGACTGGAACTCTAAGACATTAAAAAGGGAAACGGAATTTACGAAGTTCAGCACGCAGACGAAGAGATTGTCCTTCGGTCATACTGTCAAGTAAAGTCCAAAATGCTTCCCCATGATTCATTTCACGGGTATGTGCAAGTTCATGTAAAATCACATAATCCATCAACTTAGAAGGTACCAGCATCAAATAACAGGAAAGACTAATAGTACGCGTAGCTGTGCAACTTCCCCAACGGGTTCGGGCACCAGTTATGCGTACTTTTTTATAAGGCAATCCATAGCGCTCGGACCAGAACCGAAGAAGAGGAGGCAAATAAGAAGCAGCTGCTTTTTTCAAGGCTCTGATTATGGCATTGCGCACCAACTTTTGAACTTCCTCTTTCGAAAAATCAGTATCACGCGGACAACATATATTTATCCCCTCTTCCGTTTGTCGGAGCATGAAGCATTTCATGTCACTAGGTACCAAAGACAGGCGAAAACATTCAGATTGAATAGAAAAATTAAAGTCAATCTTCTTCACTGCTACTTTGCGGAAATCTTCCAACAGCCGTTCTCTATAAGAAGACAGTACAGCCATCACTCTATCGGTCTTACTGTAAGGAGGAACGGTAACATACAGCCCATCTGGCTTTACACGCATCGTAATATTGCGAGCCAAACGGCGGGAACGGAGTATGATATATCCGAAATCCGGATCGGGTATGATTCTTTTAGTTGCCATAATTATGAGTACAAAGATAAAGAAAGAAAGGTTACTGCTCACGCGGTAACCTTTCCCAATTTATTGAGTTAGTAATTTAATTTGAGAGAATTGAAACTTCACAGCCTCTAAAACAATTTTAAGCACTAACTATTATATATAAAAGCAAATGAAAATGTTATTTCGTTATTCCTCCACATCCGATCCTTGAGACATATCCATCGGTATAGCCAAGGTATCAGATTCATACGCAACTTGTGGAGTTTTCTGGTGATGTTCATATTCGTCATACACATATACAACACCTGCTTTCTCCTCACTGACAGAATGTTTCACCACTCCTCCTACCAGAAAAAGAAACGCTACTACAGCAGCAGCCTTAAACAAGGGCATAAAACGGGAATGCAAGCTAAGATGTTTGGCTTTGACTACAGGTCTTTCTATTTCAGCCAATACACGACGGTCAAAATCCTCGCCTAACCCGACTTTCTTTTCTTCTTCCTGATAGATAAACAATGACCGATAAGGCAACAAATGAACAGGAATATCTTTTTGCTTGAAGAAAGAACGGAGAATCTGCTCTTCTTCTATAGAAGTCTCACAAATCCAGTAACGCTCCAACAGCTGTTCAATATACTTATAGTCCATATCTTATTATATCATTGTATTTTATTTTTATCCGTTGCCGTGCCCTAAAAAGATTTACTTTTACCTGTTCCTCCGTTAGGTGCATAATCTCGGCAATTTCTTTATAGCTTTTTTCTTCCACATCACGCAACTGTAACATTGTACGCTGCTTTTCCGGAAGATCATTGATGAGCCGGTGAATCAGAGTTAACTGTTCCTGTTGTTCCAATTGCTCATCAGGTCGCAACGCATCTGAAATCTCCTGCATTTCAGGTAGCAATTCTTCATGCTGGGCATCCATCTTCTGACTACGGTCTATTGCCAAGTTTCTGGCAACCGTCAGACAGTAAGCCTCCACAGACTCGAATTGTTTCCATTCCTCGCGCTTATTCCAAACCCGAATCATGGTATCTTGTACAATATCTTCCGCTTCTGCACTGTCCAGTGTTATACGAAGTGCCAACCTGTACAATTTATCCTTCAGCGGTAATATATCGTTTCGAAAACTGATTTCTTGCATTGCTTTCTATAACAATGACGGGTGAATGACCCAAAAGTTACACCCACCCGTCTATTTTTTTCATTTTTTTCTAATTACTGTTCCTTCTTGCCTGTGGATAGCTGAAGCTTGTGTGATAACAACCTGACTGACACCCGCTTCTACAGCCGAAAAAGAATTTTCCAGTTTAGGAATCATTCCTCCCTGTATAATCCCCTCGGATACATACTGCTCAAACAATTCGGGAGTAATAACGGGAATTACACTATCATCATCGTTTTCATCACGCAGCACTCCTTTTTTCTCAAAACAGTAAACCAAAGTCACATCAAACTCTTCAGCCAATGCTTTTGCTGTTTCTCCGGCAATAGTATCGGCATTGGTATTCAGCATAGAACCTGCTCCATCGTGAGTAAGAGGTGCCATAACAGGTACTATTCCCTGGCGAATCAGATTGGCCAATACAGAAGCATTCACAACCTTCACATCGCCTACATAACCATAATCCACCTCTTTCACCGGACGTTTTTCCGAACGAATCACATCCATATCTGCTCCTGTCAATCCAATGGCATTGACACCCTTAGCCTGAAGACCAGCTACAATATTTTTATTAACCAATCCTCCATATACCATTGTCACTACTTTCAACGTCTCCAAATCGGTAATACGGCGTCCGTTTACCATACGGCTTTCAATACCCAGTTGAGCAGCTATTTTGGTAGCCGAACGTCCACCGCCGTGTACCAATAGTTTATAGCCAGGTATTGTAGAGAAATCAGTCAAAAGCTGATTCAAGGTTTCAGATTCTTCTACAATCTTACCACCTACTTTTATCACTGTCAGTTTTTCTTTCATAATCCACAACAAATACAAAGTCAGAATGAAAGGTTGATTTTATAATGAGCAGACTCATCATCCTTTCATTCCGACTGCTATTTTATTCCAAATATGTATATCCGTAAAGTCCGGAACGATAATTCGCAAGGAACTCTTTACCTTCTTCAAGCGAAATCTTGCCTTCTTTTACAGACTTGGTTACCCATGTCTCCAAAGTACGCACCAGTTTCTTCGGATTATACTGTACATAATCCAAAACCTCTGCTACAGTTTCACCGTCAATAATCTGATCGATAGAATATCCTTTTTCGTTTACACTTACGTGCACGGCATTGGTATCACCAAACAGGTTGTGCATATCACCCAAGATTTCCTGATAAGCTCCCACCAAGAATACGCCGATGTAATAAGATTCCTTTCCTTTCAGAGTATGTACCGGCAAATCATGCGATACATTACGTGTAGAAACGAAGTTGGCAATCTTTCCGTCCGAGTCGCAAGTTATATCCTGCAGAGTAGCTGTACGATCCGGACGTTCATCCAAACGCTGAATAGGCATAATCGGGAAAATCTGGTCGATAGCCCATGAATCCGGCAACGACTGGAACAAAGAGAAGTTACAGAAATATTTATCTGCAAGCAACTTATCCAGTTTACGGAATTCATCGGGAGCATGTTTCAATCCAGAAGCAATCTGATTGATTTCCCGTGTCACCGACCAATACAGACGTTCTATCTGCGCACGTGTCTTCAGGTCTACAATACCATGGCTGAACAAATCCAATGTTTCCTCACGAATCTGTTGCGCATCGTGCCATGCCTCCAACATACGGCTCTGATTCAAGTTATCCCAAATCTGATACAGTTCATGAACCAGCTCATGATCATCGGGACTCACTTCAAAGTCATCATCCATCTCTGGGAGAGAAGCTGTTTCGAGCACCTCAAAAATCAATACAGAATGATGCGCAGTCAACGAACGTCCACTTTCTGTAATGATATTTGGATGAGGTATATTATTCTTATTGCTGGCGTCTACCATAATTGAAATAGAGTCGTTTACATATTCCTGAATGGAATAGTTGACACTACTTTCACTGTTAGCAGAACGGGTTCCGTCGTAATCCACACCTAAACCGCCACCTATATCGACAAACTCCACAGGGAAGCCTAACTGATGAAGCTGTACATAGAACTGTGAAGCCTCACGCAAGGCAGTCTTGATACGACGAATCTTTGTAACCTGACTACCAATATGAAAATGAATCAGCTTAAGACAGTCTTTCATATCTTTCTTCTCAATGAAATCGAGAGCCTCAAGCAACTCACTGGAAGTCAAGCCAAATTTGCTGGCATCTCCTCCACTGTCTTCCCATTTACCGCTACCGGAAGAAGCCAGTTTAATACGGATACCAATATTAGGACGTACATTCAACTGCTTGGCCATGCGCGCAATCAAACGCAGCTCATTCATTTTTTCCACTACAAGGAAAATACGTTTTCCCATTTTCTGGGCCAACAAAGCCAGCTCGATATAGCTTTCGTCCTTATACCCGTTACATATAATCAAAGAGTCCGAGTCGGTATTAATTGCAATTACAGCATGCAACTCAGGTTTTGAACCGGCTTCCAGTCCAAGATTGAACTTCTTTCCATGACTGATGATTTCCTCTACCACCGGACGCATCTGATTCACCTTAATAGGATAGATAATAAAGTTCTGTGCTTTATATCCATATTCTTCAGAAGCAATGGAAAAACAGTTTGAGATTTTTTCGATACGATTATCCAGAATATCAGGAAAACGTACCAGCATAGGGGCAGTCACATCTCTCAGCTGCAGTTCATCTACCAGTTCTTTCAAGTCGACAGCCACTCCATTTTTACGGGGAGTAACCACCACGTGACCTTTCTCATTAATACCAAAGTAAGAAACTCCCCACCCTGTAATGTTGTAGAGTTCCTCAGAATCTTCAATACGCCATTTTCTCATTTCACAACATAAAAAGACTACGTTTATACTTAATTTAATAACAGTGTTTTCAATCTTTGTACCGAACAGCTAATCTGTTCTCTATCTTCCAGGCTTTCCGCATTAAAAACATATTTAGCCTGCGAATAGAACGGGGTTCGAATTCTCAATGCATTCTGAATCACATCCATCAGTTCTTCGTCCGATTTATCCATCAGAAGAGGTCTTTTACTCTTTGCTATCTTCAAGCGCCGGAACAATACTTCCGGAGAAGCATCCAGAAAAACAGTTTCTCCCTTCCCGTTCATATACTCCATATTGTCGAAGAAACAAGGTGTACCTCCTCCACATGCGATTATCACATCCTCAAACTCGGCCACTTCGTGAAGCATGTTTCTTTCTATCTCCCGGAAGCCATCTTCTTTCCGTTCTTCGAACAGTTCTTGCACTGTCTTATGGAAACGTTCTTCAATATACCAGTCTAAATCAATGAATTGCAGTTGCATGGCACGGGCATACGCCTTTCCCAGCGTGGTCTTGCCCGATCCCATGTAACCTATTAAAAATATACGTTTCATGCCTTTCTCTTAGCGGTTGAACGTGTTTTACGTACTTCAGCCTTTTCTTTCTGTAATTCAATAACCTTAAAGCAGGTTTCAATATTCAGGTCAGACGGTTCTATGTTCGACGGAATCTTATAATTCTTCTTCTGATAAGAAATATAAGGCCCATAACGACCATTCAGAATCTGAAGATCAGGTTCTTCGGCAAAAGTCTTGATTACCTTCTGTGCATCAGCCTGCTGTTTGTTTCGGATAAGAGTAAGAGCCTCATCCAATGTAATTTCCAAAGGATTTGTAGTCTTAGGAATTGAAACAAACATATCCCCATAATGTACATAAGGTCCGAAACGTCCTTCGCCGATAATCACTGTTTTTCCCTCTACTTCACCTAAATTACGAGGCAGTTTGAACAGGTCTAAGGCTTCTTCCAGGGTGATTGTCTCCAAAGAATATTCCTTTTTCAACTGGGCAAACTTAGGTTTCTCTTCATCGTCTACCGTTCCAATCTGCACCACAGGACCAAATCGGCCAATCTTCACCGATACCTGTTTTCCAGTCTTCGGATCTGTACCCAAAATACGTTCTCCCACACGATGTTCAGACTTCGAAGTCAAGGTCTGTTCTACCAGCGGATGGAAACCTTCGTAGAAATGTTCCATAACTCCGGTCCATTCCTTTTCTCCATCTGCTATTTCGTCGAATTCTTTTTCTACGCTGGCCGTAAAATTATAATCCATAATCTGAGGGAAGTACTCTATCAGGAAGTCGTTGACCACGATACCGACATCGGTAGGCAGCAATTTAGACTTCTCACTGCCAGTCAGTTCGGTACGTGTACTTTCCGAAATCACTCCCTCTTCCAGTTTCAATATCGTATAATCACGTTTTACACCTTCCCGGTTTCCTTTTTCCACATATCCACGCTGCTGCACAGTAGAAATAGTAGGAGCATAAGTAGACGGACGACCGATACCCAGTTCTTCCAACTTGCGCACCAAGCTGGCTTCTGTATAGCGGGGAGGACATTGAGAGAAGCGCTCTGTAGCAGTAATAGTCTTACATTCCAGTGTCTGACCTACTTTCATAGTAGGCAACAGACGGCTTTCATCCTCCTGTTCTACTTCTTCGTCGTACGATTCTTTATATACTCGCAAGAAACCATCAAACATCACCACTTCTCCTACAGCAATAAACTTGTCTGTCTGTCCGCTGATACCAATCGTTGCCGTTGTTTTCTCCAGTTCGGCATCGGCCATCTGAGAAGCCAGTGTACGTTTCCATATCAATTCATACAAACGCTGTTCCTGGCTCGTACCTTCTATTTTGTCAGTCGACATATAGGTAGGACGAATGGCTTCGTGTGCTTCCTGAGCCCCTTTTGTTTTAGTTGTAAAGTGGCGTGTCTGCACATAGCGCTCTCCCATCAATGAGGTAATAGCCTCGCGACTGGTATTCAAAGCCAAATCAGAAAGATTCACCGAGTCTGTACGCATATAGGTAATCAATCCGCTTTCATACAGACGCTGTGCCAGCATCATAGTCTGTGCAACCGTATAACCCAACTTACGTGCCGCTTCCTGCTGCAATGTAGAAGTGGTAAACGGTGCAGCCGGTGATTTCTTGACCGGACGTGTAGTAATATCTTCAATTGTAAAAGTCGATTTCTTGCATTTTTCAAGAAAAGCATTTGCCTCCTCTTTGGTCTTGAATCTTTGTCCCAGGTCGGCTCTGATTTCGGCTCCATCTGCATTATTGAATACAGCTGTCACCCGATACGATGCTTCGCTGACAAAAGCCTGCACTTCTCTTTCCCGTTCTACGATAAGACGGACAGCTACAGACTGTACACGTCCGGCAGAAAGAGCCGGTTTGATTTTCTTCCAAAGGATAGGTGAAAGTTCAAAACCCACAATACGGTCGAGAATACGACGGGCCTGCTGGGCATTGACCAAATCAATATTTATATCACGAGGATTTTCGATTGCCTTTAGAATTGCATTTTTCGTAATTTCATGGAATACAATACGCTTTGTCTTCTGAGGATCCAGTTGCAACACCTCAAACAAATGCCAAGATATAGCTTCTCCTTCCCGGTCTTCATCGGATGCCAACCATACCATATCCGCTTTTTTGGCAGCAGCCTTCAGTTCTCTTACTATCTTTTCCTTATCCTCTGGAACTTCATAGAGAGGCTTAAAGTCATTCTTCACATCAATACTGAATGATTTTTGCTTCAAATCCCGAATATGTCCATAGCTGGAAAGCACTTTATAGTCACTTCCCAAAAACTTTTCTATCGTCTTTGCCTTTGCCGGAGATTCGACTATTACTAAATTATTCTGCATAATTCAAAGTATTCCATAAATATTTTCCGGACAAATGTAAAAAAAAAGCAGAATCACACCATTATAATAAGGTATGTTTCTGCTTTTTTTCGTACTTTTTGTGATTTAGCGCCTATAAATAGAACTGCATATTACATCCCTGCAAGATATATTTCTTTTCATTACTGTTCCCAAAGTCCATTGATTCCATGCCATAATCAGACCTGTCTGATTTTGTATCCGACGCCGGCGATTATACATACAACGACGTCGGATATAAATTCAGCGTCGTTGACTATACAAACGACGACGACGGATATAGCCTGCACTTCATCACAATAAGCCATCTGTTCATTACTTTTTCCCTATAGTTTTCTTACAGACGAACAGATTACATTTCCTGACCCCATAAAAAACTGGCCTCGCACAAGCGAAGCCAGTTCTGAATCTCCAATTATCTTAATATTTATCGGACGACAAAACCTTCCGGTAACCTTGCATCAGAAAGCAAAACTTAATCCTCCCATTGCATAAAAGCCCTGTACGGGACATCCTACTTCTGTAACATAGTTTTTGTTCAGCAAATTATTCAGACGAACAAATACATCTACACGCTGGAACAAGCGATAATCAGCCCATAAGCTCAAATCATTCACCGGGTCTGCTTTCTTCAAGGTTCCTGCCTGACTACGTCCCTCATAACAATATTTCATTGAAGCATACAAATCAGACAAAATCTTTACCCTAGCCGAGACATTAAATTCGTAGTTGGGTTTCAACACCAATAAAGGTTCTGTCTCCTGATTCATATTCCAGTTATAATAAGTTGCCTCCACATCAAGATTTACCCAATCTTTGTAAGTATATCCAATGCGTCCTCCTGCATAAGCTGTTTTTGCCTTTGCCTGCTCCATCAAGCTGTATACAGAAAACAGCTCGTCTTTTACGATACGGTATCCTCCGAACAAATTAAATCCGAATCCGGCAACGGGAGAACCTTTCACTCCCAACCGGGCATCCAGCGGTGTATGTGTACTGCGTATCTGCTCTTCACTCATCCAGTAAGGCGACATTTCGTTCAAACGACGGAAATCACTCAAGGTCGTACCTCCAATAGCTTGTATATAGAATTTATAAGTATCAGCAAAGGTATAACCGAAATGTACATCAGGAGCGAATTTAATACCACTTCCATTCAAAGTCTGTGCATCTACATGCGCTCCAAGACGCAAGTCGATGACTTCATTATTCCATTTATAATATGGATTTACCTGAACCAAAGTATAGTCTTTCAAATCCGAATTATAGAACACATTATCCATTGCAAAATCAATGCCGACAGTATGTTCTTCCTGCAGCGTTCCCCATATCTGACCTACGGTATGTACCAAACCTTCGGTAGTACCGGGGAAATAAGGCATAGCATACTTACGTTTGAAGCTCTGAAAACCAGTCTGCAGACTGAATTGTACCGGAAGTGTTTCATCTTTCGATGTAACTTTCGCATACACATCGGCCAAAGTGAAATGCTGACTGTCGGAAGTCCAGGGTTCTCCTCCTTCATTCAAGACAGGTAAAACGTAATTGAACACCTGAGAGCCGAAAGCTCCTCCCAACTGCATGAATACGCGGTTGAATTCGTGTTTATAATCGAGTGACACGTCTGTACGGAAAAAACGGGATTTCCAGTCTTCTTCCAGCCTTTCATATGGAATTTTTCCATTCATTCCATACAATGTTCCCATTACATTCAACTGGTCGCGTGAAGTAATATCCCACATATAACTTAACTTCACATCAGTATTATTCCGGTTTCCATAGGCTGCACGTACATATCCCTTATAAGGAGATTTTTGCTTTGCATTATATGTAATTACCGGTATCGGCTCTCCCTGCCAGCCCGATAAAGGACGTACAGCAGTAGCATAGTCGATATGCTGTTTTGCTACGGCAGGTTCTTCAACCTTCGGAAGCACATTTACCTTGAAGGCATCCATTACCTCCGGGTTATACTGATTCTCCACCACCACAGTCCGAGTGAGTGTAGAGTCTTTCGCTCCTTCTTGCGCACATAATACCGAGGTAAACAACACCCCAGCACCTGTCAATATCATTTTTATCTGATTCATTGTCTTCATTCTCCTTTGTTAAGATTAGCCAAACGTGATTCTATCATCTGGGCAATATCATCCTCTGCCTGATAATTCTGCTGTAAAGACAACAGATATTGTTTTGCCTCTAATTTGCGGTCCAGACGTACATATACATCCGAAAGCAGGATAAAGCCGCGGGCCAGCCAGTATGTATGCGGCGTGCTCACTTCAATGTATTCCAATACCTCTTTTTCTGCTTTTGCAGTTTCGCCCGCATTGAAATAAAGCTGTGCCACCAGGTATTTGGCTTCCGCTCCATACACATTACGTGTATCTTTGGCCAGCACTGTAAGGTCTTGCAATGCTTCCTTTGTTTCTCCTGCTTCCAGGAAGGCTTTTGCACGATAGTAATGAGCTTCATTGCTTAACTCCGGAGCCAGTTTACTTTCCGCCAGCAATGCCGAAGCAACGGCTATCACTTCTTTTCCATCGTTCAGCAAGTAAGCACTGCGCAAAGCACCTGTTTCTGCCGACAGTCTTTCTTCCTGAGAAACGGCACGGTCTATCATCCGTTTATACAGTTCCAATGCCCGACCGTAATCCTTTGCATCGTATGCCATCACTGCACACATGCTCATGGCCTCTCCAGAGAATTTGTTGTTCGGATATTCTATGACTTTATTTAAATGCGCTGTAGCCTCGGTCCAGTTTTTCTGGTTATAACCTATCAGTCCGAGATAATAATGTGCATCTACACTGAAAGCTCCTTCAGGGAAAGACTGCAGGTAGCGTGTAAAGCTGCTTTGAGCTTCACTGATATTACCTCGCATGTAGACTCTTTCTGCTGCGACATAAGTCAACGAATCTCTTTCGTTCACATCGAAATTCGCTCCTCCAGGTATAGATGTCGCAAATGCCATATAATCGTCTACCTTATTCAAGTCGATGTAAATAGAACGCAAGTCACGTTGTGCCAGGCGAGCCTCATCACTGCCCGGATATTTTGTAATAACAGTCTTATAAGCCTCTATTGCCGCAGCGTACTGATCGTTCTGATAATACAGAAGACCTATTTCATTGGCAGCCTTACGAGACAAAGGACTATCCGGGAAGCGTTCTACAAGGAGTTTATAGCGCTTCACTGCATTTTCACTATCTTCCAGTTGTACAAATGCGCGTCCTTGTTCATAAAGAGCATCGTCTAAATACTGTGAAGACGGATAGGCTGTTATCATCTGATTCAAAGTTTGAATCTTACCTGTATAATTACGCTGCAAGCCTTTCACAAATGCTTCCTGGAATAAAGAGTAGTCGCCCAATGAAGTATCGGTAGCAGCTGCTTTGGCATACATCTGCTGAGCAGTTTCGAAGCTACGGGCATAGAAATTACAGTCACCCAAACGGTTATACGCATCAGCCATCACTGTAGCCTGCAACGAGACTCCCGACTGTACACAACGGGCAAACCATGTTTGAGCTGAGCTATACTGTTTCTGCTTAAATGCAGTATAACCCAAATTGTACAAAGCCAATCCATACTCTTCTGTTCTTTTGTCTTGTGCAAACTCCAGATATTGACGGAAATCGGCAGCTGCCGCTGCATACTGTTCCAGTCTGTACTTAGACTCACCTCTCCAATAATAAGCATCTGCTTTGGTTTGCTGATTATAGCGTCCCAGTTGCAAAGATTGGGAGAAACACTCTATTGCATTTTCAAAGGCAGCCTGAGCAAAAGCCTGTGTACCTAAACGGAACAGCAGTTTCTGCTTTGCTTCTAATATACGTTCACCCGGCTGACTGATTTTTGCAATCGACTTCAAGGCAGCCATATAGCTACGAGTATTCATATAAACCTCTACAAGATAGTCGTTCACCTTGTCTGCATAAGCTGAATGAGGATATTCATTCAGAAAACGTTCAAAAACAGTCACCGATTCAGCAAAAGGAGAATAAGAGGTTTCATGGATACAAAGTGCATAGTTGTAAAGAGCCTGCTCCTTAACGGCAGCATCGTAATTGGTGGCCGAAGCCTGTTCAAAAGCCATACGAGCCTGATTACGCTCTTTCAGTTGCAAATAAGCCAATCCCATATGCAAATATGCATTCTGTGTCAACGCATCCTGCGTCGTAGTCACTTCTCCCAATCGGGCTGCTGCTTTCGAGCATACTCCTATTTGTGCATAACTCATACCCAATTCATACAAAGCCTTACGGTCGGGATTCTTCACCTCCGAGCAATATACTTCCAGATTTTGTACTGCCTGCATATAGTCTTTCATTCCATATGCCGCTTCTCCGGCAATGCGTTTCATCTGCACTGCATTGGGTTCATCCGGATACGCTTCTGCATACACTCCTGCAATGCGACGCGCCTGTTCATAATTTCCTTTTATCAGATAAATATCTGCGATATAATAAGGAGACAGTTTACGGTAATGTTCATCCGATTCTACCTCCCGGAATCCTGCCAAAGCCTCATCGTAACGTTTCTGTACGTAGTCAATATAAGCCAGATTATACACTGCATCGGCATGATACTTTTCACTGACCTCCTTCAAGATAGAAAACCACATGGAAGCTTCCTGCAAGTTACCAATCTTCTGATAGGCAGTAGCCATACGTAAGGTACAGACATCCCGTTCTTCGTTGGAGAGCAACTCCAAATCACAGCCTTTAAATGTAGCAATTGTTTCCAGGTATTTTTCCTGAAAGAAATAAGCCGATGCCAGCAGTGCCTGTACACGGTTTCTATGGCGTGAATCCGGATAAGTATCCAGGAACTTCTCCAACTGCTCCAGACGGTCAGAAGCATTCAGTTCGTAAGCAGTACATGTCAACATATATGCGACCTCATCCGATGTATCAGCCTGTGGATTCTGTTTTACATATTGCATCAACGTCTGTTGTGCTGCAGCATAGTCGTGACGCAAAAACAACTCTTTACCGTCGTCAAACAAGCGCCGATGATCGGTCAAAGGTTCTGTCTGCTGTGCAGACACCACCAAAGGCAAGGCGCACAAACATCCGGCTATCCATTTATATTTCTTTGTATTCATCAGTATAATCTCTTTTTATTTATTTTTTATTTGCATACTCCTTCAAAAAACGGGTAACCCCTCTGCGTACCGAGTCAAGACCAAACTCTTCAGGATGAATGCTATCCAAAGGCATCCAAAAAGAATCGGCCACATCATCCATCGCACGCAGACGAGTGTCATCGGCTACCTTACATAAGAAAAATAAGTCCAGCGTATGAACCAGAAAACCAGAATACAAGTATGTATTAGGCAAAGAAAACAGATATTCAGTATCAATAACCGTCAAGCCGGTTTCTTCCATTACCTCTCTTGCTACTCCTTCCTCACCGGTTTCATTCATATCAATAAATCCTCCCGATAAATCGAGTGTACCTTTTGCCGGTTCCTTTGCTCTACGGCACACCAACAGTTCATTGCGATGATTCAAAATAAATGCTACTGTAGCCGCACTCGAATTAAAATAGTAGGTAAAACCGCAGTCATCACAATGTTTTGATTTTTCATTGTGTACCTCAAAATGAGATGAACCGCATTTGGGACAATACTTAAACTGTTCTAATGGATGCATGATTCTCTATTTTATTGAAACTCAAAATTACTAATTATTTAATTAATCCCATTATATACAGATAAAAAATACACTCCGAAAAACATCCATCTCTTACAGACAGGTTTTCGAAGTGTAGCAATAAAAAGTTTTTATTACCGGACCTCAGAATATGGCAAGATGCCTATTCCTATAGCAAATCAGCGTGCAGTTTCTTCTACAAACACTTTTCCATTTTTCTTCTGTATTTCAACGAGACTTCCTTTCGGATTCAAATTAAAGGGAGTAATCTCTTCGGTACGATTGTCTACCACCATCAGCATATTTTCTTCGGCAAAACGGTTGATTTGCAATTTCACCTCAGCCTCGGTCATTGTTTTGTTGAGCAACAGACTGTCGTTTACATAAACAGATAAACTGTCGCCAGAAAAGCTACCGGCCACACAGATGGTGTAGATGCCTTCAAAGACTTGTTTTCCTCCATCTTTGCGCTGAAAGCGAAAACCTAAATACAGAAACAGACAGACAATGAAAAAAACGCCAAAAGCCAAAATTCCATTGCCTACCATAAACTGTTTGTTACTATTGATACTCTTATTACTCATAGTCATTTAATTTTCAATCGTACAAATGTAGATAAAAAAAGAGGAATCATTGCGTCTCACTTCTGTATTTCAAGTAAAAAGTTTACATTTGTATATTATTGTTCTTAAAAATATTACTCGTATGAGACATTGCATTTTTCTTTTTCTCACCTTATTCTTATTTATCTCCCAAATTCATGCCGCTACTACAGACACTCTCCATATTTACAGTCCTGCTATGGACCGAAAAATTAAAGTCAATGTAGTTGTTCCCAAAGATGTGAAGCCGAACAGCCCGACCGTCTACCTCCTGCATGGATATAGTGGTAATGCCGACACATGGCTTATAATCAAACCAGAGCTAAAAGATTATGCAGACCAACACCAACTAATCATTGTCTGTCCGGATGGAGAAAACAGCTGGTATTGGGATAGTCCATTAAATCCCCGTTCACAGTTCGAAACTTTTATTTCCAAAGAATTGGTCGAATACATAGATTCCCATTACCCTACTCGCCCTACAAAATTTGCCCGTGCCATAGCCGGCCTAAGTATGGGCGGACATGGAGCCATGTGGTTGTCCATGCGTCACCCGGATGTTTTCGGTGCAGCCGGTAGTATGAGTGGCGGAGTAGACATCCGTCCTTTTCCAGATAATTGGGAAATGAAAAAGCAAATCGGTGAAAAAAGCACTTATCCAGCACTTTGGGAGCAACATACAGCCATCAATCAAATCAACCGCATCAAACCTGGTGATGTGGACATGATTATATGTTGCGGCTACGATGATTTCTTCTTTCAAGTAAATTGTGAATTTCATGAAAAGCTACTGGCTCACGGCATTCAGCATGAATTTCTGGTAAATGCAGGAGCTCACACCCCTGCTTATTGGGCGCACGTAATTGATTACGAAATGCTATTTTTTATTAAGTACTTCCAAAACCATAAGCAACTTGCTTTTTCCAAAGGAAAAAACTAACTTTGTTTAAGCTTACACATTACTAAAACTACTTACATCTTATGAAAGAGTTTATAAAAATGGCTTTTGCCACAGTCGTAGGATTTCTTATCAGCGGCTTCTGTCTGATGATTTTAGGAATCATGTTCCTTGCAGCATTAGTTGCATCTACAGAAAATACAACAACTACCGTAAAAGACCGTTCGGTATTCGTTTTAGAATTAAATGGGAATGTGGCCGAACGTTATCAAACCAGTCCTTTAGACAAATTATTGGGTGAAGATTTTTCCACATATGGTTTGGATCAAATTCTAAGCTCTATCCGTAAGGCAAAAGAAAACGAGTCTATTGCAGGAATCTATATTGAAGCCGACAATTTTGTTTGCCCTACTGCTTCACTGCAAGAAATCAGAAGAGCATTATTAGACTTTAAAGAATCAGGCAAATTCATCGTTGCTTATGGTGGAAACTACACACAAAGCACTTATTATCTGGCCAGTGTAGCAGATAATCTGGCAGTCAACCCTTCTGGTAGTATTGCCTGGCAGGGATTATCGGCACAGACTGTATTCCTTAAAGGTTTGCTGGAAAAGATTGGAGTTGAAATGCAGATTTTCCGTGTAGGTACTTATAAATCGGCTGTCGAACCATTTATCGCCCACGAAATGAGTGATGCTAACCGTAAGCAGACTGAAGTATTTATCGGATCTATATGGAATAACTTGGTAAACGATATTTCAGCCTCACGCCATATAACATCAGAAGAACTTAATGCACTGGCCGACAAGAACCTCAGTTTCTGTCCGGCACAAGAATACATCCAGACTAAACTGGCAGATAAACTGATGTATAAAGATGAAGTACTGAGTTATCTGAAAACCCTGACTGGCCGTACAGAAAAAGAAGAACTTCCTACACTGAGACTGGAAGACATGATTAATGTGCCCGAAACAGCATCAAAATCTAATCTTCACAAGGATCGTATTGCAATTTATTATGCATTTGGAGAAATAGACAACGGATCCAACACTTATGATGAGGGAATCAACTCCGAAGTTGTTATCAACGATTTACGCCGTCTGCGTGAAGACGACAAGATAAAAGCAGTTGTATTCCGTGTTAACTCTCCAGGAGGAAGTGCCTATGGTTCCGAACAAATCTGGCGTGAGATTTCATTGCTCAAAGAAGTCAAACCTGTTGTCGTTTCCATGGGTGACTATGCAGCATCCGGAGGATATTATATTTCTTGTGCAGCAAATTATATTTATGCCGAGCCCACTACCATTACCGGTTCTATCGGTATTTTTGGTATGATTCCCAATGCACAAAAATTATTAGAAGATAAACTGGGATTGAGCTTCGACGGGGTAAAGACGAATAAACTTGCCGATTTAGGCGACTTCAGCCGTCCGTTCAATCAGGAAGAATCTGCACTCGTACAACAAATGGTAAATCAGGGATATGCATTGTTTACCCAACGTTGTGCCGATGGTCGCCGGATGCCGATAGAGAAAATACAGGAAATTGCAGAAGGCAGAGTTTGGACAGGAGAAGATGCAAAGAAGCTGAATCTGGTAGACGAATTAGGAGGTATCAACCAGGCTGTTGAAAAAGCAGCGTCGTTGGCAGAACTTACTGAATACAGTATTCAGAGCTATCCTGCGCAAGAAGACAAATGGTTCCGTTTGCTGGACTTGAAGTCTGACCATTACATCCAGAGTCAGATTCGTTCGGCTTTTGGTGATTTCTATCCAGGAGTACGCTTTATGCAGCAAATCAAGCACGCAGACCGTATACAGGCCCGTCTGCCATTCGAACTGAGCATTAACTAATCACATAAACACCGGAATGAAAGAAAAGTCTATTAAAATATATTATCCGTTACTTCCTCTGTCAGCCTTGTATCGTATTGGGGTAAGCATACGAAACAAGTTGTTCGACTGGGGGATACTTCATGCACAGTCTTTTCCTCTTCCGGTAATCAGTGTAGGCAACATCACAGTAGGCGGAACAGGAAAAACTCCTCATACGGAATATCTGATCCGTATGCTTGAAACAGATTATCATGTAGCCGTATTGAGCAGAGGATACAAGCGCAAATCGAAAGGTTTTGTACTGGCAGAGAGTAACACTCCAATCGAACAGATTGGTGATGAACCGTTTCAGATGGCGCACAAGTTTCCTCGTATCCGTATGGCAGTAGATGCAGACCGTTGCCATGGAATCCGTTGCCTGACCGACGGACGGGTAAAACCACAGCCGGATGTTATCATTCTGGACGATGCTTTCCAGCACCGCTACGTCAAACCCGGACTGTCTATTTTGCTGATAGACTACCATCGCCCCATTTGGAAGGATTGTATGCTTCCAGCAGGAAGACTGCGAGAGCCACAATATGGGAAAAAGCGCGCAGATATTATTATTGTAAGCAAATGTCCTTCCATACTGAATGAGCAAGAACAAGCGTTACTACGACAGCGAATTGCCCCACACAAAGGTCAGGAGGTATATTTCACCACACTGGTATATGGCCAGCTGAAACCGCTTTTTGCAAAAGAAAAGCCGGAGCGTCCCCTACACAGCTTGCACAAAGAAGAACAGATACTTCTTGTTACGGGCATCGCCTCACCAGCTGCCATCATCCGTGAACTGCACAAATATGTAAGCCAAGTGGTGCCGGTTACTTTTCCGGACCATCATCATTTTACAGCGAATGATATGGACACTATACTGCGGAACTTCCGGCAACTACCGGAACACAACCGACTTATCATCATCACAGAGAAAGATGCCGCCCGTCTTATCGATCATCCTCTTCTTTGTGAAGAACTGAAAGCTTACATCTATGTATTGCCTGTAGAAGTAAGTTTTCTGAACGAACAAAAACAAATGTTTCACCAAAATCTTATAAGATATGTTACAGAAAATTCAAGAAACAGCTGCATTCCTCAAAGGTAAAATGCACACTCAACCGGAAACAGCCATTATTCTGGGCACAGGATTAGGTAGTTTAGTACACGAAATCACAGATAAATACGAAATCAACTATTCAGAAATACCCAACTTCCCCGTATCAACTGTAGAAGGTCATAGTGGCAAACTTATATTCGGTAAATTGGGAGGAAAGGATATTCTTGCCATGCAGGGACGCTTCCACTACTACGAAGGTTATTCGATGAAAGAAGTAACCTTCCCGGTACGTGTAATGCGCGAATTGGGCATCAAGACCTTGTTTGTATCCAATGCTTCAGGTGGTACAAATCCCAATTTTGAAATAGGCGACCTGATGATTATTACAGACCACATCAACTTCTTCCCTGAACATCCGTTGCGCGGAAAGAACATTGAATACGGTCCACGTTTCCCGGACATGAGTGAAGCTTACTCAAAAGAATTGATTGCACAAGCGCTCGAAATCGCAAAAGAAAAAGGTATCAAAGTACAACAGGGTGTATACATCGGAACACAAGGCCCGACTTTTGAAACTCCGTCGGAATACAAGATGTTCCGTATTTTGGGAGCGGATGCAGTAGGTATGTCTACCGTACCCGAAGTAATCGTTGCCAACCATTGCGGTATCCGTGTATTTGGAATTTCGGTCATCACCGACTTGGGAGTAGAAGGTAAGATTGTAGAAGTATCGCACGAAGAAGTACAGCGTGCAGCAGACGAAGCACAGCCTCGCATGACAACCATTATGAGAGAACTTATAAACAAAGCTTAATATATGCACGAAGGACAGAGAACAGAAATTTCGACTGTGGGTGAATTTGGGCTTATCAAGCACCTCACCCAAGACATCCAACTCCATAACCCGGAAACTAAGTATGGCATAGGAGATGACGCAGCTGTACTGGAGTTTTCGGACAAACAAGTACTTGTAACTACCGATCTGTTGATGGAAGGAGTACATTTCGACCTTGTTTATACTCCTTTAAAACATTTGGGATACAAATCGGCTATGGTGAACCTTTCGGATATTTATGCCATGAACGGTACACCTAAACAGATTACTGTTTCACTGGCTGTATCGAAACGTTTCTGCATTGAAGACTTGGAAGAGTTTTATGCCGGTCTTCGCCTGGCTTGCGAACAGCACCATGTCGACATTGTAGGAGGAGATACGACTTCATCTGTAACCGGACTTGCCATCTCGATTACTTGTATCGGTGAAGCCGACAAGAATCAGGTGGTATATCGCAACGGTGCCAAAGAAACAGATTTGATTTGTGTATCGGGCGACTTGGGTGCAGCCTACATGGGACTTCAGCTGATGGAACGTGAAAAAGCAGTATTCCAGGGAGAAAAAGATGTTCAGCCCGACTTTGCAGGAAAAGAGTACTTGCTGGAACGTTTCCTGAAACCGGAAGCCCGCCGCGACATCATCGAGGAACTGGCAAAAGCAGGAATCAAACCAACTGCCATGATGGACATTTCCGACGGACTTTCTTCAGAACTGATGCACATCTGCTCGCAAAGCAAAACGGGATGCCGCGTATATGAAGAACGTATTCCTATCGACTATCAGACAGCAGTAATGGCCGAAGAGTTCAACATGAACCTAAGTACTTGTGCACTGAATGGTGGAGAAGACTACGAGTTGTTGTTTACAGTTCCACTGACCGACCACGAAAAAGTATCTGCACTCAAAGACGTGAAAGTTATTGGTCACATTACCAAACCGGAACTGGGCTGTGCACTGGTTACCCGTGATGGCAATGAACTGGAATTGAAAGCACAGGGATGGAACCCTTTAAAAGAATAACAAAAATATCCTTTCAATACGAAAAAGAGGTTTGCATAGCCATTGCAACCTCTTTTTCTTGTATTCAACACCTCAAAAGAATAAAAAAGTAATTTTTTCATCATTTTATTGTCATAAAGTTTGCAGATTAAAAAACTTTACCTACCTTTGCAACCGCAAACGAGAAACAATGGTGCCATAGCTCAGTTGGTAGAGCAAAGGACTGAAAATCCTTGTGTCCCCGGTTCGATTCCTGGTGGCACCACAAAAATCAAAGATGAATCCTCTGAAAGTTTACTTCGGAGGATTTTTTATATCTCTTTACTTTCCCATGAAATCAAATTTTCTAATAAGATTATCTTTATAAAATAACTATTTTCTTAATAATTCTATCCAGCAACATTCTAATTTTTTTCCATAAAAAAACCGCCATTGATATGAAGTTTATCAACGACGGGCAACTCACTATTTTTCAATATTATATTGAATGAATACTAAATAATACAACATTAAGTTTGGCTACAATATTATATTTAATTACCGATTAACTTCCTCCAAATAAAACACAGCACTTGAGTTACATTGAGTTAGTTTCAGATTAATTCCCTCATTCATTAAGTATTGTCCTGAGAATATCTGATTATTCCCCCAAAAAACAGATTTTTTATCAATTGTATTAATTTCTCTTATTTTGTACATCTTCTGAGAAGAAAGTCCCGACAACTTAAGTTGTGGGAAATGAGTTCGTCCTTGATATTTCAAGTTATACGCGTAAACAACCGCAGCAGATTTATCTTTAGCAGTATACATATAAGCACAAAATCCCGATTCTTCATAAGGAGAAATCAAACGATAAAGATCTCCTTTAAAAACAAGAGGGCGAACCAAGGTTTTATATTGAGATATAGCATTACGAGCAAACGCACGTTCCAAAGAATCCAATGCTTGTGGCTGCAATTCCATTCCCAATCTTCCCCCCATAGCAACATCAAATCTAAATTTAAGAGATGTCCGGTTTCCTGTCTGATGATTAGGACTAGCAGAAACATGAGAACCAGTCACAGAAGCAGGATAAATCATATTTGTTCCATACTGAATAAAAATACGACTTAAAGCATCTGTATTATCACTGGTCCAAACCTCCTGATGAAATTTTAAAGCTCCATAATCCACTCGCCCTCCTCCAGATGAACAAGCTTGTATAAGAAGATGCGGATATAGAGAGCGGATTCGATTATAAACGCTATACAACCCTTTGGTATAATCTATCCAAAAATGAGACTGCTTATCTACAGCAAGATAATCAGATCCTACAGATTCCACATGCCGATTGGCATCCCATTTTATATAAGCAATATTATGATTCTCAGTCATAATGTGTTTAAATGTTTCCACAATAAAATCTTGTACTTCCGGATTAGTTAGGTCCAAAAGCCACTGTCCTCTCATTGTCGTAATTTTCCGATTTTTTGCTTTCACAATCCAATCCGGATGCTTCTCTGCTAATTCACTTTTTGGATTCACCATCTCAGGCTCTATCCAAAGACCAAACTTCAATCCTTTCCGAGTTGCATAATCAACCAAGGCTCCAATGCCATTAGGCAACTTATTTTGGCTAACCTGCCAATCTCCTAAACCTTGTTTACTACTATTTCTTGGATATTTATTACCAAACCACCCATCATCGAGTACAAACATCTCAAGACCTATCTCAGCCGCATCATCAATCATCTTTTGTATTATAGCTTCATCAAAATTAAAATAAGCTCCTTCCCAACTATTCAACAAAGTAGGCAATTCTTCAGGAGTATCATATACTACATACTTTCTAGCATAATCATGTAAATTACGGCTTGCTTGTCCAGCCCCTTTATTACTATAAGTATATATCATTTCAGGAGTAACAAGACGCTCTTTATACCTTAATTTATAATCAGACATAAAAGGATTGATACCAGAACTTATACCTAGTAAATTAAACTCATCTAATTGAAAATTAATCTTATAATTTCCACTCCAAGCCAAAGCACCAGCTATCACACGACCAACCTCCTCCTGCAAAGGAGTATCAAGTGACAACATAAACGCAGGATTCTCCGTATGAGTGGTCCTTACTCCTTTCTTGCTCTCAATACTTTTGATACCATGAGTGAGCAGCGACTCTTCTATACCCATTTCTTGTGCCCATGCTCCATAAAATGTAGTAAGATAATAACGCTTTGCCCGTACAGAAAGAAAAGAAGAATAAAAACGTGTCAAACAAATATCCTTTTTACTCTTATTTTCAATAACTGCAGAAACAGTAAAAATATCATTTCGAACATACGATTTAAACACAAGGCTCACATTCAACTTCTGCTTTACATCTGCCAAATCAATAGTAGTCTGATAAATCTCATTCGGCACAATCAGACTGTCTTTATGACCAATATATTTAAGTTCTGTATTCAAATCTCCATCAGAAAAGACTGCAGAAAAAGCAGGTTCATTAAAAAAACGTCCACCTGCAGTCGGATACGCCAATGGATCTGTACCATAATCAAATCTTCTATAAGTCTGCTTATTGGCAAAATAAGAACAATCTTGAATCTTATCACCATAATATTGAAAAAGGAGCGTACTATCAGATGCAACACTAAGAACCATACTTGTATGATCCGTATGAATAGGAATTACTGTCTGTGACGACAGTTTACATACACCAAACAATAATGTGATTCCAAATAAAAATCGTTTATTCATAGTAATATTTTATTTTGAAATTATTTTTATAAAATGTTCTGCTACAAGCCTATTATCTTGGTCAACAATTCTTATTTTAATATTTTCCGAATCTATCTCACATTTTAAAACAGTTTCATCATCATTGACAATAGTAGGAAACGAACAATGAGCATCTGCTGGATGAAAAGAATATGCATGTGTATGACCAGATAACATTAAATCTATTTTGACAGAGTTCAGCAAAGGCAAAAACAACTTTTTCAAATGCAGACAACCATGCCAGTCTCCAGTAATAAAAGGTATATGACAAACAACAATACGTACACGAGAATCAACAAACTCCTTCGTTTCCAAAACCTGTCCCAGCCAACGAGCTTCTTCTTCACGATAGCTATCATAATTTGCCAATCCAGCATATTCAATATCAGAATCAGGCTTATCTTCACCACAATCAAGCACAATCACACAGACATCACCATATTTATACAATTGATAGAAACGACCTTCCGAAGCTGGATAATATTTACAAAGTTTATCTGCATAAACTCCTCTGTTCTCATGATTTCCCTTGGCAAATAAAATGGGAGTTTCTTTGGCAAATTCCTTTACAGCAACATCAATATATCCATGAAAAAGTCGTGCTTCATCTACCAGGTAACTACTCATGTCTCCATTAAATACAACAAAGTCAGTCTTATTAAATCCCGTATTTTTACATAGCTTTTCGAACAATTCATACCTTTCATGAATATCATTAAACATCACAAAAGAAACTGTATCTGCATAATTACAAGGAAAAGTAGAGAAACTCAAAGGTTTTTTCCTGAAGACATTACTAGCAACAGTATTTCCATATAAGACTTTACCACTCCCTTCCCAAGAACGTACTTCTTTAGAAAATATACGATAATTATATCGTGTACCAGGCTTTAAATTCTTCAATTTTATACAATGAAAAGTAGAAGTAGACAGACGTCTTCCTGCAATCGTTTCATAATACCGCGGATGCTCAGTTGCATAAAACGACTGATTATCCCCTGGTGCCAATTCTACCCACGATAAAGCCGGTTTGTCTGTTGTCCAGATAACACTCACCTCATCCTGAGTCATATTACATAAATAAGGTCCATGAGTGATTTTTATGTCTTGTGCCATCAACACAGTAAAACACTGAAGACATATTAAAAAAAATAACTGTTTTATTTTCATTACGCAAAGAACTTCTTATTTAAATAAACATAAATGGGGGCACTATACTCCCCCCATTTACAATTATGATTTCTTATTTATATCCAGGATTTTGTACCAGTTTTGGATTTTTCTCCATTTGTGCATAAGGAATAGGCCAATAACGCATATAAGGTTCAAATCTACGCTGCTCAATCAGACGGTCTTTTTCGGTAACCTCACTAGAAGGAGTGATTACTGCCCTACGAGTCGGATCCGGCTCATCATAGTTTACAGTACCTACCATATGATACAATGGCTTGTTCATCACTGTTTCAGCTACCATTTTGCCTTCCTTGTCCTTCCAGCGTAGAATATCCTGACGGCGAAGCCCTTCACCAGCCAATTCAATAGTTCGCTCACGACGAACCAATTCACGTATTTTATCTTGCGAATTATATTTCGTACGGTCTACAGCAATATGTCCACCACGAATACGTAGTTCATCAATCAAATTTAATGCCTCATCTAAGTTTTCATTCAACTCTACATTACATTCTGCTATTGTAAGCAACACTTCTGCATAGCGGAACAAAATAGGACATAAACGATCATTATTCAATGAAGGTGAATATTGCTTAATAGAAGGCAAAGCATATTTTGCATAAAGTAATCCTGTGGCTGAAGCATTCGTTGCAGCACTATAATAATCTTTATTTGCCTTACCCTCAATTGTTTTATCCAAGGTATTAATAATACGGTTTCCATTCTTACCTTCCCAATCCATACCCGGATAAATAATAGTATTATACAAACGGGGATCACGATTTGCAAAAGGATATCGCTCATCATAGCCCGAGCCAGATTCATTCGGCATCAATCCATTCTCCATTTCGAACATATCAACTAGATTCTGTGTTGGAACAAATGATGCCCATCCCCCATCTTGATTATTATACAAGCGAACTACATCACTAAACTTATACAGATCCTCCACATGCTGGTCTGCATAAATAATTTCCTTAGAATCCTGTCCCTCCAGGCTGAACATTTTGATAAAATCTTTATCTAGTTCATACAATTTAAGTTTCTGGATATCATAAGCAGCCTGTCTGGCCTCTTTCCAATCATCATAATAAAGATGAGCACGCATTTTGATAGCAAGAGCTGTTCCCTTAGCGATACGTCCTTTCTCACTCGGTTTATCGGGAAGATCAGGAATAGCCTCATCCAATTCTTTATAAATAAAGTTTTTCACTTCTTCTTCTGTAGAACGAGCTACCTGAGCTTCTTCTGCCGTAGTAGTAGGTTGAGTAATCAATGGAATACCTCCAAACCAAAAATTGATAACCAAATACTGCCATGCACGGATTACACGTACCTGAGCAATCATATTCTTACGGTCTTGCTCATTGCCAAAAACAGGCTTATGTATATTGGCTAGAAAAACATTACAACGTGCTATGGATTCATATTTATAATAATTAGGAACCTTATTCGGATTCAATTCTCCTGTAGCAACCTGTTTATAGCTGGAAGAGCCTGTACGATTGAAAGATATATCCGACATGCAATCATTAAAAAAGATATAGTTAGGACCTGTACACTGGTCGAACCACCAATTATAACAAGCTGTCAAAGCAGTATCTGCATCTTGTTCTGTTTTCCAAAATGTAGCAGGAGTAATTGCATCATAAGGTGCTGTATTGAAAAAATCATCACACGAAGATGCTACATACGAGAACAGGCCTGCACAAATGATATATTTTGAAGCTTTAATAAATCGTATCATAATTATAATTTTTATGGATTAGAATGTTAAATTAATACCTATCGAATGTGTTTTCAAGTTAGGAAATGTACGAACACTCCCATTTTCACTTTCAGGATCAATATCTACAGGCATATTATCAAATGTAAACATGTTTTCTCCAGAATAATAAAGACGCATCCGATCTACTCCAACCTTAACCAACCATGATTTTGGGAAAGTATATCCAATCTGCAGATTCTTTATGCGGAAATAATCTGTATCGAAACACCAGAAACTAGACCGTGTAGACTGATGATTATGAGAAGCAGTACCTTCAGTCGGGCGAGGGAAACTACCGTTAGGATTCTCTTCCGACCATGCATCCCGCCATGCAGTAGATGGATGAGAAGCATCCCCCTTAAAGTCACCTACAACTTCCTGTGTAAAGTATCGGCGTGTACCAGTCACTCCTTGTCCCATAATAGAGAAATCTATATTTTTCCAAGTAGCATTAAAGCTTAAGCCATAAGTAAACTTAGGCTGATTTGTTCCTATCAGATCTTTATCATCAGAAGTCAATGATCCATCACCATTTACATCCTTAAACTTTAAGTCTCCAGCTTTAAAATCAGAGTTAAACGGATTTCCATATTGTTCTTGATATGCTGCAGCTTCTTCATCACTACGGAAAATACCATCTACCACATAAGTATAATAGGAGTTATATGGAGAACCAACCCGATTAATGTAATAATCATCAATCATCTCTTTCACTTCACCCAAACTCAATATCTCATTACGGTTATAAGCAAAATTTCCAGTAGCTCCCAATGTCCAATTACCAAACTTCTGTTGCCAACTTGCACTCAGTTCCACTCCTTCATTTTCCATAGAACCGATATTAGCCATATATGCCCCAAATCCAAAAGTTGCAGGAACCTGTACATCCATTAACATATCAGTCGTCTTACGATAATAATAATCCAACGATACATTAAAATAATCCAGAAAACTCATGTCAACACCAATTCCGGTAGTAGTAGTAGTTTCCCATGTAATATCAGCCTGTTTATATCCTACCTGACAAATACCAGTATGTACTACACCATCGAATACGAAATTCTTACCTATACTATAAGTAGAAAGAGCTGGATAATAATCATTAATAGCTTCCTGATTACCTAATTGTCCCCATGACACACGAAGTTTCAATGATTGTAACCATCCTTTTGATCCCTCCATAAAATTTTCTTCCGAAATTCTCCATCCAGCAGAAACTCCCGGGAAATATCCCCAACGATTATCTTTATTAAATCGAGAAGAAGCATCCGCACGGAAATTAACTTCCAGCAAATATTTACCCATATAGTCATAGTTTATACGTGCAAACCATGACATCAAAGCCAACTCACGTGAATATCCGTCATTTGTTTGAGAGTCATCCTGTCCTGCTCCTAAATCAGTCTGTTCGTTGGTAGGAAAGCCTGTTCGATTTCCTGTCAAGGTCTTATAATTATATTTTTCAACACGATAACCTGCCAGGCCTTTTATATGATGTTTACCGAACATTTTATCATAGTTCAACAAACCGTCGAATGCTAAACGGTTGCTTATGCTCATTGTTTCTGTCAGTTCATTTGGTCCTTGATAAACATCTTCATTCAATTGAATATCCTTCATGAAGGCCTTATAATCAGAGAAGTTCATCGTATAGGCTCCTTGTGCTGTCAAGACCAATCCATTAATCAACTTATAATCGGCAGCCATAATTCCGGTGAATTTCTGTCCTTTATGCAGACATCGTTCATTTACATCCAACCAAGCAATTGGATTACCGTCACCATTACCCCCGTAAGATCCGTCCTCGTTTTTATAAGGTATCCATGGAGCAAAAGTATTTACCAGATTAATAACTTGACCAGGACCATCTCCATAACGACTATTATTAGGCTCCCAATAATAATTGTTGATATACGACAGATTTGAACGCATATTCAATTTATCAGAAACTTTAATATCCACATTGGAGCGCACATTAAACTGTTTTCTACCACTATTACGAAGCACACCATCCTGCCCTAAAAAGCCAATGGAATTCATATAACGGACAGTCTTCGTTCCCCCCGATACACTAATATTATGTTTATGAATAAAACCTGAATTATAAGCAAGATCATACCAGTCTGTATTAGGATGCCCATATGGATCGGTTCCATTTTTAAACAGTTCGATATCTTCCTCTTCAAAGCGAATAGCCTTCCCACTATTTTCCAAAGCACGGTTATAAAATTCTGCTGCTTCCCAGGAATCCATTCGCTCTACTCTTGCCGTAGGAGATTGAAATCCTACACTTGCATTATAACTTACAACAGCTTTACCTTCACTACCGCGTTTTGTTGTTATCAGAATTACTCCATTAGAGGCTTTTGAACCATAAATAGCAGCAGCTGCTGCGTCTTTCAAGACAGAAATTGATTCAATATCATTTGCATCAATCTGATTAATAGATCCTTCTTCAACACCATCCACCAAAATATAAGGATCAGCATTGTTCAATGTACCTTGTCCACGTACGCGAATTGAAGCACCATCAGCACCAGGCTGTCCATCGGTTGATGTAATAGTAACTCCCGGCATTAATCCCTGAATAGCCGTAGATAGCGCTGTAATGGGACGACTTTGTAATTCTTTTTTTGAGACCGATGCTACAGAACCAGTTAAATTTATTTTTCTTTGACTACCATATCCTACTACAACCACTTCATCTAATACCTCCGTATCCTCTTTCAGTATAATTGTCAAATCTTTCTGAGTACCAATCTTAACCTCCTGAGCCACATATCCAATATAAGAAATCTGTAATATAGAGTTTTCCGGTATTTCCAAAACAAACCGTCCGTCAAAGTCAGTAATAGTACCAGTTGTCTGCCCCTTTACCTTAATATTAGCCCCAATGATAGATTCACCTTTCGAATCCTTGACAATACCTGTAATTACATTGCTTGCCTGCTGAACTATTTCGGACTGTTCTTTTTTCTTCATCAGCATGATATTTTTGCCTTCCATGGCATAAGCAATATCAGTTCCTGAAAATATTTGCTTCAAAACGTCCGATACCGGTCTATTTTTAGCATTAATCTTGATCTTTCTTTTCAGATTAACATCATTCACATCATAAACAAACAGATAATCTGTCTGACTCTCTATTTCACTAAGAATTTTTTCCGCCGATATAGAGTTGGAAACTACCGTAACTTTCATATTCTGAGCATAAGAAGCCGTGGCATAAAAAGTTCCGACAAAGATAAATAATACCCCTAATGTACTCTTTTTCATATGGGATACATGTTTAAATCGGGCAATAAATTTCTTATACAAAATATTTTTCATATTTTTGTAACATCAATTTTAGGTTATTATACTTAAAATAATTCTGAGTTTTAGTCAAAAAAGAACTTAGTTTTTTCTTGACCTTTATGGGGTGATGTTGCCGCATCATCCCATTTTTCTGGAAAACGAATCTATTGTGTCATAAGCTATTTTGCATAGTGTTAAAGAATTAATTAATTATGATTCTATTTGTTTCGTCGTCTTTCTCATAAGTAAACTGGTTTTTCAAACGTAATACTTTCAATACATGCTCTATACCATCTCCAGCACGAAATTTCCCAGTATAGCGATTATTCAAAATCTCCGGATTATTCACTACAATATCAACCCCATAATATAGTTTCAACTTTTCTATCATATCTTCTACTGAAACATTGTCGAAGCAAATCAACCCCTCACGCCAGCGGAAATACTCCATTTTCTTGATATGCTGTTTTACCAAACTATTCCCCTGTAGTCTAGCCATGGTATTGGGCTCCAAACGTAATTTCTTCATTCCGTTTGTCTGAATTTCAACAGAACCTTTCAATAAGGAGGTTTCCCATATACTGTCTGTTGAGTAAGCCAATACATTAAATTCTGTACCTAACACTTTCACATCATATTTTCCTGTTTTCACAACAAAAGGTACATCTTCATTTTTAGCAACCTTAAAAAAACCTTCTCCATCCAACAATACATCACGAGATGCTTCTTGAAAATTCGTAGGAAACTTTAGAGTAGTACACGAATTCAGCCAAACTTTTGTTCCATCGGTTAATGTCAGTTCCGCACGCTGTCCTGCTGGAACATATACCGACTGGTAAGACATTTTTTCCCTTTCTTTATTTGCCCGATAGTAGGTAATAAAAAAAACAACTGTTACTATTGCTGCAATTTTTGCCACAGCTAATACTATAGAGCGCAAAGCAAATATATTTTTCTTACCCAGCCCCTGCTCTTCCACAGTCTCTGTCTGCCATAACGCTATATCGTACAATTTACGCTGTGCCAAATACTCACGTAAATGCTCAGGATCTGCCTGTATCCACTCCGTAACTTGCTTTTTTTCGGCTTCTGAAACCTCACCCGATATATATCTTTGCAATAAATCACTTTTCATTTTTTTGCCTTTTGAGAATAAAACGATTCACTTGCCAATTACCCTAGTGGAAATTGCAAAAAAATCATATAGGTATTTTACAATAAAAAATATCAAAGAGCAATATTTCAGAACAGACATATATCTATATCCGGCTACTGCTCCAGTAAAAAATATAAAAAAGGAAGATAATCCTTTAAAGCAACTCTCAACAGTTTCAGTGCTTTAGACATATGATACTCTACTCCTTTGAGAGAAATCCCCAATTCGTCAGCCACTTCTTTATTCGATTTATCCCGGAAACGACTCAAGACAAACACTTTACGAGTTTGCTCCGGAAGTTGTGCCAATGTCTGATGAATGATTTTATTTATTTCTTCCGAGAAAATATCATTTGGAATACAAGCCTCAAGTGCTGAAATACGAAATGAAAGTTCTTGACGCTTCCAGTCTGCCATCGTTTCAAAAGCTGCTAATTGAACCTTCTCATGTTTTAGATAGTCCAATGATTTATTTTTCAAAATAGTAAGCAATAAAGGAGCAACATAATCTATCGGATTCTCCTTTGTTTTCTCCCATAAAGCAATAAGCGATTCAGAAGCAATATCTTCCGCTACCAAATTATCATGCACATAAGATTTAGCAAAATAGAATGCCTTTTTATAATACAACGAATAAATATCCTGAAAAGAAGTTCTTGTTAATTGCTCCATAAAATTTGTGCCTATCTTCTATTTATAAAGCACAAAATTAGTAATAAACCAACGACAAAAACAAAATGTTTCTCCTTCATACCCGAGAAAAAATTGATTAAAATCGGAGAATAAACAGAAAATGTAAAACAAATGAAATAAAAGCAGATTTTGCCTTTTAACAGCTACGCTTCCTCGTTTTAACTTTTATAGAAACATAGTATCCCATGAAATAAGGTTTTTGGTATCAAATGAATATAATAAAAAATCCCGATACGAAACTCATCCAGTCAGATGAGTTCCTATCGGGATTCTCTGTTCTATTTGAATAATAACCTAAGGCCTTACTTACATTGTGGAATCAGTTCAAAGATTTCGGTTGTACCTGTAATCTGTACTTTTACTGCTTTCTTATCCAACTTCAATTCAAAGTATGAAGATTTCACAGCCAGTTCTGAAATGACATTACCTTTCTTATCAAGTTGCGAAACAGTAATACCTGCAGTCTGTTTCGACTGATTCATCAGGAAAGTATATCCGGTTACACCTTGAGGAATTTCAAAAGTCAGAGTACCTTCCTGTGCATACGATGTTTCCGGATTTTCATCGAAGGCATACAAAGCCTGTGTCGGTTTTTCAGTTTCCAGACTGAATCCCAAAGCCTCAACTTTAGCCGGATTCACTTCGAACGAACGGATAGCTGCATAGTTGGTCTTTTTCGAATCCAGACGCTTCAGGCGAACGTAACGTGCCTTGACCGGCTCACCTGTCCAGTGAATTACATACTGCTTGTCCAAATCCGGCAACAAAGCTGTCCAGGTTTTACCGTCTGCCGAACATTCCAACACAGCGTGGTCAAAATAGTCTACATCGTCTACCGAATTACGGCCTTGCAAAATAGACACTTCCTTCACATCTTCTACATAACCCAGATCTACTCCAATCCAATCGCCTTCCTTCTGAGCCGTACCTGAAGTATAGAAAGTAGTAGAGTCATTATCAAACATCAGTTTGTTCGAAGTAGAACGAATAGTAGCAAAAGAACTGATAGCTCTGCTCACTTTCGGATACTTTCCAGCCAATTTGGTATAGAAGCCGTATGCCATATCGTCCATAGCATGTTCATAGAACGGCTGAAGCTTCATTGTTCCCGATTTATGAGCATTATAAGCTTTCTTGTCGTCCTCCGACATCAGGTTCTCCACATATTTATTCCAGAAAGCATTATTGTCACTTCCGTCTTCATACAGTTTGATAAGCATCATGGCATTCTTTCCTCTCGTACCCAACTTACCAAATTCCTGCAACCAAGGATTCAACTCTTTCAGAAGTCCTTTATTAGTACATCCGGCCTCCATTTCTGCCGGTACTTTCTCTACCTTTTCAAACTCCTTCAAGAGTGCCTGATATTGCGCATCTGTATAATTACTGATACGGAACGTTTCTGTTTCCCACGATTCGTCACGGCGATAACCATTTTCTGTATCAGAAGAATGGATAGCAAAGGTACGATAAGCATCTTTTGCCTGAGGTACAAGCACTTCCAGCCCTCTTTCCCAGTTATCCAACGCATTATAGTTGGCTGTATTCCATGCATAATCGGCTACTCCATACAACGCCAGTTTAGAAGCCTCACCATGCTCCATCGGATTACTTGCTATACCGCACAAATCGTTGGCAGTAAGCGAAGTATTAAGACCATATACAGGTCCCTGCAACAGAATATGGCGTACATAGTCAGTCACCGGATAGTTCCACCAGAAATAAGCCGGACGTTTGATGCGAGAATTCACCCAGTCTTGTGTTTCTTTCGTCAAATCACTGCACACCACATCTCCGGTCCAGAATACCTGTACAGAAGGATCGAGCGTATTACCGTAAATAGCCAGACTTCCCTGAGGAGTAGGATTGGCCCACAGCTTTGAATAATCTGTCGGACATACAACCAGCGAAGACACATCACCTTTTGCTTTTACGAAATCTGTATTCAGACGATTCAAAAGTTCCACCTGCTTGACCGGATTGGTTCCTTCGCCCGAAATATCATCGAAGAAAATAGCAAACGAACGAACACCCAAATCGTACATCCAATTGAACTTGTTCACCAGATTCTGATAGTCTTCTTCATTCCACTTGATATCTTGTCCCGGATGAATAGCCCATACAAAGTTCACACGGTTACGGCGGCAAGCCTGAATCAGTTCCTTAATATTAGCCGCTTCTTTTTCCGGATAAGGCAGTCGCCAGTTCGGACAGCTGTGATACGGATCATCTTTCGGACCATACAGATAGCTGTTCAGCTTAAACTTGCCATAGAAATCAATCAGCGACATACGTACTTCGTGCGACCAGGGAGTACCGTAAAAACCTTCTACCACTCCTCTGTTAGGCAAATCCGGGTAGTCGTTTATAGTTATATAAGGAAGATTATCTTCGGCAGCTACCGGACTTTCCATAATCTGCTTCAAAGTCTGAATACCATAAAATGCTCCTTGTTCATCATAACCGGTAATTACAATTCCTTTCTTGTCAATTGTCAGTACGTAAGCACCTGAAACAGCTTTCACACCTTGTTTGGAAGCGACCTTTGTACCAAAATCGATAGTCAGTTTCACTCCTTTCTTCGAAGCTGCGATAAATCCGAAATCTTCGGCAAATTTCTCCTGCTTATCAATGATCCGCAGACCTCCAGTCACATCCAGACGGGTGTTCCGGTCTACTGTCAACTGATGCGGAACAGGATTAATCACCAGTCCTTGATGATCCAGTTTCTTACCGGGAACCGGCAACACGTCCTGTGACTCCGAACGCTGTGAAGACAAGTCGAAATCAACTTCTTGTGCAGCTACATGCCCACAAGTCAATACTCCAGCTGCCAAAGCAGCCATTACTTTTCTTGATATTACCATATATAAGATTAATTTAAGTTTCCAGATTAAAAGGTTTTATTTCACCAAACGCGCTGTCAGCTTAGACTTCGAAAAAAGAGAAACCAACAAATAACATACTCCAAACGTAGTACATGCCATGCAGATTATCCGCGCCCAATACGGGAGAAAGGAGAAATCAAACAAATCGTATGCCATAAACACAAAGGTATAATGACACAAATAAATACCGAATGTCATACTTGCCATACGCGAAAGCCAGGGTAAAGAAGAGATTCGGGTTTTCTGTACGATGACAAAGACCGGAAAAGTCATCATAAACACATTGATTCCGGCGAAATACCATACAATTTCAAGATAAGCATAGTTTCCCGGATAATACTTCTGTGTAATAATGTAGCCAACAGAAGTTATCAGATAGCCTATTAAAAACATGGGAACCGATACAAGCCAAGTCTTTTTCCAACTCCAGTTCAATGGATAATGAGTAAGATAATAAGCCAGTATCAGATATCCGACGAATCCGGAGAAATAATAAAAAGTACCATAAGCGTTCCAGTCGCATACCCCCAATATATCCATATTACCATAATTCCCCTGATACCCCAAAAACGGAGCTGCTATTTTAATGTAAGGAAGGAACAGAGATATACCCCAAAGTATCAGTATAGTCCTGATGTCTTTCTGTGAGGCCTGAACCAGCCAGCTGCTCAATATCGGCATCAACAGATAAAGTCCGATAAGCATATACAGATACCAGAAAGGTACCGTATCAAAATTAAAGCTGAATACAAAGGTATAAAGACGCTGCAACCACGTGTGCACCGTATAATTGTCTGTAGAAAGCAAAGGATTATGAGTATCCGGACTCACATAATTGAAATAAAGAAAAGCAAGAGTGGGGAGAGCCAGCGACCAAAATACAAGCGGAGTAAGGATACGACCGATACGTTTCTTATAGAAACTCTGCAAAGTATACTCCTTGCCGACAGGAAGCAACAAAACTCCTGTCATCATTACAAACAAAGGTACACACGGACGAGCCAGACTGCCAGAGAACACCCCTGTCAGAAACGATTGACGATTAGCATCAAATTGTCCTACGAAGCCGTCACAACAATGAGAAAACACTACAAAAAAACAGGCAAGCACTCTCAACAAATCCACCCAGCCTATATTTCCCTTTTCTTTACCATTCATTATTTAAAGAATTAACAAAGTTTATCACTGAGACAAAAATAGTGCACTTCGGGTAATAAATCTTTGTTCTACCTTAAATAATTCTATTTGTTTAACGTTTTTGCTTACAGTTGAAACAGTCCGGTTTCCTCATTAGTCCCAAACTTCGTAGGACCCACAGTATTCAATTTATTTCACCTTGACCGAAATCACAGGCTGTTCTTTTCCTTCATCCAAAGGTATGGCCTTATATTTTACACGGGTAAAATCAATTCGGTTCAAATCTATATTTCGTATTGCACTATTGTACATCGTACGATAATAAATCTGCTTGTTTGTTACATCTGTAGCCGAAGTCCATTGAGTAGCACTGGGGATATCGGCCATCGGTTGTCCGGCTGCATGTTCAATTCCGATTGGAATATCGAAGTTGTTCAGTATCTGAAAGCACTGCAACACAGTACTCTTACCAGTAGCCTGCTGCGGAGCCGTAGCCTGATAGAAGGCAGCCCGTACAAAACGAGACGGAGGAGTCACATCGCCCGGTATACCCAGAAAACCGCTGCCCGCTCCAAACGACTGCAAGCTGACATCTCCTAATTTCTGTGACGGTGCACTTCCCGGGAAAAGATTCACATAATTGTTCAAGTTTGTCAATTGCCAGTCGAATCCCGGAGAATTGGTCAAAACTCCCAATGCATTCTCATAATACTTCAAGACTCCGTCTACGATTTCAAGTACCAACTGTCTGCCCGAAGGATCAGAAAAACGCCAGTGTACTGTTTCGGCACGAGGATCAATAGCCACCACATGCACCTTCTCCAAGGCCAGTTTCACTTCATCTACATTCTTGCAAGTTCCCAATACATAACTCACCAGTTGTAAATCGGCAATAGCTTCTTCTTTCCGTGTTTTGTCGAAAGTTTCATATTTACCATAGCGCGGGAAATAGAACAATCCGGCAGACAAGCCCTCTTCATTCAGTCCTTCGGCTACAAATTCTTTCTGTTCTACAGACAGTCCCACATATCCGTAACGGGCAGTAAATTTCATTCCATCCACTCCTTCCGGTGTATACGACTGCTGTGCATATCCACGAGGAACAACCACATACAAACTGTTCAAGTCACTTCCTCCCCATTCAATAGTACGCGCCACAACATAAGATCCGTCTTTTGCCTTTAGCGTAATACCTGTACACGCACTGGCGCGATACATTCCCAAACTTCCTGCCATTACAAGCAGTATCATTAAAATTCTATTTCTCATAAGTGTATAATTTAATATTAAAACACACAAACTCAATCTATTGTTTTCCAAGTCATTCAGAATCTGCTATCTTTTTCCATACTTCCTGTTTATATTCATTAGGGGTTTTTCCCGTCAACCGACGAAAGAACTTGCAGAAAAACGAAGCATTGGGGAAGTTGAGCGCATCGGACACCTGATATACCAGTTTATCACTATGCCGCAACATTAGTTTTGCTTCTTGTAAAACAGCCTCATTGATCCAGTCCATTATCGTTCGCCCACTAATCTGCCTGATAAGCGTACTCAAGTAGCGGGGAGTAAGATACAGTCTGTCCGCATAAAACGAGACATTCCGTTCGCGGACAGCATACTTATTAACAAGTTCCAGAAACCTGTTGAAAACTTCTTCCTTCCGTGTATATCGTGTACTATCTTTCGTCTGTTTCTGCGCACAAAAACATTCTATCTGACGGAACAAAGCAGAGACAAGGCTTTGAAGTGTTTCTTTCGGAAAAGGTCTGTCATTCATTACTTCCCACATCAGGGTACACATCAATTCCATCCTCCACTCTTCCTGTTCTTCCAATGGAAGCTTCAAATACAGCCGCCCGGACAAATAAGACATCAACAGCTCTTCTTTCTGCCAATCTTCCATGAAGTTATTGGAAACTGCCAACATAGACAAATCACAATCCGGAGAGACATATAATACCTGCAATACAGTTCCCCGGGAAGCAACAACCAATTGATGCGGTTCAATCCGAATCTCGCGCAAATTCACACGCACATCTATATATCCCGAGCGCATATACACTATGCGCCCTTCCATCAGACGAAAAGGCTGACGAAATTTCACAAGAAAATGCATCAAGTCCTCAGCACCTTGAATACACCGGATGAAAGCAAAGTCATCGGATACAAAACGTGAAACATTCCGCAATCCCGTAGAAAACTCTTTCACCTGCTTAATGGCAAAATGCATCATCTCTTTTTGTTCCATAGCAATGTAGATTTGTTCCTGTAAAGATAATTATTATTGAATATAAAATCAGTCTTTTCTTCTATTATCGAACAAACAGAACATACGACACAACAAGCAGAACCTGTCAGGAACAATAGAATTACATACCTTTGTCATAGAAACCTTAAAGAAAAGTTGAAATGAAACGGAATCTGCTCCTTATTCTATGCATCTGCATGGGAATACACAGCTACGCCCAACTGACCTTGGAAGAATGTCAGCAAAAGGCACAGGCCAACTATCCGCTCTCCCGACAATATCAGTTAATAGAACGGTCCACAAGCTATACGCTTGCCAATGCAGCCAAAGGCAACCTGCCTCAAATCAGTCTCCATGGAAAAGTATCGTATCAAAGCGATGCCACGACACTCCCGTTTACTTTGCCCAACCTTGATTTCCAAGGCATGTCCAAAGACCAATATCAAATCATGATGGAAGTCAGTCAGAATATTTGGGACGGAGGACAGATTCACTCCCAGAAAGCACAAGTGCAGGCTCAAGGAGAAGAGGCTGAAAGACAGTTGGATGTAAACATGTATGCACTCAGAGAACGAATCAACCAATTGTTTTTCGGTATTCTCCTTTTCAATGAGCAACTGGATCAGAACGCTCTATTACAAGAGGAGTTACAGCGAAACCTCGTCAATATAAAAGCCTACTGCACTTACGGCATAGCCAACGAGGCTGATGTAGATGCTGTACGTGTAGAAATTTTGAATACCCGGCAGCAACGCATACAAATAGAAAGTAGCCGTAATGCCTATCTCCGTATGCTGAGTCTGTTTATGGGAGAAGAAGTAAATACAAATACCCTCTTACAAAAACCCGACCTTCCTCTATCCGATACCTCCCTTTCAATCAACCGACCGGAACTGGCTCTTTACTCAGCGCAGGAACAGACCCTCCACATCAAGGAACAAAGCCTGAAAACGGGATACATGCCTCGTTTCAGTCTTTTTGCACAAGGGGCTTACGGCAATCCCGGACTCAATATGCTTAAAGATTCCTTTGAACCTTATTTTATAGTGGGAGCCAAAGTGAGCTGGCGGTTCGGAAGTCTTTATACTTTGAAAAACGACCGGAAGAAGCTACATACCGAACGTTTGCAAGTACAGAACAACAGAGATGTATTCTTGCTAAACACCCGAATTGCTTTAACAGAACAAGAACAGGCTATTCATTCTCTACGGAAACAAATGGAAGAAGACGATGAAATGATTCGCCTGCGAATCAACATACGTAAAGCCGCCGAGGCTAAGGTTGCCAATGGTACACTGACGGTAACCGAAATGCTGCGGGAACTGACACACGAAAGTCTGGCCAAGCAAAACAAAGCATTGCACGAAATCCAGTTGCTCATGAAACTTTACCAGCAAAAACACATTACAAACGAATAATATATAAAATAGTCATTAAACAAATCTTGTTATGAAAACAATATCTTTTCTTTTTGTTCTATATGCCTTTCTGTTCTCTTCCTGCCGCTCCGAACAGAATTTTGATGCCACAGGGACATTCGAAACCACAGAAATCATCGTTTCTTCCGAATCAAACGGGAAGTTGTTTTACCTGAATGCAGAAGAAGGAAACCGCCTGAAACGTGGAGAAGAGGTCGGGCTGGTGGATACCATCCAACTCTATCTGAAAAAACTTCAACTGGAGGCCAGCATGAAATCTGTAGACAAACAACGTCCGGACATCCGAAAGCAGATTGCAGCTACAAAAGCACAGATCGCTACTGCACAGAAAGAGCGTACCCGTACCCAGAATCTGATTCAGGCCAATGCTGCCAACCGCAAACAACTGGATGACTGGGACTCACAGATAGCAGTACTCAACCGCCAGCTGGAAGCACAAATTTCTTCTTTGGAGAACAATACAGCAAGCCTCAACGAACAAAGTTCCTCGGTAGCAATCCAGATTGCACAGACCGAAGATTTGTTGAAAAAGTGCCACATCCTCTCCCCTATCGATGGAACTGTTTTAGTCAAATACACCGAACCCGGCGAAGTGACAAGCATCGGAAAGCCCCTGTTCAAGATAGGCGATATGGAACATCTTTATCTGCGCGCCTATGTCACTTCGGAGCAACTCGCTCAGGTTCGTTTGGGAGGAAAAGCTACTGTATATGCCGATTTTGGTGACAAGAAGCGGAAAGAGTACTCCGGCACTGTGACGTGGATAGCCGATGAAGCTGAGTTTACTCCCAAAACCATACTGACCGATGACGAACGTGCCAATCAGGTTTATGCAGTAAAAATTGCAGTCCGCAATGATGGTGCCATCAAACTGGGAATGTACGGAGAAGTTGTTTTCCACCAAGAATAAGTAAAAATTGCACAAAATGAAACAAGAAGATAAACCTATTATTCAGGTAAGTCACCTCGCCAAGCGTTACGGAAAGACGGTAGCTCTGCACGATGTATCGTTCAACGTAAAACGAGGAGAACTGTTTGGAATCATCGGTCCCGACGGTTCCGGAAAGACAACCTTGTTTCGCCTCCTCACCACCCTATTGGTTGCCGACGAAGGCCAGGCAGAATTATGTGGTTTCAATGTACTTACCGACTATCGGAAAATACGGCAACGGATAGGCTACATGCCCGGTCGGTTCTCGCTGTATCAAGATTTGACAGTAGAAGAAAATCTTACCTTCTTTGCCACGGTATTCCATACCACAGTAGAAGCAAACTACGGACAAATTAAAGAGATTTATGAACAGATAGCCCCTTTCCGTCACCGGCGTGCCGGAGCCTTATCGGGAGGAATGAAGCAAAAACTGGCATTATGCTGCGCCTTGATACACAATCCGGAAATCCTCTTTCTCGATGAACCAACTACCGGAGTCGACCCGGTTTCCCGCAAAGAGCTCTGGCAAATGCTCCACCGGTTGCAGACACGGGGAGTAACCATCGTTGTTTCCACTCCTTTCATGGACGAAGCCCGACGCTGCGACCGTATCGCCTTCATCCGCGAAGGTTATATATCAGGCATCGATACTCCCTCTATTATACTGGAACGGTTTAAAGATATTCTTTGCCCTTCCCCCCTTCATCACGATAGCACTTCTGCCGATGATACCCCCATCATACGGGTATCACAACTGGTCAAACGATTCGGTCGTTTCACTGCAGTAGACCATATTTCCTTCGAAGTAAAGCGTGGAGAAATATTTGGTTTTCTGGGAGCAAACGGTGCAGGAAAAACTACCGCCATGCGTATTCTATGTGGTCTGAGTCTTCCTACAGAAGGGCAGGCAGAAGTCTTGGGATACGATGTATATACCCAAAGCGAGGAAATCAAAAAACACATCGGTTATATGAGTCAGAAGTTTTCGTTGTACGAAGACCTTACAGTACGGGAGAATGTCCGTCTTTTCGCAGGTATTTATGGAATAGCAGAAAAAGAAATCGCTCCCCGCACGGAGGAAATGCTGCGACGCATCAGTTTATACGATGAACGGAATACCTTGGTCCGACAGTTGCCTTTAGGATGGAAACAACGTTTGTCCTTCTCAATATCCATCTTCCATCATCCACGCCTGGTTTTTCTCGACGAGCCTACCGGCGGAGTAGATCCCGCTACCAGAAAACAATTTTGGGAATTGATTTATCAGGCCGCCAACCAAGGCATTACAGTCTTTGTAACCACTCATTACATGGACGAAGCGGAATACTGCGACCGTATCTCCATGATGGTTGACGGACGCATCCGTGCTCTTGATACACCGGCAGGGCTCAAAGCTACCTTCAAGGCAAAAGACATGGACGAAGTTTTCCAAAAACTGGCCCGTGAAGCGCAACGAAGCGAATAGTAACCTTACAAATTTCTCAATGTATGAAACAGTTTATAGCCTTTGTCAGAAAAGAATTTTATCATATCCTGCGCGACAAACGAACGTTACTGATTCTTATCGGTATGCCCATCGTGCAGATTATCCTCTTCGGGTTTGCCATTTCTACTGAAGTAAAAAATGTACAGACCGCCATATTGGTTTCTTCTACAGACACCGATACACGATATCTTATCGACCGCATCGATGCCAACGAATATTTCACCGTAAAATACATTGTACACTCTCCCGAAGAACTGGAAGTCCTTTTCCGGAAAAACAAAATTGAACTGGCCATTGCCTTTCCCCCGGATTTCAACCGACAACGTTTCGATACAGAACAGATTCAGATTATTGCCGATGCAACCGACCCCAATCTGGCTCTCACCCGCAGCAGTTATGCTTCCGGAATCATCAGAACGGCACAAGCCACACTTGCCGATGCAGGTAAAGTACATCCTTCTCTGCTTGTACACAACAGATTACTATACAATCCGCAAATGAAAAGCGCCTACAACTTTGTTCCGGGGGTAATGGGACTGATTCTGATGCTGATATGTGCCATGATGACTTCCATTTCCATTGTCCGTGAAAAAGAAACCGGTACGATGGAACTATTGCTCGTCTCTCCCGTCCATCCGTTTCTGGTCATTCTTTCCAAAGCAGTACCCTATTTTGCGCTCTCCGTACTGAACCTTACTACCATTCTATTATTGTCAGTCTTTGTACTCGATGTACCGGTAGCTGGCAACTTGGGTAGCCTGCTGGGAGTTTCTCTGCTGTTTATTTTTGTTTCACTGGCATTGGGATTGCTTATCTCCTGTCTTACCCGTACCCAAGTGGCCGCCCTGTTAGTTTCGGCAATGGTATTGATGATACCGACTATCATTCTGTCGGGTATCATCTTCCCCATCGGAAGCATGCCTCCCATCCTTCAGGGACTGTCCTGCCTCATCCCTGCCCGATGGTATGTCAGCATTGTACGCAAACTCATGATAGAAGGTGTTCCCCTCGCCTATGTATGGCAAGAAGTAAGCGTGCTCTTACTGATGGGAATCCTATTGACCGGCCTTACCATCCGCAAGTTTAACAACCGATTAGAATAATATATTTGAGTCTATAAGTCCATGATAAACTGGCAACTTAACCAAAGAACTTAAAAACTCAAAACTTAAGAACTCAAAAACTTACACCTATGACATTACGTTATCTGATAGAAAAGGAATTCAGACAAATCCGACGCCATAGTTTTCTGCCCCGGCTACTGTTTATATTTCCGTGTATGATTATGCTGGTACTTCCCTGGGCGGCTACATTGGAGATAAAAGATCTTCGCATTGCCGTCATCGACAACGACCGGAGTCCTTCTTCCGAACGGCTGGTACACCGTATCGAAGCATCTCCTTACTTCAAACTCACCGAACTGCCGGCTACTTACCCCAAAGGAATAGAGGCCATAGAAAAAGGTCGTGCCGACATTGTGATGGAAATACCACGCGGCTTTGAAAAAGAGCAAATCCAGGGCCGGACAGCTTCTATTCTGATTGCAGCCAACTCGGTAGACGGAACAAAAGGAGCACTGGGAAGTTCCTATCTGCAGCAGATTCTTATGCCCCAACAAGGCACTGCCTCCATACGCTATCGGTTCAACCCACATTTGGATTACAAGATGTTTATGGTTCCTGCATTAATGACCATGATACTGGTCATGATCTGCGGCTTTCTTCCAGCCCTGAATATCGTCAGTGAAAAAGAAACCGGAACCATTGAACAAATGAACGTAAGTCCTGTCAGTCGTATCACTTTCACCTTAGGTAAGCTACTCCCCTATTGGATGATAGGCTTTCTGGTATTGAATCTGTGTATCGGTCTTGCAGCACTGGTCTACCACATCACTCCCCAAGGAAATCTATGCACCATTTATCTGGCCGCATTGGTATTCATTCTGGTTGTCTCCGGTCTCGGACTGGTTATTTCCAACTATTCATCTACTATGCAGCAAGCCATGTTCGTCATGTGGTTCTGCATGCTAATTTTCATTCTGATGAGTGGTCTTTTTACCCCTATCGGCAGTATGCCCGAATGGGCACAAACCCTCACCTACCTCAACCCATTACGATACTTTATGGAAATCATGCGCATGGTCTATCTGAAAGGCAGTTCTTTTGCCGATATTATATCGCAACTGCTCACTCTATCCGGATTTGCCACCACTCTGTACTGCTGGGCTATATACAGCTACAAGAAGCAGGCATAATATCAGGAACGAAAGAATAACACTCCCTGTTCTTACAGTTATTAATCTATAATCAGCAATACCAACCACAGCAACCTATACTTCTTTTTCTTTTTATCGCCTATTCAACCCTCAAATTTTCCTCTATTATCATTTTTAACACAGATATTACTAAAATATGACATGAATTTCACTATATTTGAGAATACGAACTTTAAAGGGAATACTATTATGAATGCAAATCCAGTTTTCAATTTGCACATCCCTACACGTATCGTGTTCGGTTGTGGTGAGATTAAGAAATTAGCAACGGAAACACTTCCCGGAAAAAAAGCGATGATTGTGATATCAGCCGGAACATCCATGAAAAAATACGGTTATTTGGATAAAGTTGTCAACTTACTGACTGAAAATGATATCGCATCCATTGTTTACGACAAAATATTACCCAATCCTATAAAATCGCACGTAATGGAAGCTGCTGCTATCTGCCGTGAAAGTGGTTGCGACTTTGTCATCGGTTTAGGAGGAGGAAGCACCATCGATTCGGCCAAGTCGATTGCTGTCATGGCTTGCAACGAAGGTGATTACTGGAATTATATCATCGGTGGAAGCGGAAAGGGCAGACCAGTCACCAAAGCACTCCCGATTGTGGCTATCCCGACTACAGCCGGTACAGGTACGGAAGCCGACCCCTGGACAGTTATCACCAATGAAGAACGACAGGAAAAAATCGGTTTCGGTTGTCCGCTTACCTTCCCGGTACTGTCTATCATCGACCCGGAACTGATGATCTCTATCCCTCCACACCTTACCGCTTATCAGGGATTCGATGCATTCTTCCATGCAGCCGAAGGATTCATTGCCAACTGTGCCACTCCTATCAGCGACCTTTATGCTTTGGAAGCAATCCGGTTGCTGTACAAATATCTTCCGGTAGCTGTAGCCGACGGCAAGAACCTGAAAGCACGTGCTAAAGTGGCATGGGCAAGTACACTGGCCGGATTGGTAGAATCGACTTCCAGCTGTACTTCCGAACACTCTATGGAACATGCCATGAGTGCATATTACCCCGAACTTCCACACGGTGCCGGACTGATAGCCCTTAGTGAAGCTTACTTCGAAACCTTCCGCAACGACTGCATGAAGCGTTACATGAAGATGGCAGAAGTAATGACACAGAAAAAGAGCAACCGCCCGAGTGATTTCATCGATGCACTGGTACTGATGCAAAAGGCTTGTAACGTACACGACCTGAAGCTTAGCGACTGGGGACTCAAGGAAGAAGATCTGCCGAAGATGGTACAGAATGCACGCGACACCATGGGTGGCCTGTTCACACTCGATCCTCGCCCGCTGACGGATGCAGAAGTTCTGGATATTTATAAGAAATCGTACAAATAAGTATTCTTCAAGAATACACTTTAAGTATATTCAAAAACAAAATCGCCAGCTGATTCATACCGAATAAGCTGGCGATTTTATTATTATATTCCAATATCCTGAGCAAGAAGCATTACTTATTATTCTCTGCCCATTCTCTTAGCATCTCAATCGCTTTACACAATACTCCGGCCGAACCTTTAAAATGTCCGGAACCACTGGGAACACCTCCCTGTCCGTACCATTCATAGAAACCCTTATTCTTTATCACACGCTCTATCATTGGAGTAATTTCAGCATAAGCTTCTTCTATGTATCCATTGGCAATCAGCTGTTGAATCATGCGTCCACCAAACCAAGTCCAGTCTCCTCCATTCTGATAGACATATGCTTTTGCCATTCCACCACGGAAGAACCCCTCCGGATAAGGAGGATATACAGTAAGGCCAATAGAAGGCATGCCCGACTGCTGCACGTTTCTTACCATCTGCGCATTCACAATACCAATTTCATCGTGTTCCAGTATACCGGCCTCAATGGCAATTGCAGTTCCTCCATGATAATGAATCTTGTTTTCATCAAAATCCACAAAATCAGGTGTACCGTTCGGATAGACATGAGGAATAATCTTGTTGGCAGCCTCATCCCATAAATGCTTACGGGTATTGGCTACAATCTCTTTTCGCATTTTTTCCCATTTTGCCTTGTCTTCTCCTTCACTCATCTCCGCCATATATCCCAATGCAATAGCAAACATGGCATTATCGTACGCATCAATAGTCACCACAGAGTTTTCGTTGATATCCACCATCTCGTCATCATTGGCCTGCACATCGCCCCAGTCGGAAGTCAGTGCACCGGTCAGCAATCCATATTTGGAATCATATTTTTCAGTCATCAGATAGTCTATCATTTTCACCATCCGTTCATAAACAGTCTGACCGTTTACCACTTCTTTCAGGATTGATTTATCACCTGTCTTACGAATATACTTTCCTATAATCTGAATAAGTGATGTTTCCTGATCGGTTTCTACTGTATTTTTAAAGCCTACATGATCGGGGGCTGCATCCGAATAATAAGGTTTAGGATCTCCCCAATTAAATTCGCCTTTCAGTACATACCCGTCTATCATCTCATTGTTAGGCTGCTGAAGAGCAAAAAACACCAGCAAGGCACCTCTGATTTCTTCCGGATTTACCTCCTCACAAGCTGTTTCGATAAAGGTATTCATGTCTCTGGCCCATACCTGAGAATATCCGCTTCCGGCATTGAAGCCCTGAGAAAGAATGAATCGTCCCATACTGTCTACAACCTGAAGATCTGGATTATTCAAAATCTCTTTAGCCAGCGGATTAGGCTGCTTTGTGGTACACGACAAACACATGGCAGTCAAAGCGGCCATCGCTGCGTATTTCATGGAATGTTTCATAGTTTATTTGTTTTTTATAGTAATCTTTTATTCTTACAATTTTTCAAGACATAAAAAATCGGGTCACCACAATGGTTTCACAACTGTCGTGGTTCCCCGATTTCAAACCCTAAATTGTTCTTTAACTATTTAACCTTAATCTATAGACAAGAAGCCTTAATATGGACATTTCACATTTTCAATCCATGTATATGAACCATGAGGAATGGCATCAAATCCATTACCGGTTTCATCCAATACTCGGCCGTCTTCCTGAACCGCATTGAAACGCCAGTAAGCCAATAAGCCCGGTGTTTTCGGATCTACATAGCAGGCATTGTCCTGAATTTCATTAAGCGTCAATGCACGAGTCCAGAAGCGTGCTTCACTGATAGCTCCATCCAGATAACGTCCGCCACAAGACTGACCAAACCAGAAACCATCAAAATAATCATCATTCAAATTGATTGTACCAGGACCGGCACTGAACTTCACATCCAGTTTTCCATCTACATAGATTGAAGTAGAAGAGCCATCGTATACACATACCACCTGATGCCATTTACCGGTAGTATAACGAGTTTCGCCAGTAGTAAAGTATTTCTTACCGCCAATTACCGCCGGAGCCAACTGCAACTGATTCTTCTCAATACTGATATCACCAAAACGGAACAGGAAATTTTCTTCAATACCCATCAAAGAAGAAATACCCGGATTGGCAGATTCGGACGGGAAACTATTCACACGTACACGAATTTCCATAGTCGCTTGACTTAAAGCCGAAACTCGGGGATCTGTTATAAATTGAGGAACATTAAATCCACACCGTCCGTGCAAATCTACAGCCTTTGATATAATAGTACGGTTAATCACTACATACATTATACGAGAAGCATCTAATACCGGCATATCTCCATCTGTACCCGTAATAACCAATGGTACACAATAATTTGTACCTTCTACAAAATCATCTAATGAAGTCACTCCAAATCTTACCGATTCTGACACATAGTTTCCAGCTTTAATGATAGTTTCATTCTTATCCAAATTAAAACTTCCAGCAGGAGGCATGACATATTTCTTCCCTGTTTGAGCATTGTATGCATCAAGCATTTGTTGATCACCTACCTCCAAAAGAACTCGTGTATCTGTAGTAACCTTATTAGTTGCTGTAACTGTAATACCCATATCACGAGGCTCCTCTATAGTAAAAGTGATACGAGGAGAATCTTCCGTTCCAGTAAAATAAATTACATCTTTAAAATCAGCTACTTCCTGACAGCTGACCAATAACATCATTGTCAGGAAAAATCCAAATATCTTTTTCATAATCATTCTTTTTATTTATTTAATAAAAATGCACCTACTTCTGCAAGACAAGCATAATGACTTTCATATATACTTCCCCAATATTTTTGTCCCGCTTTAGTAATCGTTAAACGGAAATAACGCGCAGCTTTCTGCTCCTCAAAGAACTTCTTACATTCTGCACTGCCTCCTGTTGGCAGTTCATCATCACCATAGGTAGCCACTTCTTCCCAATCAACATTATTGGCACTTACTTCTACCTTTAATCCCAATGGGCAGCCAGAACCTGAGCTTCTTGTAGTATAACAGAAGCCAACCATATTACCTACTTCACCCATATCTATAGTAATAGTATGAGGAGGATTCGGTTGATTCTTATCATACTCTGTATGCCAAATAGTAGAGATATCTCCATCCAATACATTAGATGCAGGAGCATTCTCTGCTTCAGTTTCCTCCGAAGAACAGTCTATCACAGTCCACTTCGTTTTATCTGCTGCCGGGAATCCATATGGATCATCCACTACTTCAAGAATCAAATAAATGACATTCCAATTAGAGCTAATCTCCATACCTCCCTCTACATTAACCAACTTTATTGGTACAAGATACTTACCGACCTCTAAAGTTTCAGTCTTTTCCTCATCAAAAGAGACTACAATTTCTTCTTCTGATTGCATAGAACCACTTCCAATAACTAAATCTTTTTTATTAAAGACTAATATATCAGAATTCATCTTTTGATAATCCGTCTGATGAATTGCATTATAAGTCTCAATCAAAGAATTATCTACATCGAAAAGCGCTCTTATTTCACCGTCTACAGGCATTGTAGAACGTACAGGGAACGATATGGTTCCATTCCCAAAAGCTCCGTTCAAAGTCTTACGAACTGTAAATTCAGCTACATTGGCTACACTATTTACTGTATAAGAAGTCTGCATACGAACATAGACTTTACCAGAGTCTCCAGGAAAATCATATGCTTCATCTTTTGAACAAGATACAAATAAAGTGGTAAAGCACATTATGAACAAGCCTAAAAGGCTGTTTCCTATTTTTTGTACATTCATAATCGTTTCTTTTTTATTTTACTGCAGGATTTTGAATTTGGATACCTAATCTAAAGTATTTATAAGGAGGAGTATTGTTATAATCTCTCTGACCAAAGAAAGAACCAAATCCTCCTTTTTTACCTTGTGTCGGGTTCCAACGAGCCATACCTTCCAATGAATACAATTGTCCTCCTAAAATGCTGGTTGTATTTCCATCAGCTTCTGTAAATGGAGTACCACCTGTTGCATAATAGTCACCCATATTTTCTGTCACAATGTATCTTTCAGGTGGTAGACCATGGGCTGCAACTTCATTATATCTACTCTGTAAATCGGAAGCTCCATAACTATGATAAGCCTGAGCTATGAAATAACTCAAATATTCATATCCTCCATCAATTGGCCAACCATCCACAATCAGCAATTTACTTGGATCTTTTCCTTTTGGACCTATGAACTGTCCCAAATATTCAATCAATTTTACGAAATTGGCTCCATGCATCCAGTCTCCCTGAATTTCATAGTCCAAATCCATACCATCCAATCCATTATTGTATACAATGCGCAACAAGGAATCGCCATATACTTTTACTCGCTCCTCCTCCGGATGACTCATTACCCATTCCAAATTACTAACTCCAGGAAAAGTAACATAAGTAAATTTCATACCTTTCACTTGCTGACAGAAACGCATTTCTTCATAAGCCAAGGGATGATCTTTAGGATTAGGAACTCCTCCCCACAAGCTACAGATATCCAAACTATCCGGTAATCCCATAAAACGAATACCTAAACTATGGCTGGAAGTATAATCGGCAAACCACATAAATGAAATCTGGTGATCGGAAGCCTTATAGGCACGCAAGTTTTCATAATACTGGTCGCTATATGTATAAGGTGTCTGAATTTCCAAATTCTCCACATCTGTACAAGAGAATAATGCCCCAGCTAATGCAAAAGCGGAACACAGCGTTTTTATTTTTGTTTTAAAAGTCATCATAACAATATAAATTTAGAAGTAATCATTTATTCTTTTTATCCCACCACAAGTGTGTACCTCCATTATCATCACCGCCTAATAAAGCTACTGCTGCTGCCACATTTGCGGCATTGTCACGATATTCGGTAGAAGGGAATGGTATGCGGCGAACCTGTTCATTTGTATTAACTGTTCCACCACTATTATTTACCACCACAGGGAATACTTTAGGATAACCAGTACGACGGAATTCAGACCATGCTTCTTGTCCGTCCGGATAAATGGCAATCCACTTTTGTGTAATGATACGTTCCAGATTTTCTTCGAATCCAGCCTCTTCATCCCATTTTATGGTTATTTTTCCTAATAAAGAACTACCTTCATCTACATTGTTACCGCTATTGGCCGGGTCGTCATAAGGTGCTGGCACACTTTCACCATCAGCCAAATAAGCATCTACTCCTGATACTCCCAAATATTCAAAAGAGGTACGTACCCCTTGTTCATACAAATCTTTAGCAGTACCATTCATATTCCAGCCACGAAGCGCTCCTTCGGCACGAAGGAAATATACCTCGGCAGGGTTCATCCATACCAACTTGGTTTCAGCACTGATTGCAAGCTCTGAAAAGTCGTCTGTGGTATATTTATCACGGTTAATTTCAATTCCCGTACGTATACCTGTATAGTCTCCATTTCCAGATATTGCAAAATAACTACTGATACGCGGGTCCTTATAACCGTTCAAATAAGAATCCATAGTAGCTCCCATACGAGTATCATCGAACTCTCCCGGACCAATCACAAACAACGGATGACGATAGCTGAAATCTGTATGATGTAACAAAGCTGCCACATCTGTAGCACCGGTCATTACCCCGACAGAATGAGAGACTGCCTCTTCAGCCAACTTCTGTGAGTTCTTTCCATCGACTTCAAAGCCATCTACATAACAGGTACGCATGGCCATACGCAACTTCAAAGAATTGGCAAACTTAATCCAGCTTTCTACATTACCGCTATACAAGAAATCGTATTTCTCAAGTACCTTTGTAGACTGGTCTTTGGAATGAACATCCGTCAGGACAGCAATTGCATTATCCAATTCCTTGAAAAAGGATTTATAGATATCTTCCTGGCTGTCATAAGGATTATACAACTCTCCATTCCCAAAACGAGTATAAGGTAATGGGCCATACATATCAGTAGTTCTCAACATGGCTAAAATCTTTACAACCGTAGCCACTGCAGCCACCTGAGGACGTTCTGAGGCAAACTTATTGATTTCTTTCCATGGATTCATCACTCCAACGAAAGCACGTTCGTAAGGAGTATCTCTCCAGGTCACGGTCATATTGTAAGTCAGAAAGTTAGAGCCTCCAAACCAAATGTTATTGGCACCTGTATATCCGGCAAAAGCATCTCCCGCCAGATTGTTGATAATCTGATAAGTACTTGCTCCGATACCCGTACCATCGGCTGCCAATTGTTCCAATACAAATACATTTTTTAGCATCTGAACAAAGAAAGAACCTGTACGCAAGTCATCTCTGTCCATCATATCGTCTGTAGCTTCATGAGGATTGGTATTCCATTCATCAAACTTATCAGTACAACTATTCATACCTGTCAGAAGAGAAACTCCCATACAAGCGACAAGCATGTTCCTATAAATGTGTTTTTTATTTATCAGCATAATATTCAAGAATTAAGATTAACATTAGAACTTCAGATTTACAGAGAAACCTAAATTACGAAGGCTTGGCTGCATGAAGTAATCGATTCCCTGGAAATAGGTTCCTGTACTTGCAGTTGATTCCGGGTCGAAAGGAGCGTTGTTATAGAACATCAACAAGTTACGTCCGATAAAAGCAACATGTGCACCTTTAATCCAACTTACCCATTTATTGACTGGGATATCATAACCTATAGACAATTCAGCCAAACGGATATTGGTTGCATCGTATACATACATAGAACCAATACCTGATGTACCACCACCAATAGTCTGATAATAATCTTTTGCAGGGATTAACTGACCATTAACCAATGCACCACCACGATCGCGTGCTTCAGCAGAAGCCTTAGAAACTCCATAGTAATCGAGTTTAGCCTGAGTAGATGAAACTCCTACTCCACCAAAACGACCGTTTACAAGGACTCCTAAAGAAATACCCTTCCATTCGAAGTTATTTCTCCAACCAATAGTATAATCCGGATTGGCATTACCTGCATATACAAAATTATCTGGATCGGCTGTTACTTTCTGAGAAATCAAGTCTACGATAATATATCCATGTTCATCAGTCTTCAATGTATTTACATAGATATCACCCATAGAATGTCCTTCTTTCAAGACCATACGATAACTGTCTGTTCCTCCCATGTTCATTTCATGCATTTCCACATATCCACCAGTAGGCAGTTGTTTTCTCGGGAGCAATTCCTTGATTGTATTGTCATTGATAGAATAGGTCACATTGGTATTCCATTTCACCGGACCTAAATCCTGGTCAAATCCTACGCTTAATTCAATACCTCTATTTTCTACACATCCGGCATTTACATAATAAGAAGTATAACCTGAACTAGACGGCAATGTCGGGTTAAACAACTGATTTGAAGTCAATGATTTATACAATGTCAAATCAAAATTCAACTTATTATTGAACAAGCGGGCATTGATACCTACTTCATATGATTTGGTAGATTCCGGCTTCAAATCCGGGTCAACCAAATAAGTAGTAGTCTGAGGATAACCGTTTTCGATCGGATAAGTAGAAATAGGAATATAACGCATCAACGCATTACCTACCTTACTGAAAGAGAAACGGGCTTTCAGGAAAGGAAGTATATCAGACTTAATAGGCAACATTTCTGTAAGGATAGCCGATACACCCACAGACGGATAGAAGAAACCTTTATTCTGATATTTTGTACCACCCATTGTACTAGGCCAGTCATTACGTCCTGTCAAATCCAGATAAGCCATACTCTTATATCCTACCTGTGCTGTAGCAAAGACAGCTTGTGTCTGATCGTGATATCCATTCTGGGCAACACGCAAGCTGGAGAGATTCAGGTTAGAATAGGTAAATACGTTTGCTGTACTCTGTAACGGACCACCCATGCTTGAATAATCGTATTGAGTATCACGAATGCTGGCACCCAAAGTAGCTTTCAAAGAGAAATCACCGATATATTTATCTACATTCAACATTGCATCGGCATAAATCTGAGTAGTAGCAATTTCATCTTTATAATAAGCACCCATATCTGAGCCTGCAAACAAAGCCAAGGTAGAAGCATAATACTTCTTGGTTCTCACCTCTTCTGTACCATCGTAACGTACACGGCCTGAGATATTCATCCAATCGTTAATTTTGAAAGCCAAACTACCACCAAACATATAACGATTTTTCTTGTTATTAAACAAATCTCGTTCGGTAATCCAATATGGGTTCTGCATCATCATACCCTGATCGCCATAAGGCCAGTATTGTGTCTTAAAGTTACGAGATGCATCATAACGTTCGAAGGTCTGATATTTTCTCATATCATCACCACGAGGGAACAGATAAATAGGTACCAATGGATTAAAGTACTGACCTTGTGCCAACATGTTCTGTTCATTTACCCGCATATACATAAAGAACAAATCCATAGTCAGACGGTCATTCAACATACTACTGGAGTTACGTAAAGTTACATTGTAACGATCCATATCATTATTATGAATAATACCACGGGCATTTACTGCACCCAATGACAAATAGGTCTGATTGGTATCGGAACCGGTTAAGATACTGGCAGAATTACTTACATTATAACCTGTCTGGAAGAAATCCAACGGATCATAATCTGTAGGAGTAGCTAATTTACTTCCCCAACTGGTAAAATCTCCTGTTTCCGAGCCATAAGTATTCTGAAATTCAGGTGTTACAAACGGACTACTGAAAGTAGTACTATTTGAAATGTTTACTTCAGGAGCTCCTTTACGACCTTTCTTAGTCGTAATCATCACTACACCATTGGCAGCTTCACTACCATAAAGAGCAGCAGCTGCTGCACCGGTCAAGACAGACATACTTTCTATATCGTCCGGATTAAATGCTGCAATACCATCACCAGATTGTCCCATACCGGTATACATATCACCAGGCTGTGTAGACGACAAACTTGGTACAGGAATACCATCAATTACATACATGGCATTATTGTTTCCTGAGATTGATTTAGTACCACGCATTACCACTCTGGCTGCACCACCTGTACCTGTAGAAGCTGTATTAATTGTTACACCGGCAATCTTTCCGGACAACGCGTTCATGAAGTTGGCATCCTTTACCTTGATTAATTCTTCAGCCTTTACTTCCTGTACATTATAAGTCAAAGCCTTTGTTTCTTTCTTGATACCCAATGCAGTGACTACGACTTCGTCCAGCACTTCAGTATCTTCTTTCATGGTTACAGACAATGTCTTACCCGCATCTGCGACCAATTGCAAATCTTTATAACCGATATAAGAGATTTCCAAAGGAGCACCATCGGCTACATCCAGAACAAAATTTCCATCAAAATCAGTGATTGTTCCGTTTGTAGTACCTTTTTCCATGACAGTAGCACCGATAATAGGCTCTCCTTTTGCATCCACTACCCGTCCCTTTACTTTCTTGACTACACCTTTAGATTTAGCCTTTACAGGAGTAACAATAATCTTATTGCCAGATGCCTGATAGGTCAAACCGTATTTCGCCAACTCACGGCTTAGCAGACTTTTCAGTTCTTCATTTTTAACATTTACAGTAATTCCCGTTTTGTTTTTAATCTCGGCATCCCGATAAGAAAAACGGTAAGAAGTTTGTTTTTCAATAGCACTAAATAACTCTTTTACAGATGCATTCTTTACATTGATACTTACCGTACCTGTTTGAGCCGATGCACCAACAAATGTTAACATACACAAAGATAATGCAAGAGGACGGAACATTCCCGACTTTTTATTACCTTTATGACCAAAATCAATCAATTGCTTTTTGATTTTCATAATTAGAATTTTAAATTAAGGTTTTTGGTTTCATAGACTATGCGCCAACATAGTTTTTGTGGAACTTCTTCCCACTGAACTCCGATTGAGTTGCCGCTCATATCGGAGTTTGTTGTTTTTTTATGTTTTCATAGATTCAGGAAATAATTTTAAAAGGTTAATCAATATTTAAATAAACTGTATTATCTTCCAAGTGATACTTAAATCCATAATGAATCTGAAGTACCCGTAAAATATTCTCCAGGTTTTCTTCCTCAAAAGTACCTGTATATACATCCTCGAGCAACTCTTGAGTTCCTCCCCTAAACACAACTCCAAACTTACGCTCCAAGCAAGAGAATACTTCTTTCAGCTTATCATGACGAAAGGCCAGTTCATTACTCAACCAAGCTGTTTCAAGCCGATTCGATGTACGAGTCAGATTCAACTCACCGGTTGCTTTACAATAGGTTACTTTCTCATTGGGACGAACATCTACAATCCGATTCACATTATTAAATGGAGTAACCTGTACATGACCTTCCACCAATGACATTTCTACAAAATCCTTATCATCGTATGCAAATACATTGAAAGAAGTTCCCAAGACTGCAATATCCATTACTTCAGTAGTAACCACAAAGCGTTTAGACTCGTCTCTCTTTACTTCAAAATAGCCTTCACCAGAAAGTGAGACCTTACGGTCTTTTTGTCCGAAATCCTGCCGATAAGACAAGGTAGACTTTGCATTCAAACGGACTTTTGTTCCATCAGGAAGAGTAACTGCTGAAATTCCTGTTTCTCCGGCTTCAATCGTTATTTGCTGTTCTGCCAACTGATAAGCTACCTGATGTTCGGTATAAAATTTCGAAGCTATTCCACCAATCAGCAAAATAAGCAACGAAGCTGCAATTTGCAACCAATAGCGTTTAAAGCGAATAATGGTAGACTTTTTCTGTGGAATATCAAGTTGAGGTTTTATACCATGATTATAAAGTGAATCTATTTTCTCGTCGGAAAGCTGCTTGTATTCTTCGAAAGTATTCCAATGTTCTTCCAGTTCTTTGTATAACTCCATGTCCGAAGTTGTTTTCATTCTTTCAGACAACTGAGCATATTCTTCTGAAGAGATATTTCCATCATGAAACTTTCTTAGAAGTTCATTAATTTCATTAGTATGTGAAGACGGTATAGCCATATATTACTTACGTTTTGTATGTTTTTTGTAAGTAATATCCCTTCAAGTAAGATTTATAACATCTGTTTTTATCTGTTATAAAACATAAATAGTAGAAAAATGAAAGAAAAATCGGTCAACTCTTTGCGAATTACCTTCAATGCAGCCGAAAGCTGATTGCGTACCACCTGCTCTGTAATGGAAAATTTTTCGGCTATATCAGAAATTGACAAACTCTGTTCTTTATTAAGTTCAAATATTTCCCGCTGACGAGGAGTGAGCTTCATCTTGGCCCGCTTCAGTGCTTCCTCAAACTGATCAAACTCCACTGCTCTCTCTGTGATTTCATCAGATGTATGAAGCTGGGTGACATAAGATATATATTCCCCTACCAGTGGATTCTGTACTTGACGACGCAATTCCTTAAGAAGCAAATGATAGGAAATAGTAAAAAGATAAGACTTAAAAGACAACTCAGGATTCAGTTCTGCGCGATGTGTCCAAATACGAAGAAACGTTTCCTGCACAATATCGTCTGTGATACTTTCGGATTTGACATATCCGTACACAAAACGATAAAGCCGACTCACCCATAACTTATAAAGCCGGTTATAGCAAGGCTCTGAGCCGGATTTCAAACCCTCTATCAAGGCTTTTTCATCCGAAAATATCGTATTTCCTGCAAAATTTGATTTTCTGTCTTCAGACACCATAGCTGCAATTCTTACAATGGCTATAACTTATCGGCCAAATAAAAGTTAAAAAGGTATATAAAAACCATGTGCATATCACTGATACATAGAAAATTAAAGTCTATAACCTTCTTAAATCAATATCAGAATATGCACAAATTATATGCAATATTCGCAAAATAAGCTGATACCTGCAAACAAATAGTAAGAAACTTAACCAAAGAATGTAATAGAGCCAATGTCATCAACCATTGATACAAGTATTTTTACAGTTGATGCAAGCAGCAGTTTTTGCGATGATCATATTTTTCACAGATTTACCTTCTTGCAACTAATGGGGTAAGTATGAAGAATGAATATCAGTCTATCCTATCGGTTTCGATAACTCTTCCAAGGTTTTGCCTTCGTAGTTGCAAATAGCCTGCTTGTAATCCAAAGGCAACTCTACAGGTTCCTTAGTGGCCACATCGTAACCAACCAACACCGTACGGCACTGGCATTTCAACACTCCACTGGCCTTGTTGATTGCCCGCTGAAGCAATGTCATACTTTTATGGCCTAAATGAACGACTGTAGTTTCGATAATCAGTTCATCAGAAAAAAATACCGGAGCCAGGAAATCGGCATTGATATTGGCAACCACTACCCCCAACTTGCTCCATTCCTCCTTGTAGCCAAACACATCACGAAGATAAGAAGTCTTTGCCAAGTCGTACAACGAGAAATAGGCATTATTATTCATGTGTCCATAAATATCGACATCACTGAACCGAATCTGTACCGGCATTACATGCTTAAATTTTACTTCATCTACCATTATCACTTTTTATTAATAACGACCAAATATAACTCTTTTTCACAAAAAGAGCACAAAGGTGGAAGATTATTTCTTACTTTTGCCGGATAAAACAAACAAAATATCAAAACAAGCCCAATATATGGAAACAAAATTCAGCAAAGAAACGCTATGCGTACAGGCAGGATGGACTCCCAAGAAAGGAGAGCCCCGCGTATTGCCTATTTATCAGAGTACTACATTCAAGTATGATACCAGCGAACAGATGGCCCGCCTGTTCGATCTTGAAGATAGCGGCTATTTCTATACCCGTCTGCAGAATCCGACCAATGATGCAGTTGCTTCCAAAATTGCAGCACTGGAAGGTGGAGTAGCAGCCATGCTTACTTCTTCCGGACAAGCAGCCAATTTCTACGCAGTATTCAACATCTGTGAGGCTGGTGATCACTTTGTATGCTCGTCTACTATTTACGGAGGTACTTTCAATCTCTTTGCTGTAACAATGAAGAAACTGGGTATCGAATGCACCTTCGTAGATGCCGATGCACCGGAAGAAGAAATAGAAAAAGCTTTCCGCCCGAATACTAAATGTCTGTTCGGTGAAACAATTTCCAACCCTAGTATCAATGTATTGGATATTGAGAAGTTTGCCCGCATTGCTCACAAACATGGGGTACCTTTGATTGTCGACAATACATTTGCCACTCCTATCAACTGCCGCCCGTTTGAATGGGGAGCTGATATTGTAACTCACTCCACAACCAAATACATGGACGGACATGCAACCTGTGTAGGAGGAGCGATTGTAGACAGCGGTAATTTTGACTGGGATGCACAAGCTGACAAATTCCCGGGACTGACTCAACCGGATGAGTCTTATCACGGACTGACTTATACTAAGGCATTCGGTAAAATGGCTTACATCACCAAGGCTACAGCACAATTGATGAGAGACCTCGGTTCTATTCAGTCGCCTGAAAATGCATTCCTGCTGAACTTAGGACTCGAAACACTTCACTTGCGTGTACCTCGTCATTGCGAAAATGCTCAGAAAATAGCCGAATGGCTGGAAGCAAACCCAAAAGTGAAATGGGTAAACTACTGCGGACTTAAGAGCAGCAAATATTACGAACTGGCTCAGAAATACATGCCAAATGGTTCTTGCGGTGTAATAGCTTTCGGCCTCAACGGAACACGTGAAGAAGCCATCAAATTTATGGATAGCCTGAAGTTGGCTTGCATTGTGACACACGTAGCCGATGCACGTACTTGTGTACTTCACCCTGCCAGCCACACACATCGCCAGCTTACCGATGAACAGTTGATAGAAGCCGGTGTAGCTCCTGACTTGATCCGTCTGTCGGTAGGTATTGAAAATGTAAATGATATTATTGCCGACCTGGAACAGGCAATGCAGAATATCTGATTCCATCTGAGGTAATCGAAAAGTTCAAAGTCTCAAAATAGAAGAACAAGGCAAACACGCTCTGTTTTTCTATTTTGAGACTTTTTTATTCTGATTATTCTCCAATGATTTCCTATAAAAGCCATCTTTCCAACTGACTTTTTAAGTCCGAACACAAAGCGCTGCTAACTATCCGATGGAAACTTAATGAACTTTGTGGCATCTCCATATCGCTGATATCTCCCTTTACAAGAATCTCTCTTCCTAAACTGACAAATGTAATTCTCCAAAATTCCCCCAAAGGAGCAAATATGACTTCATTTACCTTTCCTTCTATCAACTGTCCCAACTCTTCTCTAAAACAATGGAATTCCTCCCACCACATAGAAGTATCCGTTACAACATGAAAGAATGCATCTTTTATATTCAGCCTAAAACATACATAATCATGAAGGACTACCCGATCCAATAATGATAAATGAAACGAAAAAGACTCTTCCTGCTGTACCGTAGTATAATCCGACTGTACCACAGAGGTCTGCGACATGATACGGGTTTTCGCGCATAAATCGGGGAGAAATGTTTGGTCGAAATAAGTACAAAAAGTTAATTCATCCTCCGTTGGATACCTGTTCTTTACATGAGCACACAAAGCAATATGTCCGCACAGTTCTTTTTGCAAAAAGACAGATAATTTTTCATCGCAAGAATGAAGAACTATTTTATTACATTGTTCCCTATACATATCTTCAAGCTGTTCTATAAAACGAACAAGTTGCCCTGTCTCTACCCTACAAATCGTACATGCATTATAAATAGTAGTATCGAATGAGGCATAGAACTGAATTGTATGGTTTTCTTCACCCTCTATCCTGCAAGCATCGCTCCATATCATCTTAGGATTACGATTCCAGTCATAAAAAATCACTTGCTCCATATACTTTTATAATTTCTGTACATACAAATGTACCTTATCCGCCTGTTCAATCATCTGTTGTTCTATCTCTATTTTATCGGATAAACAAAAGATACAACTATCATACACTACCGCCAAAGGAGCTTTATCTTCACTATCCGAAGAAGGAAAGATTACAAAATGAATTAAAAAAGAGGGTAAATCGCTACATCGTATCCAATCGATATAAACAGGCAAGTCGGCTTTGCCTATCCGAAAACAATAGCTAAAATCGTCCTGTTCAGAAGTAAACTTTTCCTGCAATCTGAACTGTTTCATGGACTGAAAAGCACTGCAATCCTCCAGTTCCCAACTGTCTATAGCTAATACAGCCCCATCAGGTAATTGAGAAAATATCTTAATCAACAGTTCCTGATTCAAAGGAATATACAAATTCCGAAACAAAAGATTAGCCTCCTCACATTGCTTGAGAAAAGTCTCATCTACCAAGAATCTGTCTGATATACAGAATAAACCTTTATAGAAAGCTGCCAGAATCTCACAATTTTCTTTCTGCTCGATAAAAAGTATAGAATCTGGCAAAAACTCTATCAAATCTGTTTCTTTTAACAAGTCTATATAAACAGATATTTCTGTATAATGAATCTGGAAATAAAGAGCATCTTCTCCTATATCTAGTTTTCTTTGTGGCATAATCTCAAAATGCTGAAGTACTGTATATGCCCCGCTGGTTACAACTTTTTTATCTGGTATTGCCCAAATCGCTCCATCTTGTAACTGAACAAGAAGCCTGATAAATGCTTCTGTTACCCATAATCTGTTTGTTTCTTCCATTTGATAAATATTGATTAAGAACAAGTAGAATAAGGATTATCACATTGCATTTCAGGGGAAAGCCAGCCTGTATAAATTTTATCTCCCTTTATACGTTTAACTTTCAACCAGTCTCCACTGCACCCTACTACAATATACATACCAGGGTCATATCCTTCTACAACACTATTTATGCCAGAAGATTCACAAGGGGCATTATATAGTTTTAAAGAACCTTGATAAGCACGAGAATAAACACAGACATAATCTCCAAGAAACAACCACCCATCTGCATTTAACTGATTATATAAATCGGAAACATGAACATACAGCATCTTATCACATTGCTTTTTGATATGAAAATGAAGAATATTTTCATTTTCATAATCATTCTCCAAATAAGTGAGTACTGTATCGCAGGAAAGAGATGCATACAAAGGAATTTTTCCTTTATAATTAATACTTAAAAATGCCTTTGCATTACAGTCATGCTTCTGACCATGAACTTGTATACAGCATAAACACAATAAAAGAAATAGATACTTCATCATACTACTTTCTATTATTCCATTCCTAATAATTCTAAAGTTAAAGAGATTTATTGTATGACTGATAATTTTTGCAAGGAATTTTCGTTGCAGCAGGAAAATACATAATGAAGATAAAAAGACCAGGCACCACTCATTCAGCAACTTTCTATTTGTCAATTTTATCACGTTATTTACAAAATGTCAATTCAGAGGCCTCTACACAGCGTTATTTGAGTACCGGTACAGAAGTCGTGGAAAATCCGGCTGTTTTTCGACAGTTATAAAATACAGAAAGACAGACATTCCCTTCTTTATTTGTTTAAACGACATAAAGAATAGTCTACGACATACACCGGAATCGAAGAATCAAGAAATCAGCTGCCTTTTATCATTTCAAAAAATGTAGAAAATATGCTTCGAAAAAGCATCAAAAATCCCCCGAAAACAGGTAAAAACAAACAAAAGGAAGCATCAGTCAACGCGACTAATCGCGTAAGGCAACGATTCGAGTACCGTCAGCCCTCGTTTCAAGTATCGTTACCGCTTGATAAAGGTCGTATTTTCCTCCGAAAAAGGCTTCATAAACCTGTCCTATAACATGTTTTAAGGAGGTTTTATAGTTCTAAAAAGGGATTTTTACCACTGTGAGCGAACTTTTTATTCAAAATACGAGTTATCGAAAAACGGTATTTTCTCATTTTTTTACGTAAAAAGGTCAATATTTCTATCAATATGACAATCGGCTAAAAACAAGCAAGTGGTTGCCGCCACACGTACGCCAACCACTTGCTATCACTCTAATTAAGGTTTGTCAATGACAGGCAATCAGCCCTTTTCTGATCTTTATTCCGGAATCACATTATTTAAGACAATACGCTCACCCGGAGCTGTCTTACGTTGTATGATAGTGCCATCGAAAGGAGAAACGAGCAACAGATCCTTTCCTTTTTCGGATTCAATCTCTACAGAAACTGTCTTTCCATCTTTTCTGACTGCACTTACCAGAAAAGCACCCTGTGCTCTCAGATTATGGAAGGATGCATTTTCCCAGCATTCAGGGATAGCCGGGAACACACGCAAGGTATCGGTATGACTCTGTAACAGCATTTCCTGAATACCTGCCGCAAAAGCGAAATTGCCTTCCAATGTAAAAGGACGATACGTATAATCCGACTTTCCAGTTCCCGACTGATCGCCATTGGCATGAAATGTATTAGGCAAGCAGAAACATTCCGCAAATGTACGAAGTGCTTTATACGCTCCTTCGCCATCAAAGGTACGAGCTTTCATATTGGCAAACCAGGCATACGAATATCCAGTCCACCATTGTGGCCCATACTTCTCCAATGCTTCAAGAGTGGATTTAATGATTTCACGAGATTTACCCCCTTCTTCCCAGTTCAGCAGTCCCAAAGGATGAATAGCCATGGCATGAGAGAAATGACGATGTGATTCCTCATAAGGAACTCCTTTTGCGAAACTTAACGCCCCCTTACTGTCCAACGCATAATCGGGCAACTGGGCACGTAATGCGCTCCAATGTCCGGCTTCTTCTTTCAAATTCAGTTCATCGGCCATTTCTGCCGCAATTTTAAACAAGAAGGAAGTAAGAGACAAATCGTAATTCGTCATGTTCTTGAACCAGGCTTTCAACGAGTTGTCAAAAATCTCCGGACTGGAAGAATAAGCAAGCACCCGTTTTCCTTCTGCATTTATCTCTGTCTGATTTTCGAGGAATTGAGCTGCTTCTTTTACAAAAGGATATGCTCTTTCTCTCAAGAAATTATAGTCTGCTGAATATTTCCAATGCAAATAAAAATGCTGAGAAAGCCAGGCAGCCGTAGTCTGCGACATAGAATACTGAATCCATCCTCCCATTGCTTCTCCCGTCAGAGTACATACTCCGGGAATGGCAAGACCTTCTTTTTCAAAATATTGGCGGGTAAACTTCCGGTATACATCACGCTGCGCCCATAACGTATTAAGGTAACCATTCTCTTCTTTCAGATGGTTTCCCGCATAGGAAGGCCAGTAGCTCAACTGAGTATTCAAGTCGTGATGAAAATCGCCCTTCCAAGGCGGAAGTTTTCCATTGTCTGCCGTCCAGACAGCCTGTAAAGAAACTGGATATGAATATTCTCTTGCTACTGAACCGAATTTGTACATTTCATTATCATATTGCCGCTGCAGAAGAGTATCGGGAACAGAAACGGAAGATTGCTTCCAGTAAGTATTCCAAAAATCTAAATGTTCCTGATAATCACTGACAAGTCCTCGCTTGAAAGCTTCTTCTACTTCGGATATAGCCTTCTCGGGTGCAAGAGAGGAAGTCACGCTCCATACTCCGACACACTTTCCTGATACATTTTTCCATTTCACTACCACATCATAAGAAAAATCATTCCAACCTTTTTGATGGTATACGATCAGATCCTCTTTTTTCTCCACCGTGCCTTGCTTATATCCCAACAAAGCCAGGTCTTGCCCGGTCACCGGATCCACGACTCCTACGTTTTCTTTTTCATATACAGGTGGAATAACGGTCGGTACAATAGGCTGTGGTACATTGTCGAACACAAACCATCCTATCGGACGATTGGCGTGAACAAACGTGTGCAAGGTTATCCCGTTTTTCCATGATACCTCGCATAAGGCATTATTCAGATAAAGATGTACGTTTTCCACTTCACCCAAAGAAGGGAATTCTACGGCAGCTCCCGGAATCTTAGAAGGAGCTGCATTGTTATCGTAAGGCCAGTCGAATTTTTTCTGTACCGGTAAATAGTTTCCCTCTTCAATGTGTTTCTTCACCCATGAAAATTTATAATTCTCACCGGAAAGGCTGTCGGTAGGTCTCAAATCCCAAAGGTCAATCCGGTCGAGTGAGAATCGTAACACAGAATCACGTTCCCAGACAAGACTACCCACAAAAGAATTTCCCAAAGGGATTCCTTCGTCCCACGAATGGGCCAAATCTTTAAATACCAAATCGCTTGATACAGGTTTCAACTGCCAATCATGTAGTTCCTTAGTACAACTGATTGAACCGACAAGGGCAAGACTTAATAAAACACGACCTAATATTCTGTCTATTTTCATCATCATATTATTGATTTATTTTAATCTACAAAATATTTATTTTCTGAGAAAGAAGCCTTCATATCGATTTAATATGTTATCTTCTGTAATGTAATGATTCCTATAGACTTACAAGGATTGCGCTTTACCTTCATCCGAATCTTGGTAGGAAAATCATCCAATGTCTGCTGGGAACGAGTAATAATAAATTTATTCTGATTTTCCACCTTCTGCAGTGCCGGACTCATATCCCCTCCATACATTTCCAAACGGATATCCTTTACAGTAAGGCCGGAAGGACGATTATCCTGATAATCATATCCTGTAGTTTTAAACATCAGTTCATATTGCCCGATACTGTTCATATACGGAGTAAGATCGAGTGTAACTTCTGTCCATTGGTCTGTAGAATAAGTACCATACTCCCACGAACCAACCGTCACAGCAGCATGTGAAGCAGAGACAGCCTGTATGGCATCTTCTGGCAGACAATATACCGAAAAATTCACAATATCAGGAGTAGCTTTAAACTGATTGACCACCAAACGTATCGCTTGCACTTCTACCGTTTGAAAGCGATCTATTTTCTTATTTCCTACAGAGGTACCTTTATACAACACGTTCCATGTTTTCCCATCTTTGCTTCCTTCTATTTGGTAGGACATGATTCGCTGGCCTTTCATCAGATTTTCCTGTAACATAACACAGTTGACCTTTTTTAATGAAGGAAACTGACATACCAACTGAGTAACCTCCCCTCTTTGCTGTGCCAAAGGAGAACCGAAATAAGATTGAACAGTTTCTCCAAACTCTTTGTATCGTTGGACATGGCTGGCAGGAATAAGCCCCGTAGTATCAGGAGTAGCATTCAGCAACAGTACGGCACCACGTCCTACCGAATTGAAATACAATTCCATCAGCTGTTTTTTACTCAACATTAACGAGTCGGTTTCAGGAGCCCAGAACCATTTATGACCTCCGTTTTTCAAGAAAGGGACATCCACTTCTACCGGAGCATATACATTCCCGTTTACATCAGAATGAACAGCCGTAGCTCCTCCCGAGCGCATATCACTTTCATTCAGAGTATACCAGTTAGGATCTGGGGCATATCCGTCTTCATTCCCAACCCAACGGATGGTAGCATGCTTACCTTGGAAAATAACAGCCTCCGATGCATACTTCGTCAGAATATCCTCTACCGGAATGTGACAATTGCCATCGAACCATACTTCTTTCATGGTTCCATATTTTGAGAGTAATTCCCGCAGCTGCTGACGGTAAATTTTATTATAGGCTTCTTGTTTTGAGGGATCTTTTGTACGGCCACCACTACCAATACCGGCTCCCCAATGTTCATCTCCCGGATAGACATACACTCCCATATCCAATCCATATTTTTTACAAGAGGCAGAAAGTTCTCTTACCACATCACCTTGTCCGTTTTTCCAAGGTGTATTCTTTACTCCATAATCAGAGGTTTCAGTCTGCCACCAGCAAAAACCGCCACAATGTTTAGCAACAAATACGATCATTTTAGCTCCCCATGAGCGGGCTACCTCACACCACTGGTCTGTATCCAGTTTCGACATATACATGTTTCGTATATCACTCGACCAGTTATCGTACTCCCTTCCCTGGAAAGTTGCCGGTCCGAAATGAATAAACATGATACATTCTTTCTTCTGCCAATCGGCTTGAGCAGATGTAGGTGTCGGTACATTGGTACTCTTTTCCACAGGTATTGCATACGCAGGAGAAAACAACCCACACATTAAAATTCCTAACAAAATGTTTTTCACAGTCATTATGCTCTAATTATATTTTATACACAACCACCGTAAAAATACATAAAAATGAAGATACTGCACTATGTTATTCCATAAATATCCTACTGCTTTATAATTCCCTGTATATCGGACAGAGACAAACTTCCCTTCAGAATGACCACAGTCAGTTCCTTTTTTTCATCGCACAACAAGATATACTCTTTTGAATGTCCGGAAGTTTCCTTCAAATAAATTACTGTATGTTCTCCCTCATCATTTACTTTCATCAACTCCTCGTATCCATTTTTGGGGTTGATATATTTCAACTCCTGACGAATCAGGGGAACGACTTCCTGCTTTTCGCAAGAAAGAATCTGAATATTATCCAACTTGGAAGCCACACTTCCTATATCTATACCATCAGCCTGCACATTAGGCATCAGACGGAGCATGGATTTAGAGATATAGACAGAAGTAATATCTTCCCGATCTGCAAACTTCTTAAAGAAATCGTCTTGAGAAAAAGCATTGACAAACAAGCATAAGGTCAATACGACAAATATATAGAAACGTTTCATTTTTCTTGATTATTAAAGTTATTAACATGTTTTTCTACCACTTTCTTTACCTTAACGGTAGCCTCTTCGGCCTTTTCCATTTGAGCCAATCCCTTATTCAAACTATGTGAGAACAGGAGCAGAGCTTTCTGAGCCTCGGCATAAGCTTCTTCGGGAGAAGCGCACGTATCTTCTGAAAGAGGACGAAGCTGAGAATGGTGATACAAATAAGTTCCTACAGAAAAGACAAGAAATAAACCTGCCGCAATACCGGCACAGCGACGCAAGAGAATACGGTGTGTCATTTTCTTATGACGTTCTGCACGGATCTGCTCTTCCTGTTCCCAACCATCGATACAAGAAGCAATACGTGATTCCAATCCGGAAGGTATTTCCGGAGTTTCTTGCAAAGAAGACAGGGATAGAAACAGTTTTTTATCAGCAGATAATTCCTGCGGTACATCTGTTTGAGAGAAAAACTTATACAGTCGTTTTTCTTCTGCCGTATTTGTTTTCCCTTCGTAGTATGCATTCAACAAATTCTTTATTTCATCCAACTCGTTCATAAGCTCTGATTTTGCTAAATTGTTCACGTAATTTTTTTCTGGCCCGTGATAAGAGAACCCGTATGTTAGCTGCAGTAAATCCGGTGGCCTGTTCTATTTCTTCCATAGAACACTCATTCACATCGCGTAAGAGAAGAACCTTCTTCTGGGGAGGAGGTAAATGTGCAATCAACTGCTGAAGACATTCAGCCTCGTCCTTAATCTCCAACGGTGTAGTGGAAGAGGGAGCTTGTATCGCTATCTGCAAGTCTTCGGGAGGGGAGCTCGCCCACATATCTTCGTGATTTCTCCGAAGAAAATCGAAGCAAACATTTTTGAGCAAGGTCATCACGTATGCTTCTGTATTTTCTATTTCCGGCAGTTCGTCGCGTTTTTTCCATAATTTCAAATACGTTTCCTGTACCATATCTTCGGCATTCTCCCGACTTCCCGTATAACGGAAGGCCAGACGGTACATCTTGTCATGAAAAGGAAGATAACGCTGCTTAAAGTTTTCAGCGTTCATGAGAGGAGTCTTCTTTTATCTGTTGATCTATTATTTTATCGATATCTTTCTGACGGATTTTTCCGGTCAAAGCAACCAAAGTACAATCATTCTTTCCGGCACAAAGAATAATCATCTCCCGAATGACATCCTTCTCCTGTTTTACAAAGATACGTACCAACTCTCCTTCATCTTTCACCCGCATCATTTCTTCATAACCTTTGGTATTAATCTTATCTATCCTTTGATTGAAGCGCTGTTTGGTTTCCGAAGAACATTCTTCCAAATCAAGGACTCTGACAGAATGAATACGTTGTAAGAAATCTCCTCCTTCATCGGCCGGAGTAAACATACGGGCCATCTTCATCATTATAGGAGATACGGATACGTAATCGGCATGTTGCTCTTTTCTGAACTCATCAAACAAGTCGGAAAAATCTTTGGCTTGTCCTACTGCCAAAGTCAACATTATCATTATACAGGTTATAGTTAATCTTTTCATCATACATTCTTTTAAAGATTCATATTCGGGTTATCCGAAAGCGCTTTCATTGATATAGACGATAGGAATGAAAGTTTCGTTACAAAGAAAATCATATTTTTTTTGCAGAGGAAATCTTTTCTTATCTTTACCACACAAACACAATCTATCAAACACTTATAAACATGATGAAAAGTATAACTCAATGGTACGAGACACGAATCAGTGTGTCCGAAAATGAACTTAAACGTGTCAAACAACGTATTTTCCGCATCAGTATGCTGAGAGTTGCATTATTCTTGGCCGGAATTATAGGTATCATCTTCTTTTTTCATTCCGATAGCTGGAAACTGATACTTTGTGCGGGATGCACTTTCCTTCCTTTTTTTGTTCTTGTAAAAGTACATAACCGGCTCTTTTACCGTAAGGAGTGGCTGGAATTGCGGCTTCGAATTAACCGGGAAGAGTTACAAGCACTCGCAGGCGACCAAAGTGCGTTTGAGGAAGGAAATGAATTTATTGATCCAGAGCATCCGTATTCATTTGACCTTGATTTGTTTGGACGTCACTCTTTGTTTCAGGCACTGAACCGCACATGTACCCATTTTGGTTCGACGACATTGGCTGGATGGTTGAAAATTCATCCCTGTGAGAAAAAGAAAATAGAGGAACGCCAACAGGCTATCCAGGACATGGCTTCCAGACCGGAATTCAGAGAGGAGTTCCGCATTACGGGACTGATGAATCAGGGAAAGGCTTCAGACGGAGAGGATATCAGGCAATGGAGTCAGAATACTTCATCATTTAGTCATGCTCTTTGGGTAAAGTTACTCATCTGGGGGGTGCCTTCCATAAACTTACTTTTACTGATAGCCGGAGTAGTGGGAGTGATTTCATTGAGCTGGCTCGGGGTATCTTTCATGTTATTTGTCATTATCAGTTTCGGAGTAATCAGAAAGGCTACTGCTATTCAGGAAGTGTATGGCCAGAAACTGAATATATTGAACGGATATGCCAAGCTGATTGCGCTTGCCAAACGTCAGGAATGGCATGCTGAGGAACTTCAGTATTTGATGAGAGAACTCGATATCGATGGAGAGTCTCCGGATAAGGTACTGATGAAACTATCGAAAGAATTGGATCGTCTCGACTTACGAAACAATCAGTTGCTTTATGTGCTGCTGGAAGGGGGAATGTTCTTCCAGTTGCACCAGATTGTACGGATAGAAAAATGGAAGGAACGATACGGACAGTATGTTGTAGGATGGTTGGAAGCAGTCGGCCAATTGGATGCACTGTGCTCACTCGGTACTTTTGCGTATAATCATCCGAACTATTCATGGCCGGAAATATCGGAGAAGCCTTTCTGTTTTATGGCCCGTGGAATGGGACATCCGCTGATGTCGCCTGCGCAATGTGTGAAGAATGATGTGCAGATTCCTTCACGCCCTTATTTTCTTATCATCACTGGAGCCAATATGGCAGGAAAAAGTACATACCTGCGCACTATCGGAGTAAATTATCTGTTGGCTTGCATGGGCTGCCCGGTTTGTTGTGAAAGCTTAATGCTTTATCCAGCCCGTCTTGTAACAAGCTTACGTACATCCGACTCTCTTTCTGACAATGAATCGTATTTCTTCGCTGAACTGAAACGCCTGAAACGTATCATTGGCTGGTTGAATGAAGGGCAGCAACTGTTCATCATCTTGGATGAAATCTTAAAAGGAACAAACTCCGTGGATAAGCAAAAAGGATCGTTCGACTTGATTAAACAGTTTATGAATTTACAGGCAAATGGTATTATTGCTACGCATGACTTATTATTAGGTAAGCTGGCAAATCAATTTCCTCAGAAAATTCAGAATTACTGTTTTGAAGCGGATATTATAGATAATGAACTACATTTCTCTTACAAGTTGCGCGAAGGAGTTGCACAGAATATGAATGCTTGTTTCTTGATGAAGAAAATGGGTATTACAATTCAGGAGTAAGGCTGTTTTTCTGATAACCCGATTATCAGGAAATCTTATCATTCAGTCATCATTAAGATAAAGCCTTCGTCTGACAGTTATAATTCTTTCACGACGAAGGCTGTATTTTATCTCATAAAAAGACACTTTCTCGAAAAAGATCCTATCAATAGTCATCGATTATAATAGAAATAATCAAAGGAATCTGATGCATTTCTTCAAGGTAATTTTCCAAACGATGTATTATCATAAGCAATCTAGGCTTGCATCTTTTCTGTTATGCGTTTTTAAGCAAAGAATACAGGAATTCTACCTTCGGAATAAGCAATAAAAAAACCGAAGCCCAAATGAGCTTCGGTTTTCTTGTGTATATAGCGTTTACAGAATTATTCAGCTTTAGGGGCTTCCTCTGTAGTAGCTTCTGCAGTTGCTTCAGCAGCAGGTGCTTCAGTTGCAGTTGATTTTTTAGAACGACGAGTACGAGTAGCTTTCTTAGCAGCTGTCTTAGCCATGTTCTCATTGTAGTCTACCAATTCGATGAAACACATTTCTGCGTTGTCACCCAAACGATGACCAGTCTTGATGATACGAGTATAACCACCCGGACGATCTGCAACCTTTACAGAGATTTCTTTGAACAGTTCAGTTACAGCAAACTTATCTTGCAAGTTGCTAAATACAACACGACGTGAGTTAGTTGTGTCTTCTTTAGACTTTGTAATCAGAGGCTCAACGAACTTTTTCAAAGCTTTAGCCTTCGCAACAGTCGTAGTGATTCTTTTGTGCTTAATCAAAGAACATGCCATGTTTGACAACATTGCGTTTCTGTGAGAAGCAGTACGACCTAAATGGTTGAATTTTTTATTATGTCTCATTTTTTATTCTTTATCTAATTTATACTTAGAAATATCTGTTCCAAACGAAAGATTCAGACTCTCGAGCAAATCATCAAGCTCAGTGAGCGATTTCTTACCGAAGTTACGGAACTTCAACAGATCTGTCTTATTAAACTGTACCAAGTCTCCCAATGTTTCTACATCTGCAGCCTTCAAACAGTTCAAAGCACGAACTGACAAGTCCATATCAACCAATTTGGTCTTCAGCAACTGACGCATGTGCAATACTTCTTCATCGAATTCTTCATTTCCGTCAGAATCTGATGTTTCAAGAGTAATCTTTTCATCAGAGAACAACATGAAGTGATAAATCAATATTTTAGCAGCTTCTTTCAGCGCTTCCTTCGGGTGAATGGAACCATCCGTTGTAATTTCCAGAACCAACTTTTCATAGTCAGTCTTCTGTTCTACACGATAGTTTTCTACCGCATATTTTACATTACGAATCGGAGTGTAAATAGAATCGATAGGAATTACGTTCACATCGGTGCAGTATTCACGGTTTTCGTCAGCCGGAACATAACCACGTCCTTTGTTAATAGTAAGATCTATCTGCATAGTTGCTTTTGAATCTAAATGGCAAATAACCAATTCAGGATTTAACACTTCAAATCCGGTCAAATACTTACCAATATCACCTGCCTTAAATTCAGTAGAATTCTCAACGGTAATGCTTACCTTCTCATTTTCGAATTCCTCAACTATTTGCTTGAATCGAACTTGCTTCAGATTCAAGATAATGTTAGTTACATCTTCTTTAACTCCCGGAACTGTAGCGAATTCATGTTCAACACCTTCAATATGAATAGTATTGATTGCATAACCTTCCAGAGAAGAGAGAAGAATACGGCGTAAAGCATTACCTACGGTAATACCGAAACCGGGTTCAAGCGGACGGAATTCGAATTTTCCGAATTTAGAATCCGCTTCCAACATTAATACTTTATCAGGTTTTTGAAATGCTAATATCGCCATGAAATTAATTATTATTTAGAGTACAATTCAACGATCAAGTGTTCTTTAATGTTTTCAGGAATATCTGCTCTTTCAGGTCTGTGCAACAATTTACCTGTCTTAGAGTTTTCATCCCATTCCAACCAAGGATATTTGCTGTGATTGAAACCAGTCAATGAATTTGCAATAACTTCCAAAGACTTAGATCTTTCACGAACACCTACCAACTGACCTGGTTTTACTGCGTAAGAAGGAATATTAACAACCTTACCATCTACAGTAATGTGCTTGTGACCTACCAATTGGCGAGCTGCAGCACGAGTAGGAGCAATACCCAAACGGAACACAACGTTGTCCAAACGACATTCAAGGCTCTGCAACAAGATTTCACCGGTAATACCGTTCATACTTGCAGCCTTTTCAAACATATTACGGAACTGTTTTTCCAATACTCCGTAAGTATATTTTGCTTTCTGCTTTTCAGCCAACATGACACCGTATTCAGAAGTTTTTCTGCGACGGTTGTTACCATGCTGTCCAGGAGGATAGTTTTTCTTAGACAAAACTTTATCTGCTCCAAAAATTGCTTCACCGAATTTACGTGCAATTCTAGTTTTTGGTCCAGTATATCTAGCCATTTTCTTCTTTAAATTTAATTGTTACTAATGAACTCAATTTGTTGCAGCCGCGATCACAGAAAGGAATGTAATCCATTATTTAACAAAATCAAGTTACATCTAAATAGGTTATCTTTATTATACTCTTCTTCTTTTAGGAGGACGACAACCGTTGTGAGGCAATGGAGTTACGTCAATAATTTCAGTAACTTCAATTCCAGCTCCGTGTACAGTTCTGATTGCAGACTCACGTCCGTTACCAGGACCCTTAACATAAGCTTTCACCTTTCTCAGGCCAAGATCGTACGCTACTTTAGCGCAATCCTGGGCAGCCATCTGAGCTGCATAAGGAGTGTTCTTCTTAGAACCTCTAAATCCCATCTTACCTGCAGAAGACCATGAGATGATCTGGCCTTCGCTGTTTGCCAAAGAAACGATAATGTTGTTGAATGAAGAATGAACATGCAACTGTCCATTAGCATCCACTTTCACATTTCTTTTTTTAGCTGCGACTGTTTTTTTTGCCATATTAACAATTATTATTTAGTAGCTTTTTTCTTATTTGCAACTGTTTTCTTTCTTCCCTTACGTGTACGAGCATTATTCTTAGTGCTCTGACCTCTTACAGGCAGACCCAAACGGTGACGAACACCACGATAGCAACCAATATCCATTAATCGCTTAATGTTCAACTGGATTTCCGAACGAAGATCACCTTCTACTTTATATTCAGCACCAATGATTTCACGGATCTTAGCAGCCTGATCATCAGTCCAATCTTTAACTTTCAAATCACGGTCAACACCTGCTTTATCCAAAATTTTTGCTGAACTGCTGCGTCCAATACCATATACGTATGTCAACGCAATCTCACCTCTCTTATTCTGAGGCAAATCTACACCAACTATTCTTATAGCCATATACTAAATTATTTTTTTTGCAAAAATAATAAATTATCCTTGACGTTGTTTATACTTAGGATTTTTCTTGTTAATAACATACAAACGGCCATTGCGTCTAACGATCTTACATTCCGGTGTACGTTTCTTTAATGATGCTCTTACTTTCATATCTTATATTCTTTTATTTATATCTAAAAACGATTCTTCCTTTAGATAAGTCATAAGGAGACATCTCTACTCTAACTTTATCTCCAGGTAATATTTTAATGTAATGCATTCTCATTTTACCTGAAATATGAGCAGTTATTTCATGCCCATTTTCTAGTTCCACACGAAACATTGCATTAGACAATGCCTCGAGAATAACTCCATCTTGTTCTATTGCGGATTGCTTTGCCATATTAAATTGCCTTATCTCCTAAAACTTGTTCTATAAATTCAAACGATGATAAAATATCAGCCCGATCTAAACCAATTGCAACTGTATGTTCAAAATGTGCTGCCCATTTACGATCTCTTGTTCGTATCGTCCAATTATCATCCTCCATTACTATCTGCCTATTTCCTTGTGTAATCATAGGCTCAATAGCTATACACATTCCTTTTTTAAGAAGAGTTCCTGTACCCCTCTTCCCATAATTAGGAACTTGAGGTTCTTCATGCATCTGTTTACCAATACCATGTCCTACAAATTCACGGACTACTCCATATGAACGAGTTTCACAATATTGTTGAATAGCATAACCGATATCACCTAAACGTTTTCCATGAACAGCATTATCGATACCTTTATATAAAGCCTCTTTTGTTGTTTTTAATAATGCTAAGATTTCTGGAGCTACTTCACCTACACAAAATGTATAAGCAGAATCACCACAGAAGCCGTTCATGTAGGTGCCACAATCTACAGAAATAATGTCACCCTCTTTTAAAGGAATATCATTGGGAATTCCATGAACGACTTGATCATTTACAGACGTACATAATGTACCAGGGAATGGGCTACCATAAGGATTAGGAAAACCTTTAAAAGTGGGAATTGCCCCATGATCCCTTATGAACTCTTCTGCAACTTTATCAAGTTGTTTTGTTGTTACACCCGGCTTTATCAGTTTAGCAACTTCTGCCAGAGTTTTCCCCACAAGGAGATTACTCTGGCGAAGAAGTTCTATTTCATCATCTGTCTTAAGAAATATCATTTTGTTTCTTAATAAGCTGCCACATTAGCAGAACGTCCTTTAATTCTTCCTGAGCTCAATAAACCGTCGTAATGACGCATCAACAAGTGACTTTCAACTTGTTGGAGAGTATCCAAAACGACTCCGACAAGAATCAATAAAGAAGTTCCACCAAAGAACTGTGCAAACTCAGCCTGAACTCCAAATAGGCCAGCAAAGGCAGGCAAAATAGCAACAATAGCCAAGAATATAGAACCAGGCAATGTTATACGAGACATGATTGTATCAATATAATCTGCAGTATTCTTACCAGGTTTTATACCAGGAATAAAGCCATTATTACGCTTCATGTCTTCTGCCATTTGAGTAGTATTAATCGTAATAGCTGTATAGAACCAGGTGAAAAGAATAATTAATATTGCAAATACCAGATTATATCCAAAGCTAGTATGATCTACAAACTCACGTGCAATACCACTGGTTGTAGCTACATTTGAGAAGCCAACAATTGTGATAGGAATAAACATGATTGCTTGCGCAAAAATAATAGGCATTACATTTGCTGCATTTACCTTTAAAGGAATGTATTGTCTAGCACCACCATATTGTTTATTTCCAACAATACGTTTTGCATATTGTACAGGAACTTTACGAACACCTTGTACCAAAAGAATGGCCGCTGCGATAACGAGTATCAACATTACGATTTCAACTAAGAACATAATGATACCGCCAGCTCCAGGTGATGCAAGGCGAGAAACAAACTCACCAGAAAAAGCTTGAGGAAGACGAGCAATGATACCAATCATAATTATCAATGAGATACCATTTCCGATTCCTTTATCTGTGATTCTCTCACCAAGCCACAAGATGAACATACTTCCTGCTGCCAAGACGATGGTAGAAGTAATAATAAAGAAAGTCCAATCTAATGAAGCATTAAGAGCTGAGCCAGCTTGCATTTTCAAGTTGATCAAATAAGAAGGAGCCTGGAATATCAAGATGAAGATTGTCAAAATACGAGTATATTGATTTATCTTCCGACGACCACTTTCTCCTTCACGCTGCAGTTTCTGGAAATACGGAACAGCAATGGCCAACAACTGAATCACGATGGATGCAGAGATATACGGCATAATTCCCAATGCAAAAATAGAAGCATTAGAAAAAGCTCCACCAGAGAACATGTTCAACAAAGCAAGAAGTCCTTCACTAGTTTGCTCATGCAACTTTGACAGCATATCGGGGTTAATACCTGGAAGAACCACATATGAACCAAATCTGTAGATTGCAATAAACAATATAGTAATGAGGATCCGCTGTCTCAGATCCTCAATATTCCATATGTTCTTTAATGTTTCAATAGATTTTCTCATTGAATCAGAGTTTTACTGCATTACCACCAACGGCTTCGATTGCAGCTACTGCACTCTTTGAGAAAGCATTAGCTTCCACATCAAGCTTAGTAGTTAAACTACCGTTACCAAGAACTTTCACTAACTGGCCAGAAGAAATAAAACCAGCTTCAATCAAGTCATTAACACCTACTTTAGACAGATTTTTAGCTTCAGCCAAGCTCTGAATAGTATCAAGGTTAATAGCTTTATATTCTACACGGTTAATATTCTTAAAACCAAATTTCGGAACACGACGCTGCAAAGGCATCTGACCTCCTTCGAAACCGATCTTCTTAGAATAACCAGATCTAGACTTTGCACCTTTATGTCCTCTTGTAGAAGTACCACCTAAACCAGAACCAGCACCACGGCCTACTCTTTTTCTAGTTTTGACAGAACCTTCTGCAGGACGTAAATTATTTAAATTCATATTGTAAAATCCTTTATTATTAACAATATAGTTACTTAACGATTGCAACAAGGTGTTTTACCTTTTCAATCATACCCAGAATTGAAGGAGTTTCTTCGTGTTCAACCACACGATTCAATTTACGAAGTCCCAGCGCATCCAAAGTTCTCTTCTGATCAGCAGGAGCACCAATTCTACTCTTTACTTGTTTAATCTTAATAGTTGACATGTCTATCCTCCTTATCCTCTAAATACTTTTTCCATACTTACACCTCTGTTTTGAGCTACCATGCGAGCATCTCTCATTTCACCCAAAGCCAAGATTGTAGCTTTCACCAGATTGTGAGGGTTTGATGAACCTTTAGACTTAGCCAAAACGTCAGTAACACCTACACTTTCCAATACGGCACGCATCGCACCACCAGCTACCACTCCTGTACCAGTTGAAGCAGGTTTAATGAAAACTTCTGCACCACCGAATTTTGCAGACTGTTCGTGAGGAACAGTACCTTTCAATACAGGAACACGAGTCAGGTTCTTCTTAGCTGCTTCTACACCTTTAGCGATTGCTGCAGTAACTTCACCAGCTTTACCAAGTCCCCAACCGATGATACCATCTTCGTTACCAACAACTACAATAGCAGAGAAGCTGAAAGTTCTACCACCCTTTGTAACTTTAGTAACGCGGTTGATTGCAACCAGTCTATCTTTTAATTCTATATCGTTAGTGATCTTAACTCTATTATTAACTGCCATAATTCATTAAAATTTAAGTCCACCGTTACGAGCAGCATCAGCTACTTCTTTTACTCTCCCATGATACAAGTAACCATTACGGTCGAATACGACAGTCGTAATACCAGCTTCCTGAGCTTTTTTAGCGATCAGTTCACCCACCTTAGCAGCCTGTTCTTTTTTAGGCATTGCTTCCATACCCAAAGAAGAAGCAGCAGCCAATGTTTTACCGCTCAAATCGTCGATAACCTGAACATAGATCTGCTTGTTACTTCTAAACACACTCATACGCGGACGTTCAGCGGTACCTGAAATCTTGTTGCGTACTCTATATTTGATCTTGATTCGTCTTTCTATTTTTGTTGTCATAATTGTACGATTTTATGTGAATTACTTAGCGCCAGCTGACTTACCAGACTTTCTACGAATTTCTTCACCAACAAACTTAATACCTTTTCCTTTATAAGGTTCAGGCTTACGGAAAGAACGTATTTTTGAACAAACTTGACCGAGCAGCTGTTTGTCACAAGATTCCAATATAATAAGAGGGTTCTTATTTCTTTCAGATTTAGTTTCAACTTTGATTTCTGGGGGCAACTGCAAAAAGATATTATGAGTATAACCCAAAGCGAAATCAATGATGTTACCATTGTTTGATGCACGGTAACCAACACCGACAAGTTCCAACTCTTTCTTGTAACCTTCAGAAACACCTACAACCATGTTATGAATCAAAGCACGATACAAACCATGGAATGCATGACGCTGCTTCAAGTTATCAAGCATAGCGTTTTCATTTTCTTTCAACACCACATGTCCGTCTGCAATCTCCACATCAATAGCAGGATTAACAAACTGACTCAACTCACCTTTCGGACCTTTAACGTTTACTACGTTATCCTTCAGAGTAACTGTTACTCCAGCAGGAATACTAACGGGCAATTTACCTATTCTTGACATAGTTTATCCTCCTACATTAATATACATAGCAAAGAACTTCACCACCGATTTTCAAAGCAGCAGCTTCTTTGTCTGTCATCACACCTTTGGAAGTAGATATAATTGCAATACCTAATCCATTAATAACTCTCGGCATGTCTTTGTAGCCAGTATACTTACGCATACCCGGAGTAGATACTCTTTCAAGTTTCTTGATAGCGTTAACTTTGTTAACTGCATCATACTTCAAAGCAACTTTGATAGTACCTTGAGGACCATCTTCTACAAACTTGTAGTTCAAAATGTAACCTTTGTCAAACAGGATCTTAGTAATTTCCTTTTTCAAGTTTGAAGCAGGCACTTCTACAACTCTGTGCTTAGCACTAATTGCATTTCTCAATCTAGTGAGATAATCTGCGATTGGATCTGTCATATAAATTAATTGTTAAATTAATCAGGACTACCCTGACAATATTTAATAATACAAATATTTACCAGCTTGCTTTTTTAACGCCTGGGATCAAACCGTTTGAAGCCATTTCACGGAATTGGATACGTGAAATACCAAACTGACGCATGTAACCTTTAGGACGACCAGTCAGTTTACAACGGTTGTGCAAACGGATCGGATTAGAATTCTTAGGAAGAGCCTGCAATTTCTGAGCAGCTTCAAAAGCTTCAGCAGGATCACCTGTGTTCACAATCTTCTTCAACGCAGCACGTTTCTCAGCATATTTGGCTACCAGTTTAGCTCTTCTTACTTCACGAGCCTTCATTGATTCTTTTGCCATATCTTATCAATCTTTTTTAGCGTTTTTAAACGGTAAACCGAATTCCTTCAACAAAGCATAACCTTCTTCGTCTGTCTGAGCAGAGGTTACAAAGGTAATATTCATTCCGAGAATTTTAGTAATACTATCGATATTAATTTCAGGGAAAATGATTTGTTCCTGAATACCTAAAGTATAGTTACCTCTTCCGTCCAATTTGCTTTCGATACCTTTGAAGTCACGGATACGTGGCAAAGCTACACGAACAAGCTTTTCAAGGAATTCATACATTCTTTCACGACGCAAAGTTACCATCACACCGATAGGCATTTTTTTACGCAACTTGAAGTTAGCGATATCTTTGCGAGAAACAGTTGCTACAGCTTTTTGACCTGTAATAGCTGTCAGCTCGTTAATAGCAACGTCGATAATCTTTTTATCAGCTACAGCCATACCCAAACCCTGATTGATAACAATCTTTTTAAGTCTAGGAATCTGCATAGATGAAGTATACTGGAACTGATTCTTCAATGCAGGCGCAATACGCTCTGCATATTCTTTCTTAAGGCTTGCAGTATTACTCATTGATTAAATCTCCTCTCCTGATTTTTTAGCATAACGAACAAATGTTCTTCCATCAGAACTTTCTCTTCTACCTACACGTGTCGGTTTACCAGTTTTAGGATCAACCGGGTTCAGGTTTGAGATGTGAATAGGAGCTTCCTGCTTCACAATACCACCCTGAGGATTCTTTGCGTTAGGTTTAGTGCTCTTAGATACCATATTGATACCTTCTACCACAGCGCGTCCTTCTTTAACAAGAACTTTCAACACGCGGCCAGTTTTACCCTTGTCTTCACCAGAGTTTACGTAAACTGTATCGCCTTTCTTAATATGTAATTTACTCATTACTTAAATCTTTTACAAAATTAAAGTACTTCAGGTGCAAGTGAAACCACTTTCATATTTGCGTTACGCAATTCTCTCGCTACAGGGCCAAAGATACGACTTCCTCTAATTTCACCTGCGTTGTTCAACAAAACGCAAGCATTGTCATCAAAACGAATATAAGAACCGTCAGCACGACGAATTTCTTTCTTTGTACGTACGATCAAGGCCTTAGATACTGCACCTTTTTTAATATCACTTGAGGGGATAACACTCTTTATTGAAACTACAATAACATCCCCAACAGAGGCATAACGTCTCTTTGTACCGCCTAAAACGCGGATACAAAGAGCTTCTTTAGCACCACTGTTGTCACATACTGTAAGTCTGGATTCTGCTTGTATCATAATTACTTAGCTCTTTCGATAATTTCAATCAATCTCCATCTCTTAGTTTTGCTCAAAGGACGAGTTTCCATGATACGAACAGTATCGCCCATCTGGCATTCGTTCTTTTCGTCATGAGCATGGTACTTTTTCGTTTTAGAAACGAACTTACCATAAATAGGGTGTTTTTCCTTAAACTTAGCAGCAACAGTAATGGTCTTATCCATTTTATTGCTAATCACAACACCAGTTCTTTCTTTTCTTAAATTTCTAGCTTCCATGAGGACCATTATTATTTGTTAAGTTCTCTCTGACGCAATTCTGCTTTCATACGCGCAATAGTTCTGCGTAACTTCTTAATCTGTGCAGGATTTTCCAGCGGAGAGATCGAATGATTCAAAACCATTTGATTGTAATTGGCAACTTCAGTCTGAATTCTTTCTGCCAATTCGTTGGTAGCTATTTCTCTAATTTCTGCAATCTTCATATCCATTAAGCATTTTGACTTGCGTCGTAATCACGTCTAACAATAAACTTAGTAGTAACAGGAAGTTTCTGTGCTGCAAGACGCAGAGCTTCTTTTGCTACTTCGAAAGATACACCTTCAACTTCGATCAAAATACGACCCGGAGTTACAGGAGCTACGAAACCTTCCGGAGAACCTTTACCTTTACCCATACGTACATCGGCAGGCTTACGAGTAATAGGTTTATCCGGGAAAATGCGGATCCAAATCTGACCCTGACGCTGCATATATCTTGTTACAGCAATACGAGCAGCTTCAATCTGACGTCCAGTGATCCATCTTGTCTGCAATGACTTGATACCAAATGAACCAAAAGCCAGCTGATGACCTCTCTGGGCATTACCTTTTGCACTACCCTTCTGCTGTCTTCTGAATTTTGTCTTTTTCGGTTGTAACATAATTCCTAAAATTCAAATTCGTTAGCGATTGTTGTTTTTCTTTCTGCGGAAATTCTTTCCACCATTGTTACTATTTCCACCACGGTTGTTTTCTTTGCTCTGAGTAAAGTTAGGAGCCAACTCACGTTTTCCATAAACTTCACCACGGCAAATCCATACCTTAATACCCAGCAAACCAACTTTTGTCAAAGCTTCTGCGTGACAATAGTCGATATCAGCACGGAATGTATGCAGCGGAGTACGACCTTCTTTGTACATTTCAGAACGAGCCATTTCAGCGCCATTCAAACGTCCAGAGATCAACACTTTGATACCTTCAGCTCCCATGCGCATTGTGTTAGCAATAGCCATCTTGATAGCGCGACGGTAAGCGATTTTGCCTTCAACCTGGCGAGCGATATTATTAGCAACAATCACAGCGTCGAGTTCAGGTCTCTTCACTTCGAAAATATTAATCTGGATATCCTTATCAGTGATCTTCTTCAACTCTTCTTTCAACTTATCAACTTCCTGACCACCTTTACCAATGATAATACCCGGACGAGCAGTACATACAGTAATTGTCACCAATTTCAGAGTACGTTCAATAACGATTCTTGAAACGCTGGCTTTTGCAAGTCTGGCATTCAGATATTTACGAATTTTGCTGTCTTCCAACAAAGCGTCACCATAGTTCTTGCCACCGTACCAATTAGAATCCCATCCTCTGATAATTCCTAAACGGTTGCTTATCGGATTAACTTTCTGTCCCATCTAGTCTTAATTTTTATCATTAGTATTCTTAGAATCAACGAACAAAGTCACGTGATTTGAACGTTTGCGAATTCTGTAACCTCTACCCTGTGGAGCTGGTCTCATTCTTTTCAGAGTTGCACCTCCGTCAACATAAATCTTTGTTACAAAAAGTTCGCCATCTTCAGCTTTGCGTTCGTTTTTCTGTTCCCAGTTAGCAATAGCAGAGCGCAACAGTTTTTCCACTCTTGCAGAAGCTTCCTTAGAAGAAAACTTCAATACACCAAGTGCTCTATTTACCTCCATGCCACGAATCATATCTGCAACGAGACGCATCTTACGTGGAGAAGTAGGCACATTTTGCAATTTTGCAAAATACATGGTTTTAAGGGCTTCTTTTCTTTTTTCAGCCGATATTTTTTTTCTTGCTCCCATTATTTATTACTTTATTATTTCAAATAAGTGTCCTGTTATTTTTTCTTGTTACCAGCGTGTCCACGGAAAGTACGAGTTGGAGCAAATTCGCCCAACTTATGACCAACCATGTTTTCTGTAACGTAAACAGGAATAAATTTGTTTCCGTTATGAACTGCAATTGTATGCCCAACAAAATCAGGCGAAATCATTGAAGCTCTAGCCCATGTCTTAACAACTGATTTTTTGCCGCTTTCATTCATAGCAAACACTTTATTTTCCAGTTTTACATTAATATATGGACCTTTTTTTAATGAACGACTCATAAATACTCAATTAATCAGTTGTTATTATTTTCTTCTTTCAATAATATACTTAGAAGACTGTTTCTTAGGTGCTCTTGTCTTCAAGCCCTTAGCATACAAGCCTGTACGTGATCTCGGATGACCTCCTGACTGACGTCCTTCACCACCACCCATCGGGTGATCAACAGGGTTCATAACAACACCACGGTTGTGAGGACGACGACCTAACCAACGAGAACGTCCTGCTTTACCAGAAGCTTCCAAAGCATGGTCTGAATTACCAACACTACCAACTGTAGCTTTACAAGCACTTAAGATCTGTCTTACTTCACCTGAAGGCAATTTGATTACACAGTATTTACCTTCGCGAGAAGTCAACTGAGCAAAGTTACCAGCCGATCTTACCAAAGCAGCACCTTGACCCGGGCGCAATTCAATGTTGTGAATTACAGTACCCACTGGGATGTTTTCAAGCGGAAGTGCGTTACCAATCTCAGGCGCCGCATTCGCTCCAGACATCAGAGTGCTACCAACTTGCAGTCCATTAGGAGCAATAATATATCTCTTTTCACCATCAGCGTAGAACAACAGAGCGATACGTGCCGAACGGTTTGGATCGTATTCGATTGTTTTTACAACTGCTGGAACACCGTCTTTATTTCTCTTGAAATCGATAATACGGAATTTTCTCTTATGACCGCCACCAATATAGCGCATTGTCATTTTACCTACGTGGTTACGACCACCAGTAGAACGCTTTCCATATACAAGAGATTTTTCTGGTACCGATGCAGTAATCTCTTCAAAAGTACCAATAATTTTGTGTCTCTGCCCCGGTGTTGTGGGCTTAAATTTACGTACTGCCATCTTTTATTTAAATATTGCTATAAAAATCAATAGTATCACCTTCTTTCAATGTAACGATTGCTTTCTTATAAGCATTTGTACGTCCATTGATAAGACCTGATTTAGTATAACGGCTCTTGTTCTTTCCGGCATAACGGATAGTATTTACATCAACAACAGTCACGTTATACAAAGCTTCGATTTCACTCTTAATTTCTAACTTGTTAGCTTCAGGACGAACAATAAATCCAAAGCGGTTGAACTTTTCAGATATTGCCGTCATCTTTTCTGTAACCAACGGTTTAATAATCATTCCCATATTACTTCAGCCTCCTTTAATTATTTAACTAAGGTTTCCTCGATAGCTTTCAATGCGCTTTCTGTAACAACAAGAGTTTCTGCGTTCAATACAGAGTAAGTATTCAGCGCAGAAGCAATTGCAAGATTTGTACGCTCTAAGTTACGAGCAGACAAATATACGTTTTTATTTGCTTCCGGCAAAACCATAAGCAGCTTTTTACCAGCTACTTTAAGATTATTCACAACATTTACAAATTCTTTAGTTTTAGGAGCTTCAAAAGTGAAGTCTTCTACTACGATAATGTTGTTAGCCTGTGCTTTATAAGCCAAAGCAGATTTACGTGCCAAAGCCTTAACTTTCTTGTTCAATTTGAACCAATAGTCACGTGGTTTAGGACCAAACACACGAGCACCACCTACCAACAGCGGAGAGTTGATGTCACCACGACGTGCACCACCACCACCTTTCTGACGGCCTAATTTACGAGTAGAACCACTGATTTCGCTTCTTTCTTTAGACTTGTGAGTTCCCTGGCGCTGATTAGCCATGTACTGTTTTACGTCAAGATAGATAGCGTGATCATTCGGAGTGATTCCGAAGATAGCTTCATTCAAAGCAACCTTTCTTCCGGTATCTTCACCCTTAATATTTAATACGTTAACTTCCATTATTTCTCAATTATTACGATTGAACCTTTGCAACCTGGAACAGAACCCTTAATCAAAAGCAAGTTGTGTTCAGGAATCACTTTTAATACCTGTAAGTTGTGAGTAGTTACTCTGTCACCACCCATTTGACCACCCATGCGCATTCCTTTGAATACTTTTGCAGGGTAAGAACAAGCACCGATAGAACCCGGCTTACGAGCACGGTTGTGCTGACCGTGAGTAGTCTGACCTACACCACCAAAACCATGACGTTTAACAACACCCTGGAAACCTTTACCCTTAGAAGTACCGATTACGTCTACATAGTTAGTATCGTTAAACAATTCTACAGTGATAGTATCACCTAAATTCAATTCTTCTGAGAAATCTTTGAACTCGGCCAAGTGTCTCTTTGGAGTTACCCCAGCTTTTTTAAAGTGACCCATCAACGGTTTAGTAGTATGTTTTTCCTTTTTGTCCTGGAAACCTACCTGAACAGCTGCATAGCCATCTTTTTCTACACTCTTAATCTGAGTAACTACACAAGGACCAGCTTCGATAACAGTGCATGGTACATTCTTACCATCAGCACTGAAAACGGATGTCATTCCGATTTTCTTTCCTAATAATCCTGGCATTTCAGTTAATTTTTAATTGATTAAACTTTAATTTCTACTTCTACCCCACTCGGTAATTCCAATTTCATCAAAGCGTCTACTGTTTTTGCAGTTGAGCTGTAGATGTCGATCAGTCTCTTATAAGAAGACAATTCAAACTGTTCACGTGACTTCTTGTTTACGAAAGTCGAACGGTTTACAGTAAAGATACGTTTGTGAGTTGGCAATGGAATAGGACCGCTAACAATAGCACCTGTAGCCTTCACAGTTCTTACAATCTTCTCTGCAGACTTGTCAACCAAGTTGTGATCGTAAGATTTCAGTTTAATTCTGATTTTCTGACTCATTTGTTTAATTTAAATTATAATGTTTAATGAATAAGATGAAGCATGAGGGCTAAGAGTCATTCGCTAGCCCTCATCGGCTTCAAGCTATTTTATTTACGACTAATTGTATTATACCAAGTCTACGCGACCCTTCACTTCTTCCAACACAGTCTTAGCGATTGAGCTAGATACCTGTGCGTGGTGATCGTATGTCATAGAAGAAGTTGCACGACCAGAAGTAATAGTACGCAAAGCAGTTACATAACCGAACATTTCAGACAGTGGCACCATTGCTTTAACGATACGTGCACCAGAACGGCTTGTTTCCATACCTTCTACCTGACCACGGCGTTTGTTCAAGTCACCGATTACATCACCCATGTTTTCTTCCGGAGTTACTACTTCCAGTTTCATGATCGGTTCCATCAATACAGGAGCTGCTTTAGCACAAGCATTTTTGTAAGCCTGGATTGCACAGATTTCGAATGACAACTGGTCAGAGTCTACCGGGTGGAATGAACCATCTTTCAAGACAACCTTCAGAGAATCGAGCGGGAAGCCAGCCAAGATACCATTCTTCATTGCAGTCTGGAAACCTTTCTGTACAGAAGGGATGAATTCCTTAGGAACGTTACCACCCTTCACTTCGTCGATAAACTGCAAGCCACCCTGTTTGAAGTCTTCATCAACCGGACCAACAGTAACGATGATATCAGCAAACTTACCACGACCACCAGACTGTTTCTTATAAACTTCACGCAATTCTACAGTCTTAGTAATAGCCTCCTTGTAGTTAACCTGAGGACGACCCTGATTACATTCTACCTTGAACTCACGTTTCAAACGGTCGATAATGATATCCAAGTGAAGCTCACCCATACCAGAGATAATTGTCTGACCACTCTGTTCGTCTGTACGTACAGTAAATGTCGGGTCTTCTTCAGCCAATTTAGCCAAACCGTTAGACAATTTATCCAAATCTTTCTGAGTCTTAGGCTCTACAGCGATACCAATAACCGGTTCCGGGAATTCCATAGATTCCAATACGATCGGAGCTGTTTCATCACACAAAGTATCACCAGTACGGATATCTTTGAAACCTACACCAGCACCAATATCACCAGCACCGATTACTTCTACCGGATTCTGTTTGTTTGAGTGCATCTGGAACAAACGAGAAACACGTTCTTTCTTACCAGAGCGAGCATTAAAGATATAAGAACCAGCTTCTACCTTACCAGAATAAACACGGAAGAAAGTCAAACGTCCTACATATGGGTCTGTAGCGATCTTAAATGCCAATGCTGAAGTTTTTTCATCTTCAGAAGGCTTACGATCTTCTTCAGCTCCAGTGTTAGGATTTGTACCGATAATATTCGGAGTATCCATCGGAGAAGGCAAGAAAGCACAAACATAGTCAAGCAATGTCTGAACACCCTTGTTCTTGAAAGAAGAACCACAGAACATAGGAACGATATCCATCTTCAAAGTACCTGCACGCAATGCACGCAAGATTTCTTCTTCTGTAATAGTAGAAGGATCGTCAAAGTATTTTTCCATCAAAGCTTCGTCGAACTCAGCTACTTTTTCCAGCATCTTATCACGCCATTCCTGAGCTTCGTCAACCAAGTTTGCAGGGATTTCTTCTACATCATAGTCAGCACCCATTGTTTCATCGTGCCACAAGATAGCTTTCATCTTGATCAAGTCAACAACACCCTTGAAAGTTTCTTCTGCACCAATAGGAATTACCACCGGACATGGATTAGCACCCAAAACATCCTTCATCTGGCGAACTACTTCAAAGAAGTCAGCACCAGAACGGTCCATCTTGTTTACATAACCAATACGAGGTACATTATATTTGTCAGCCTGACGCCATACTGTTTCTGACTGAGGTTCAACACCACCTACAGCACAATATGTAGCAACAGCACCATCCAATACACGCAAAGAACGTTCTACCTCAGCAGTAAAGTCAACGTGTCCCGGAGTGTCAATCAAGTTGATTTTATATTTATTACCAGCATAGTTCCAGTAAGTAGTAGTAGCAGCAGATGTAATAGTAATACCACGTTCCTGCTCCTGTTCCATCCAGTCCATAGTTGCAGCACCATCGTGAACTTCACCAATTTTGTGAGTCAGACCAGTGTAAAACAAGATACGTTCAGAAGTAGTTGTTTTACCAGCATCGATGTGCGCCATGATACCGATGTTACGGGTCAAATGCAAATCATGTTTAGCCATTTTATCTTCCTGAATTTTAAATTAATATTTGACTTGATTAGAATCTGAAGTGAGCGAAAGCACGGTTAGCTTCAGCCATACGGTGCATATCTTCTTTACGTTTGAAAGCACCACCCTGTTCGTTGTAAGCATCCAAGATTTCAGCAGCCAACTTGTCAGCCATAGTTTTACCACCGCGTTTACGAGCGAAGGCAATCAGATTCTTCATAGAGATTGACTCTTTACGATCAGGACGAATTTCAGTAGGAACCTGGAATGTAGCACCACCGATACGGCGAGATTTTACTTCCAACTGAGGAGTTACATTTTCCAATGCTTTTTTCCATACTTCCAAAGCAGAAGTTTCTTCGTTAGGAAGTTTTGTACCAACTGTTTCCAGAGCATTGTAGAAGATTTCGTAAGAAGTATTCTTCTTTCCATCATACATCAGATGGTTTACGAATTTAGAAACCTTCTGATCATTAAATACTGGATCCGGAAGGATCACACGTTTTTTTGGTTTTGCTTTTCTCATTTTGTTTGATAATAATGTTTAGTTTGGGGCTGCATCTCTGTTTTCTTCAACGCTTCCTCTGAAGCATTTACTCAACCTTAAAGCTTTTCCAACAAACCAAAACGAATTAATAAAAAGTCTTTTTACTTATTGCAACAAATTATTTCTTACCTTTTGCTGCCGGAGCCTGTCCTGGTTTCGGACGTTTAGCACCATATTTAGAACGTCTCTGAGTACGTCCAGCTACACCAGCTGTATCCAATGTACCACGAACAATGTGATAACGTACACCCGGAAGGTCTTTCACACGACCACCACGAACCAATACGATTGAGTGTTCCTGCAAGTTGTGTCCTTCTCCCGGAATGTAAGAGTTCACTTCCTTAGAGTTTGTCAGACGCACACGAGCAACTTTACGCATTGCAGAGTTCGGTTTTTTCGGAGTTGTAGTATACACACGTACGCAAACACCACGTCTCTGAGGACATGAATCCAGCGCCGGAGACTTACTCTTCTCAACCAAAACCGTTCTTCCTTTTCTTACTAATTGTTGAATAGTAGGCATTTTGTTTGATTTTTAATTATTATTATATTGTTTATTCGTATTATCTAATCCTATTCGAAACTATACATTTCGGGCTGCAAAATTACAAATAACTTTTTAATATACAAACAGATTTAAGAGAAAAAAGTTATTTAACTTCTTTTTTCTTAGGGAGAAAGAAAAATCGGGAGATTAAACAGAACAAATTTATTACAAAGCCCCTGATTGTGTATCGTAAAAGCCATTTTCAGCCTTTCCGGACAAGCAAAAAAAATATCGCAGTCCTGATTATAATTCAGAACTGCGATTATTTTTTATCTATTTTTAACAAAGTCAATACAAATTATGCTTCGCCTTTAAAATCGCTCAATGGCGGAACAAAAGTTTTACTACCTGCCTGCTGTTGTTCTTCCGGCATACGGATAGGACCAAATTCTTTTTCAAATTTAGCTACATTGTCCTGCAATGCATACATCAAGCGTTTTGCATGTTCGGGAGTCATCACAATACGAGACTGAACTCCAGCCTTCGGCAATCCCGGCATGATACGGACAAAATCCACAACAAATTCAGAAGTAGAATGAGTAATTATAGCAAGATTTGCATAAGTGCCTTGAGCAACTTCTTCTTTCAGCTCAATCTGAAGCTGATTATTTTTGTTTTCGTTTTCCATGATTAAATTGATTTAAATTTAGTTGTTTTTTATTGTGATGGCAAAAGTAAGGAAAAAGTTGAACTTACCTAATAAAAATTAAAATTATTCGTCATTTTCTTTCTTCAAAGCCTTCCGAAGCCATTCTAATGGCATTTTTCATTTCTTTTTTATTATTTCATTATCCGCTTTTTCTCATAATTTACGAATAGGCACTACGTACTTCCCGATTATTTATTGAAAAAATATTCAACTTTCGAGAACAATACCATACTTTTCTTTGTTTTATATACAGAATAAAGAAAGAGAAAAAGTTTAATTGCTTTCCGAAGGGCGGAAGGCGCAAAAAGATGAAAATTATGAAAACAAACGAAGATGTAATTACCATGTTACAGTATCAAATCAAGCGTTACCAGACAATGGGAAACGGAACTATGTGTCAGACACTGCAAAGCAAACTGCATAAACTTATAACTAAGCAAAGAGCAGCTACAGTATAACACCAAGACTAAACATCACTATACAACAACTAACTGCCTCAAAATGCTGGATGCATTTTTGAGGCAGTTTTTTATTTTATCCTATCCTAAGTTGTCTTCACTCTTCCTTCTTCCAACAAAAGCTATCGTCATTGGCCCCAGACAATTCAAATAAAATCTCATATTCAACGCCGATGGCTTTAAAACCAACGTCGCCGGCTATAAATTCAGCGACGTTATCTGTACAGCCAGCGACGTCGGATGAAGCACTCTCCTCTTCCCCAAACACAAGAAGTACTATTCCAAAGACAAGAAACAGCTTTTCTTGCATGCTGTGTACACTTTCTTAACAGACTTATCGGATATACTTACAAGTATCAGAATAAGTAAACTCTGTATCCGGCTCGTTTTCCATCTTTATACGAAGCATAAAATGATAGTTCTTACCTTCCTGTAATTGTTCAGAAGTATTCAAAGCCAGTTTTACCTGTTCATATGACTTTACAGCTGGAATATCTGCATGTGCAATAAGGCGTTGTTTATCTCCTTCTACAAGATAAAGTTCAAGTTTCGATTTACCCGAAGTTTTCAGGCCGTAATTGTCGACCAGGACTTCCAAAGAAGCAGAACTTCTTATTATCGGCTTTCTTGCAGACAAGATAGGTGGAGTATAATCAACCCAAGGAAGACGCATATACCCAAAAACCATATCACCGGTTTTCGTCTGTCCGATAATCTTAGGAGCAAACTCATCCCCTTTAATATGACAGGCCTTTGCATCAAATATTACAATCATATCATTTCCTTTCTGTAAAGTACCAACTACTTTACTGCCTTTTCCAGAGTTTACTTCCTCAGACGAACCGAAGCGCAAGCTCTTCAATTCCAAATCGCGGGAAGGCTTGAAATCTTTCTCAGCCTGAATCAATACCCGCGCCTCTTTTGTTTCTGCAGTGATGGGCTTTTCATTCAACATGGTCAGCAACATACCCGGATTTAATGGAATGGTCAAATTCTTGGAACTATGCCTATCATTAGGTAAATCTTCATTCTTCAACGTATCTATAACCGCAAAGTTGGCTTGGACAGCTCTTCCATATTCATCTTGCAGCACTTTCAGACGCTCATACTTGAACCAGTTCTCACATAATCCATCTTTATGTACAGAAATTATCCCTGGCAAATAAGCCTCCCCCGGATCTGTCACCCAATGTACCCCATCTTTCGAGCGCTGATAGAAAGCAATTCGTCCCAACCAGTCATTTACAATCAGATGATATTGCACATGATCCCTCCATACCACCGGATCTTCAAACTCCCCTTCCACATCTGGATAAACTCTTTTATCCGTAATCTGATTATAGGTAGACAAACCGGTTTCACTAATCCAGACACCACCTCCACGACAAACCATCAGAGTCGAACCGTCTTCTCTTTTTGCAAAAGTCAGATTGCTCAACCCCTCTATAATTTTACGGTCGCGTGCATCAAAATCAAATGTCTTGTAAGTCCAAGGACCATTGACACTATCCGACAGATAATATCCATCAATCACATAAATCACATATTTTCCATTCTTTGCCTGAAAAATTTCAGGGTTATGTCCCGGTCCTATCGTATCCCTTATCACATAAGGTCCTACAGAATTATCACATATGGCATGATAAACAATGGACTCAGGCCAGGTATGATGGCCCTTGGGAGACTTTTCGGGCCAACCACATACATACAAATGGTATTTTTGGTCAGGACCTTTTATAATTTTTCCACCCCAATAAGAACGTTCTTCATCTTCAATGCCATTGTCTATATAGCGAGGCAGCACATTATTTCCACCCCACACATCTTTCGATAGCTTTCCTTCATGCATTGGAAGAAAACGGTCAATAAAACGTGCTCCTTTCACTAAATTATTCCACTCTGCCGGACGAGGGCGGGTTGTAACTTGTGCATTCAGCATTACATTGCCTAAACCCAGCAGCAAAACAACAGAGAATACAAACTTCATAGTTTTAAATATTTAGAACCTGTTTCAATGCTCAGTGCACATTAAAACAGGTTCTTATGTATTTTAGATTTATTCAAAGATTTAAAGTACAAAACTACCTTTTAAAGGTAAATTATCAGACGCTCCTCCAATCATTACATTATACTTACCGGACTCTGCAGTGAAAATTAAATCCTTATTATAAAAAGACAAGTCTTTTCGGGTTAAGGCAAAGGTTACCTCTTTGCTTTCTCCTTTTTTAAGGAAGATTTTCTTAAAACCTTTGAGCTGTAAAGCAGGAACTACTATGGAGCTTACCTCATCGTTTACATACAACTGTACAACTTCTTCCCCATCGTATTTTCCGGTATTTGTTACCGTACATGTAATATACTGTATCACATCGCCGCCATCACCTGCCGATAATTTCATGTCACTATACTCAAATTTAGTATAACTTAATCCATATCCAAAAGAATACAGCGGTGTTCCGGGAGAATCCATATAGTCGCGCTGAACACCCTGAGAATAATGAACCGGTATCTGACCTTCATTACGTGGCACGGAAACAGGCATTCTTCCGCTTGGATTATAATCTCCAAACAAGACATCAGCTATACCATTTCCACCCTGCTCTCCAGGATACCAAGCCATGAGCAACGCATCTGATACGTTTTCTGCCAAATTCATATTCAACGGACGACCAGCTATATATACAATAACAAGAGGTTTGCCTGTTTGCGCTATTGCTTTTATCAGTTTTTCCTGATCGCCCAACAGGTTGAGTGTAGCACGGTCGAAGCCTTCTCCGCATTCCATATCGGGTAAAATACCACTATCTTTTGCTACTGTAGCTGCACCGGTATGAATATACTTGGTCTTAAAATCACGGGCACTCGAACCACCTACAGCCAAAATAACTACATCCGACTTACGGGCTGCTTCTACCGCAGCCTGAATGTTACTTTGTGTTGTATCCCGAATAGCACAGCCTTTTACATATTCTACTTTGGCCTTAGGCAGTTTATTCTTGATACCATCCAATAGAGTTACTATTTTTTCACGCTCTTGAGGTGCAGTATAATCGCCCAGATAATTATACATGACATCTGCATTAGGGCCAATCACTGCAACTTTCTTCAAATTTTTCTTAAGTGGCAGCAGACCGTTATTCTTTAACAATACGGTACCTTCTTTTGCCACCTGACGGGCAAGCTGTTTATGTTCATCACAGTTCACTACTTGTCTGGCACGCTCGGGTGAGACATAAGGATTTTCAAACAACCCCATCTGAAATTTCAATCGCAATACATTGGCTACTGCTCGATCGATATATTCTTCTTCTATCTTACCGTCTTTTACAGCTTTTACCAAAGTGCTGTACGACTTAGCTCCCAAATCCATATCTGTTCCTGCCTTTACAGACTGAACGGCTGCATCCTGCAAATCAACAGCTACATGGTGGGTTTCTGCCACTCCATCAATACTGGCCAAATCCGAATAAACAAAACCTTCGAATCCCCATTGCTTACGTAATAACGAATCAATAAGAAAAGAATTGCTGGTACATGGAATACCGTCAATAGAATTATAAGAAGTCATCACAGTTGCAGCTTTTCCTTCTTCTACAGCCTGACGGAAACCTGGTAGATACTCATTAAGCAAAGCTCTCATTCCTATGTCAGCTGGATTTCCGTTGTGTCCTCCTCTTGGAACGCCATAGGCTGCCAAATGCTTCAAGGTAGAATAAACATGGGCTCCATCTTTGATGTCATCTCCCTGCATACCCTGCACAAAAGCTGTACCCAAACATCCTGTCAGATAAGGATCCTCACCAAAAGTTTCTTCTACACGCGACCATCTAGGCTCACGGGAGATGTCCAATACGGGACCATAGCCAATGTTTGCACCCTGAGAACGTGCTTCCAGACCAATGACCTTTCCCATTTGATAAATCAAATCTCTATTCCATGTGGAAGCCTGAGAGATGGAAGTAGGAAATACAGTTGTCCCAATAGCCATATGTCCATGCGGACATTCTTCCGCAAACAGAATAGGTATACCTAAACGTGTGTTTTCTACTGCATATTTTTGCAAGGCATTCAAAGCTTTTGCAGACAACTCCGGATTAAGTCCGGTTTCCAATGTTTTCTGAGTCCACGGATCGGCTCTAAGTACAGCCCAATACGAACCCAAAGGAGCTGCACTCATCTGCTTTTTAAACAATTCAGAGATAGTTACACTATCTGAACTTACCTTAGTATACATTTCCCAACCTAAGGGACAACAGATTTGACCGACTTTCTCTTCAAGAGTCATTCTATCCAACAAGTCTTCTATACGGTCTTCCACCGAAGCAGAGGCCTGCTTATAAATAGGCTGTTGGGCTGTAGCGGTGATACCGCATGCACATAGCATGATAGCTAAAAATTTTGTTTTCATTGTATTTATTTTTCGTTTAAGGGAAAGTCAATGCTTCGATATACTTTCAAAACCATAACTTAACCTGTTTCTATTGAAGGTAACACTATTGTCAAGGCACTAAATTTTCTTCAAAAACAAAATATAATATAAAGTATAATATTATGTTCTTCTACTTAAATTGATGGAATGACCGCCTTAACTAGCACAAATTTAATAAAAGAATCTTATTACAAAATGCCATACAATCTTTTATTGTAACTTTTTAAATATAAAGCTATCATACTGAATATAAGGTTATTGTATATTTTACTTTGGACTAGTCCTCGTCTCAAAAAGGAAATAGTTTAAGTATACAACCCTATAGTTATCAACCTTTTGTTCTTACAATTTTCCAGCTTAAAGAAACAAACTTCAGTCAATAGTTATTGTAAAACAAACAAGAAGCCTTTATAAAAAAAGAGCTGTGTCAGAAAACTGACACAGCTCTTAACTAACAATTTTATTTTATCCTATAACTATAATAGCATTCAGGATGAGTCTTTATAGAAAAGATTATTCTACTTCACTATAATCAAGTACATTCTTGCGATTTGCCAAGATTCTGTCGTATTCTTCTTTCGAACCTACTACAATCTTTTCAAACTCACGCTGTCCTGTTCCGGCAGGAATCAAATGACCACAAATCACATTTTCTTTCATACCTTCCAGACGGTCTACTTTACCGTTGATGGCAGCTTCATTCAAGACTTTTGTAGTTTCCTGGAATGATGCAGCTGACATAAAGCTTGAAGTCTGCAATGCAGCACGGGTAATACCCTGCAGAATCTGAGTAGAAGTAGCAGGAACTGCATCACGTACTTCTACGAGCTTCATATCACGACGCTTCAGGATACTGTTTTCATCACGCAACTTACGCGCTGTCACAATCTGACCCGGCTGTAAGTTTTGAGAATCTCCAGCATCTACTACCACCTTCTTACCCCAGATACGATCGTTTTCTTCATTGAATTCCAAACGGTCTACTACCTGTTGTTCCAAGAAACGAGTATCTCCTGGTTCGTCAATCTGTACTTTACGCATCATCTGACGTACGATGATTTCGAAGTGCTTGTCATTGATCTTCACACCCTGCAAACGGTATACATCCTGAATTTCGTTTACAATGTATTCCTGAACTGCAGTAGGACCTTTAATTGCCAAGATGTCAGCAGGAGTAATTGCTCCATCCGACAACGGAGTTCCGGCACGTACATAGTCGTTTTCCTGTACAAGGATCTGCTTAGACAAAGCTACCAGATACTTCTTCACATCACCAGTCTTCGAAGTAACGATGATTTCGCGGTTACCACGTTTAATCTTACCCATTGTAACCTCACCGTCAATTTCTGAAACGACAGCAGGGTTAGACGGGTTACGAGCTTCGAACAGCTCTGTTACACGAGGCAAACCACCGGTAATATCACCAGCCTTACCTACGGCACGAGGTATCTTAACCAAGATATCACCAGCTTTCACCATCTGGTTGTTTTCTACTACAACGTGACCACCTACCGGCAAGTTGTATGTACGCAAGATTCCACCGTTTTCATCCAAGATATGCAATGAAGGAATCTTAGTCTTATCTTTAGACTCTGTAATAATGATTTCACGCAAACCAGTAGCTTCATCAGATTCTACTTTGTAAGTTACGTTTTCAATTACAGATTCAAAATCAATCTTACCAGCAGCTTCAGTAACAATTACCGCGTTGAACGGGTCCCACTTAGCAATAAGTTTACCTTTCTCTACTACATCGCCATCAGAAGCATACAATTTAGAACCGTAAGGAACGTTGTGAGTAGACAAGATAATACCAGTATTTACATCCACAAAGCGGAGTTCGGCCAAACGACCAACAACAATCTTAACTGGTTCTCCTGTTTCCTCTACAGCATCAACTGTACGGAGTTCTTCAAATTCCAGACGAGCATCATTTTTAGCAACAATACTTGCATTAGCAGCCATGTTACCAGCGATACCTCCGGCGTGGAATGTACGCAGAGTCAACTGTGTACCCGGTTCACCGATTGACTGTGCAGCAATTACACCGACAGCTTCACCCTTCTGAACCATACGGCTGGTTGCCAAGTTACGTCCGTAACATTTTGCACACACACCCTTCTTAGATTCACAAGTCAATACAGAACGTATTTCAACGCTTTCGATCGGTGATTTTTCAATTTCTTCTGCAATAGCTTCTGTAATTTCTTCACCTGCTGCTACAATCAGTTTACCTGTTGTCGGATGAATAATATCATGTACAGATACACGACCCAAAATACGCTCATACAAGGTAGCAATTACCTCATCATTATTCTTCAATGCTGTACAAACCAGACCACGCAATGTTCCACAGTCTTCTTCATTGATAATTACATCATGAGAAACATCGACCAAACGACGAGTCAAATATCCGGCATCGGCAGTCTTCAACGCTGTATCGGCAAGACCTTTACGAGCACCGTGAGTAGAAATAAAGTACTCCAACACTGACAAACCTTCCTTAAAGTTAGAAAGGATCGGGTTTTCAATAATCTGAGCACCTTCTGCACCGGCTTTCTGCGGCTTCGCCATCAAACCACGCATACCAGACAGCTGACGGATCTGTTCTTTAGAACCACGGGCTCCAGAGTCCAACATCATAAATACAGAGTTGAATCCCTGATCGTCATTCTTAATTGTCTTATATAGAATATCAGACAAATCACTGTTTACGTGTGTCCAAGTATCGATAACCTGGTTATAACGTTCGTTGTCGGTAATGAAACCCATGTTATAGTTCATCATGATCTGTTCGATTTCTTCATTACCACGTTTTACCAGCTCCTCTTTTTCCTTCGGTATGATAATATCACCTAAGTTGAACGACAAACCACCTTCGAATGCCATCTTATAACCTAAGTTCTTAATACCATCCAAGAATTCACAAGCACGTGCAACACCTACAGCCTTGATTACATCACTAATGATATCACGCAAAGATTTCTTAGAAATGATTGTATTCAGATAACCGCATTCATCTGGAACAAGTTCATTTACAATAACACGTCCTACAGATGTTTCTTTAATCATCTTCTTCACGATGTTACCATTTTCATCCAGATCGTTTGCAACCACACTGATAATTGCATGAATATCTACTTTACCTTCATTATAAGCAATCAAAGCTTCTTCCGGTCCATAGAAAATCAAGCCTTCACCTTTAGCGCCTTTACGTAACTTGGTAATATAGTACAAACCAAGTACCATATCCTGAGCAGGCACAGTAATAGGTGCACCATTCGCAGGGTTCAAAATGTTATGCGACTGAAGCATCAACATCTGAGCTTCCAAAACAGCTTCATTGCTCAATGGCAAGTGTACAGCCATCTGGTCACCATCGAAGTCGGCATTGAACGCAGTACATGCCAATGGATGCAACTGAATAGCTTTACCTTCAATCATCTTAGGCTGGAATGCCTGGATACCCAAACGGTGCAGAGTCGGAGCACGGTTCAACAATACCGGATGACCCTTCATCACATGTTCAAGGATGTCCCAAATAACCGGTTCCTTACGGTCTACAATCTTTTTCGCAGACTTCACAGTTTTTACAATACCACGCTCAATCAATTTACGAATGATAAACGGTTTGTACAATTCTGCAGCCATCAATTTAGGAATACCGCACTCACCCATCTTCAATTCTGGACCAACGACGATAACCGAACGTGCAGAATAGTCAACACGCTTACCCAACAAGTTCTGACGGAAACGTCCTTGTTTACCTTTCAAACTATCAGAAAGAGATTTCAACGGACGGTTTGCATCTGTTTTTACAGCACTTGATTTACGAGAGTTATCAAACAATGAATCCACAGCTTCTTGCAACATACGTTTTTCATTACGCAAGATTACTTCAGGAGCCTTAATTTCAATCAATCGTTTCAAACGGTTGTTACGGATGATAACACGGCGGTACAAGTCGTTCAAGTCAGAAGTTGCGAAACGACCACCATCCAGCGGTACCAACGGACGTAATTCAGGAGGAATAACCGGTACAATACGTACAATCATCCATTCCGGTTTGTTACGTCCACGAGAAGCACGGAATGATTCCACTACCTGCAAGCGCTTCAAAGCTTCATTTTTACGCTGCTGTGAAGAATCATTATTTGCTTTATGACGCAATTCATAAGAAAGAGCATCCAAATCCAAACGAGTCAGCAAATCATAGATTGCTTCTGCACCCATTTTGGCAATAAACTTATTTGGATCGCTATCTTCCAAATATTGATTTTCTTTCGGAAGAGTATCCATAATATCCAGATATTCTTCTTCAGACAACAAATCATATTGATTAATGCCATCCTCAGCCTTAATACCCGGCTGAATTACCACATAACGTTCATAATAAATGATAGCATCAAGTTTTTTTGTCGGTAATCCCAACAAATAACCAATTTTATTAGGCAAAGAACGGAAATACCAAATGTGTGCTACAGGCACTACCAATTGGATATGTCCACTACGTTCACGACGAACTTTCTTTTCTGTAACCTCTACACCACAACGGTCACAAACAATACCTTTATAGCGAATACGTTTATATTTACCGCAATGGCATTCGTAGTCTTTTACCGGACCAAAGATACGTTCACAGAACAGACCATCTCTTTCCGGTTTATAAGTACGGTAGTTGATCGTTTCCGGTTTCAATACTTCACCATAAGAATTCTCCAGAATCTCTTCAGGAGAGGCCAGTCCGATTGTAATCTTTGAAAAATTACTCTTTATCTTAGTATCTTTTCTAAAAGCCATACTTTATATTTTATATAAATAAAGAATTAAGAATGAAGAATTTTCAAGGAATGAAGAGTTAAGAATAATAATGATTAATTCCACCTTCTTCTTAATTCTTCATTCTTCATTAAAAAATTTATTCCAGCGTAATGCTTAAGCAAAGACCTCTCAACTCATGCAATAACACGTTCAGAGATTCAGGAATACCCGGAGTTGGCATCGGCTCACCCTTCACAATAGCTTCATAAGCTTTAGAGCGTCCTACAACATCATCAGACTTAATAGTCAAGATTTCCTGAAGTACATGGGCAGCACCAAATGCTTCAATAGCCCAAACCTCCATTTCTCCAAAACGCTGACCACCAAACTGTGCTTTACCACCAAGCGGCTGCTGAGTAATCAAAGAGTACGGACCGATAGAACGTGCATGCATCTTATCTTCAACCATGTGTCCCAATTTCAACATATAAGTGACACCTACGGTAGCTGGCTGGTCGAACTGTTCACCTGTACCACCATCATACAAATATGTCTTACAATAGCGTGGCAAACCAGCTTTATCAGTCCACTGATCCAAGTCGTCCAATGTAGCACCATCAAAAATAGGAGTAGCAAACTTCACGCCCAATTCTTTTCCGGCACGTCCCAATACAGCTTCAAATATCTGACCAATATTCATACGAGAAGGCACACCCAACGGATTCAAAACGATATCAACAGGAGTACCATCTGCTAAGAACGGCATATCTTCCTGACGTACCACACGAGAAACAATACCCTTATTACCGTGACGACCCGCCATTTTATCACCAACACCAATCTTACGTTTCTTAGCAATATAAACTTTAGCCATCTGAATAATACCAGAAGGAAGCTCATCACCGATAGTAATTGCGAATTTCTTACGTTTCAGTTCAGCATCCAATTCTTTGTATTTCTTCAAATAATTTACAATCAAATCACGAATCAAATCATTCTTATGAGCATCAGCAGTCCATTTACTCAATTGAATAATTGTATAATCCAAAGATTCGAGATCACGTTTTGTAAACTTAGCCCCCTTTGCAATTACTTCAGTTCCCAAATAGTCTTTTACACCTTGAGAAACCTTATCAGCAGTCAAAACGAGCAATTTGTTTACCAATATTTCCTTAAGAGCAGCGGCTTTTTCTTCGAACTCTTCATTCAATTTCGGCAAAATAGCTTTATCTGCATTCTTTTCACTACGAGTTTTAATAACGCGTGAATACAACTTCTTATCAATTACAACACCACGCAAAGAAGGAGAAGCCTTCAAAGAAGCATCTTTCACATCACCTGCCTTATCACCAAAAATAGCACGCAACAACTTTTCTTCAGGAGAAGGATCTGATTCTCCCTTAGGAGTGATCTTACCAATCAAAATGTCTCCTGGCTCAATACGAGCACCAATACGTACGATACCATTTTCATCCAAGTCTTTGGTTGCTTCTTCACTAACATTCGGAATATCTGAAGTAAGCTCTTCCATTCCTCGTTTAGTCTCACGAACTTCCAAGATATACTCATCTACGTGTACAGAAGTAAGAATATCTTCACGAACGACACGTTCATTCAATACGATAGCATCCTCATAGTTATATCCCTTCCAAGGCATATAAGCAACCAAAAGATTCTTACCTAAGGCCAATTCTCCATTCGCAGTAGAATATCCTTCTGTCAAGATATCTCCCTTCTTCACTCTTTGTCCTTTACTACAAATCGGACGAAGGTCAATAGTCATGCTTTGGTTTGTCTTACGGAACTTCGGAATACGATATTCTTTCAATGCAGGCTCAAAACTTACAAACTCTTCGTCTTCTGTACGGTCGTACAAAATACGAATAGTTGTAGCATCTACGAACTCAATTACACCATCACCTTCTGCAGCAATCTGTGTACGTGAATCCTCACACAATTGTTTTTCGATTCCAGTACCTACAATTGGAGCTTCAGTTCTCAACAAAGGAACAGCCTGACGCATCATGTTAGATCCCATCAACGCACGGTTCGCATCATCATGCTCCAAGAAAGGAATCAAAGATGCCGCAATTGAAGCAATCTGCTGAGGAGCTACGTCCATCAACTCAACTTGATCTGGAGTAACAACCGGATAATCTGCATCACGACGAGCTTTAACTTTGTCACGAATAAATGTACCATCGTCATTCAATGGTGCATTACCCTGTGCAATAATCTTATCTTCTTCCTCTTCTGCAGATAAATATTCTATACCTTCTGGAGAAAGATCTACCACAGCATTGTTTACCTTACGATAAGGAGTTACAATAAATCCTAGATCATTAATCTTCGCATATACACACAAAGACGAAATCAAACCGATATTCGGACCTTCAGGAGTTTCAATCGGACACAAACGACCGTAATGAGTATAGTGAACGTCTCGAACCTCAAATCCGGCACGATCTCTTGACAAACCACCAGGACCCAATGCAGACAAACGACGCTTATGAGTAATTTCTGCCAACGGGTTTGTCTGGTCCATGAACTGAGACAATGCATTTGTTCCGAAGAACGAGTTAATTACAGAAGAAATTGTTTTTGCATTAATCAGATCAATCGGAGTAAATACTTCATTATCTCGAACATTCATACGCTCACGAATAGTACGAGACATACGAGCCAAACCAATAGCAAACTGATTAGAAAGCTGTTCGCCGACAGTACGTACACGACGGTTACTCAAGTGGTCGATATCATCAACATCTGCTTTCGAGTTAATCAACTCTATCAGATATTTAATGATTTCAATAATATCTTGTTTTGTCAACACCTTGACATCCATATCCGTATCCAAATTCAATTTTTTATTGATACGGTAACGGCCTACCTCACCCAGGTCATAACGTTTTTCAGAGAAGAACAAGTTGTTAATTACCTCACGTGCACTTGCATCATCCGCAGGATCAGCATTACGCAACTGACGGTAAATATACAACACTGCTTCTTTTTCCGAGTTACTTGGGTCTTTCTGCAATGTGTTGAATATAATAGAATAATCAGAAGAATTTGCATCTTCATTATGAACAAGGATATTCTGTACTCCCGATTCAATTATCAAATCAATATGTTCAGCTTCAATAACTGTTTCACGATCAATAATAACCTCATTACGTTCGATAGATACAACTTCACCAGTGTCTTCATCTACGAAGTCTTCTGTCCATGTTTTCAATACACGAGCAGCCAACTTACGTCCAACGACTTTTTTCAGATTTGCCTTATTTACTTTGACATCTTCTGCAAGATTGAAAATTTCAAGAATATCTTTATCATTTTCAAAACCAACAGCTCTCAACAAAGTCGTAACAGGTAATTTCTTCTTACGATCAATGTATGCATACATTACATTATTGATGTCTGTAGCAAACTCAATCCAAGAACCTTTGAATGGAATAATACGTGCTGAATACAATTTTGTTCCATTTGAGTGGATACTCTGTCCAAAGAATACACCCGGAGAACGATGCAACTGAGAAACAACAACACGCTCTGCACCATTAATAACAAAAGTTCCTTTTGGAGTCATATAAGGAATAGGACCCAGATACACATCTTGAATGACTGTATCGAAATCTTCATGATCGGGGTCTGTACAATAAAGCTTCAATTTAGCTTTCAAGGGAACACTATAAGTCAACCCACGTTCCAGACAATCGTCAATAGAATAGTGAGGCGGATCAATATAGTAGTCAAGGAACTCGAGCACAAAGTTATTACGCGTATCTGCAATAGGGAAATTCTCTGCAAATACTTTATACAAACCGTCATTCTTACGTTTTTCGGGCGGCGTATCTAACTGCAAGAAGTCTTGAAACGACTTCAATTGAACTTCCAAGAAATCCGGATACTGCATCGGATTTTTAATAGAAGCAAAGTTAATTCGTTGATTGTTAATGTTTGAAGACATCTGTATAGAGTTTTTATTGTTATAGGGAAAAACACAGAATTGACGACATATAAGAGAAGAAATCAGTCAATTTAATCTGTATAACCCTGTCAACTTAATATAGACGCAAAAAGGTTAAGAATCCCCTCTAAAGAGGATTCTTAACCGAACTACCTGATTTACAGGATAATCTTATTTAAGCTCAACTTCAGCTCCAGCTTCTTCCAAAACTTTCTTCAAAGATTCAGCTTCGTCTTTAGCCAAACCTTCTTTAACTACGCTAGGAGCACCGTCAACCATGTCTTTTGCTTCTTTCAAGCCAAGACCACAAGCTTCTTTAACGGCTTTAACAACCTGCAATTTAGCAGCACCTGCGCTCTTCAAAACTACATCGAATGAAGTTTTTTCTTCAGCAGCAGCTGCAGCACCTGCAGCAGGACCAGCAGCAACAGCTACAGCTGCAGCAGCAGGTTCAATACCGTATTCTTCTTTAAGGATAGTTGCAAGTTCATTAACTTCTTTTACTGTCAAGTTAACTAATTGTTCTGCAAAAGCTTTCAAATCTGCCATTTTTGTATGATTTTAATTGTTTGTTACTAATTGAATGTAAAGTTTTTTATTATTCTTTGTAATCAGTGTAAAATTATTCAGCGCGTTCGCCCAAAGTTTTAAGCACACCATGAATAGTATTTCCACCTGATTGAAGAGCTGAGATAACGTTCTTCGCAGGAGACTGCAGCAATGCCACGATATCTGCGATAACTTCGTTCTTACTCTTAATTGTTGCGAGAGCTTCGAGTTGATCAGCACCTACATAGAATCCTTCTTCTGCATAAGCAGCCTTCAATGCAGGAACACCATCTTTGTATTCTTTCAACAACTTAGCAGGAGCGTTCGCAGTTTCGCAGAACATTACTGAAGTTGTACCTTTCAAAGAATCAAACAATGGAGAATAGTCAACATCCATGCCCATCAGAGCCTTGTGAAGCAAAGAGTTCTTCACAACTACCAGCTTAATACCAGCCTTAAAACATTTTCTTCTCAATTCACTAGTTTTAGCTGCATCCATTGCAGTAGTGTCAATCAAGTAGAAATGTCCGTATTGCTTAATAGTATCAGCCAATTGACTTATAATTACGCCTTTATCTTCCTTTCTCATGATTCCTCCTTAATAATTAGATTTCTTCTACTGTTTTAGGGTCAATCTTAATACCCTTACTCATAGTACTTGAAAGATAAATACTCTTAATATAAGTACCCTTAGCTGTAGTTGGTTTCAGTTTAATGATAGTAGCGATAAATTCTTTCGCATTTTCACGGATCTGGTCAGCAGTGAAAGAAACCTTACCAATTGAAGTATGAACGATACCGCTCTTATCAACTTTAAAGTCAATCTTACCTTGCTTAACTTCCTTAACAGCCTTAGCTACATCCATAGTTACAGTGCCACTCTTAGGATTCGGCATCAATCCACGAGGACCGAGTACACGACCCAGAGCACCGATCTTACCCATGATAGACGGCATAGTGATGATTACATCAATATCAGTCCATCCACCTTTGATCTTTTCAATATATTCATCAAGACCAACATAGTCAGCGCCAGCTTCTTTTGCAGCAGCTTCAGCATCCGGTGTACACAGAACAAGCACTCTTACCTGCTTACCTGTACCATGAGGAAGAGAAACAACACCTCTTACCATCTGGTTAGCCTTACGAGGGTCTACACCTAAACGTACGTCAATATCTAATGAAGCATCAAACTTAGTAAAAGTAATATCTTTTACAAGCTGAGCAGCTTCTTTCAGTGAGTATGCTTTCCCTGCTTCAATTTTTTCTGCAGCCAACTTTTGATTTTTTGTCAGTTTACCCATTATTAATTGAAGTTAATTAGTTATTACCCGGGAAGTCACCTTTTACAGCGATACCCATACTTCTAGCTGTTCCAGCTACCATTGTCATAGCAGCTTCGATAGTAAAGCAGTTCAAGTCAACCAACTTATCCTGAGCGATAGTACGAATCTGATCCCAAGTAAGTTCAGCAACTTTCTTACGATTAGGTTCAGCAGAACCACTCTTAATCTTAGCAGCCTCGAGCAACTGAATAGCTACAGGAGGAGTTTTGATTACAAAATCAAAAGACTTGTCTGTGTAGTAGGTAATGATAACAGGCAATACTTTACCTGCCTTGTCCTGGGTTCTGGCGTTGAATTGCTTGCAAAACTCCATGATATTAATACCCTTAGAACCCAAAGCAGGTCCAACGGGAGGTGATGGATTTGCAGCGCCTCCTTTAATCTGTAATTTGATTAGTCCAGCAACTTCTTTAGCCATTTTCTTAAAATTTAATATAAATAATCAACGAACAGAATAACACACGTAACAAAATGCATTATTCCTTTTCTACATCCGTAAAGCCTAATTCCAACGGAGTTTTCCGTCCGAATATTTTGACCATTACTTTCAGCTTGCGTTTTTCCGCACTAACTTCCTCAATGACACCACTGAATCCGCTAAAGGGTCCTACGCTAACTTTCACTGTTTCTCCTACGGTATAAGGAATGTTAGTATCCTCACTCACCTCCTGGAGTTCATCAACCGTACCCAGTATTCGATTCACTTCTGATTGTCTCAGAGGAACTGGATGCTCTTGTCCACCTAAGAAACCAATTACGTTAGTAATATTTCTCAAATGATGAGCAACTTCGCCTACCAAAGCAGCCTCTACCAAGACATAACCTGGAAGATAACTTCTTTCCTTCACAATTTTTTTACCATTGCGAACCTGATAAACTTTTTCAGTAGGAATCAACACCTGAGACACGTATTCACCAAGGTCAGTATTGCGCATCTCTGCTTCAACATACTCCTTAACCTTAGATTCTTTACCACTTACAGCACGAAGTACGTACCATTTTTTTTCAATCTCAGACATTTTTCAACTGTTTATTAGTGCGGATAGATAACGTCTTCCATGATAAACCGGAAGGCAGAATCCATAAGAAAAACAACGAGTGCAATAAGTAGGGAAGCATATAAAACAACTACTGCACTACTAGAAAGTTCTGAACGAGTCGGCCATGATACTTTATGGACTAATTCGTCATAAGATTCTTTACAATAATTCGTTATCTTTTTAAACATATTCATTTAATATTAGCACGGGAAGAGAGGCTCGAACTCCCGACACTCGGTTTTGGAGACCGATGCTCTACCAACTGAGCTATTCCCGTAAAAATAGTTCCCGAAAAATCGGGAACTATAATATTTATTTCAATGACAAATATTAGTCAAGAAGTTCAGTAATCTGACCAGCACCTACAGTACGTCCACCTTCACGGATAGCGAAACGCAAACCTACGTTCAATGCAACCGGATAGATCAACTCTACGTTGATAGTTACGTTATCACCCGGCATTACCATGTCTGTTCCTTCCGGCAAAGTGATTTCACCTGTACAGTCCATAGTACGCAGATAGAACTGAGGACGATATTTGTTATGGAATGGAGTATGACGACCACCTTCTTCTTTCTTCAAGATATAAACCTCAGCTTTGAATTTAGAGTGAGCTTTAACCTGACCCGGGTGACACAAAATCATACCACGTTTGATTTCATTCTTGTCGATACCACGAAGCAACAAACCAACGTTATCACCAGCTTCACCCTGATCCAACAATTTGCGGAACATTTCAACACCAGTAACAACTGATTTCTTATCTTCACCAAGACCCAAGATTTCAACTTCATCACCAACTTTGATCACACCAGCTTCGATACGACCAGTAGCAACTGTACCACGACCAGTGATTGAGAATACGTCTTCAACCGGCATCAAGAATGGTTTATCTACATCACGCGGAGGCAGAGGAATCCAGTTATCAACTGCATCCATCAATTCCATTACTTTTTCTTCCCACTGAGGAACACCGTTCAATGCACCCAAAGCAGAACCACGGATGATAGGAGTATTATCGCCATCGAAGTCATAGAATGACAACAATTCACGCATTTCCATTTCAACCAATTCCAACATTTCTTCGTCATCAACCATGTCGCATTTGTTCAAGAATACAACCAGACGAGGAACGTTTACCTGACGAGCCAACAAGATGTGTTCACGAGTCTGAGGCATAGGACCATCAGTAGCAGCAACTACGATGATAGCACCATCCATCTGAGCAGCACCAGTAACCATGTTCTTAACGTAGTCAGCGTGTCCCGGGCAGTCTACGTGAGCATAGTGACGGTTAGCAGTCTGATATTCTACGTGAGAAGTGTTAATAGTGATACCTCTTTCTTTTTCTTCAGGAGCGTTATCGATTGAATCGAAAGAACGCAATTCAGAAAGACCTTTCTTTGCCAATACAGTTGTGATGGCAGCAGTCAAAGTGGTTTTACCGTGGTCAACGTGACCAATAGTACCAATGTTAACGTGCGGTTTCGAACGTTCAAATTTCTCTTTAGCCATAGCTTTACTTGTTATTTATTTTGATTAATAATCAGCTTTACAAATCCACGAGCTGTTACCGGGACTTGAACCCGGGACCTCTTCCTTACCAAGGAAGTGCTCTACCGCTGAGCTATAACAGCAAAAGAAGAAAAAAGAGCGGAAGACGGGACTCAAACCCGCGACCCTCAGCTTGGAAGGCTAATGCTCTATCAACTGAGCTACTTCCGCAAATCAAAAGTGGGCAAAGATGGATTCGAACCACCGAAGGCGTAAGCCAGCAGATTTACAGTCTGCCCCATTTGGCCACTCTGGTATTTGCCCCACTTTCAAAGACCATAGTATCATCTTCTTCGAGCCTCTTGTCGGATTCGAACCAACGACCCCGAGATTACAAATCACGTGCTCTGGCCAACTGAGCTAAAGAGGCAAGAAACTTTGCAACCAAAGCTATTTTCATAACTTAGCGGCTGCAAAGTTAGATATTATTTTTTAATCACAAAATAAATCGTGCATTTTTTTATTTTCCTTGTTGTTTTTCTTTTGCTTTCAACAACTGCTTGGAAAGCGCATCCATGCACACATCTATCGATTCTTCGAATGTATCACTTATTTTTTCAGCGTAAAACTCTGTATTCAGCGCCAAAACACGCACCCCAGCCTCTTTATTCATAGCTGTTTCAGGTTTTACAACTTTTAAAGACACCTCTACTTTCTTTATATTATCACAAAACTTCTCGAGCTTTTCTGCTTTCTTTTGAATAAAGCCTTCTAGCTTTTCAGACGCATCGAAATGAATTGATTGAATTCTTACTTCCATAAATACCTCCTTTTCTTTACGCTCGGGGATGAGCTTGTTCATAAACTTTTTTCAACTCTTCAAAAGTTGTATGTGTATAAATCTCTGTTGCCATTAAATTTTCATGTCCCAACAATTCCTTTACAGCTTCAATTTCCGCATCATGATTCAACATCGAAGTTGCGAATGAATGCCGCAAAACATGAGGACTCTTCTTCTTTAATGTAACAACTTTTGCAAGGTTACGCTTTACTAAAAGGTATACTGCCGTCGGAGTCAGCATCCGCCCATCCTTCCGGACAAAAAACGCTTCACACACCCCAGCACAAATTTCATTTCTCAACGAAAGATAAAGCAACAAATCTTCCTTTAATTGCTCCGCAAAAGGAATCAAGCGCTGCTTATTTCTTTTTCCTGTCACTTTTATCACACAAGCCGAAAAATCGACATCCCCATCTCTCAGATTAACCAATTCAGACCGACGCATTCCTGTCAGATAAAACATCTCTATAATTAAACGATCCCGCACTCCTTCAAATCCAGAGCCAAAATCCGTCTGATCCAGCAATCGATCCATATCAGCCTCCTTCACAAAAACAGGCAACGGCTTTTTAACCTTCGGCCCCTGTACTTTTGCAACAGGATCCGCCGTCACATATCCTCTTTTTAAAAGGTAGCGATAAAACGACCGGAGCGAACTCAGCTTCCGATTTACCGACGTAGAAGCAAAACCACGATCCATCAAGCTGACAACCCAGCCGCGTATCAAATCCGCATCTACAGCAAGCAAATCCAAATCTTCGCTCACCCCCTTTAAGTATTCTTCAAACTCACGAAGATCCAACTCATAGCCTACCACTGTTTTATCGGAATAATTCTTCTCAAGTTCAAGATACTCCAAAAAAGATTCTTTCAACATAAGAAACATCGCCTTTTAATGTCAGCAACGAATTTATGAAAAAGAAATCAATAATTCAAGAAATTTTGCAGAATTATTACTCTTCTACTTGTTGCATTTTCTGAACGTAAACGGCACGTTCCATTTTCAGTCTTTTCAAAACAGACGGTTTATCATACTGCTGTCTGCTTCTCAATTCTTTCACAACACCTGTTTTTTCAAATTTTCTTTTGAACTTTTTCAGCGCTTTTTCAATGTTTTCGCCTTCTTTTACTGGAACTACAATCATGTTTTTAAAATTAAAATATGTTGTTAATTAATTATTTGCAGTCAAATTGCGGTGCAAAATTACACATACTTTCTTTATTTACAAAACTTTCCAACACATTTTCTTGATAATTACACAGAAATACTATCTTTGTCTGGTCAATACAACTTTTTTTAAGACAATATCAATATGAAAGATACAATAAAAGAAAGAATCGCCTCCCTGCGACGCTTCATGCAAAAAAAACAAATCAACGCTTTTATTATTCCCAGTACCGACCCACATGCAGGAGAATATGTACCGGAACATTGGGAAGCCAGAAAATGGCTGTCTGGCTTTACCGGATCTGCCGGAACATTAGTAATAACAGAGAAAGAAGGTGGATTATGGACCGATTCCCGTTATTTTCTCCAGGCAGAAGAGCAACTGAATGGAACAGGCATTGATTTACAAAAGGAAGGGCTTTCTTCTACTCCGTCTATAGCAGAATGGCTGGGAGAAAAGCTACAGGCTGGCAGTAAAATAGGTATAGACGGATGGGTAAACAGCATTTCTACAGTAGAAAATCTCAGCAAACAATTGCTCACACACCAGCTCACTCTTATTTCTACTGAAGATCCATTTACTTCTATATGGGAAAATCGTCCATCTATCCCAGAGAATCCTATATTTATTCTACCACTCGAATACGCAGGAGTTCCCTGCCAGCATAAAATATTACAAATACAGGAGCTCTTACAACAGAAACACACCGAAGGACTTCTTTTATCTGCTCTCGACGAAATAGCCTGGACACTCAACTTAAGAGGAAATGACGTACATTGCAATCCTGTATTTGTAAGTTATTTACTGATTACCAACAGGCAGGCTACACTTTACATTTCTCCCAAGAAGCTTACCGATGAATTGACGGAGTATTTACAACAGAATAACATTATCATCAAAGATTACAAGGATATAATATCCGACTTATCAAACTATAAGGAGAAAAATATCCAGTTATCCCCTTCTACCAATTATGCACTCTATCAGGCAGCCTCATCTGCTACACATATACTACAAGAGGTTTCTCCTGTCGTTTATCTGAAAGCTGTTAAAAACGATACAGAAATATCAGGCATACACCAAGCCATGAAACGGGATGGAGTAGCTATGGTCAGATTTTTGAGATGGATTAAAGAGGCTGTACAGCAAGGTAGTGAAAGTGAAATCAGTATCAGTAACAAGCTATATGAGTTCCGTAATGAACAGGCTCTATTCAAAGGAATCAGCTTCGATACCATTGCCGGTTACCAACAGCATGGTGCCATCGTGCATTACGAAGCTACTCCCGATACAGATATCCCTTTAAAACCCGAAGGACTTCTGCTTCTGGATAGTGGCGGACAATATATGGACGGAACGACTGACATCACACGTACAATTGCATTAGGAGCTGTGAGCCAGCAACAAAAGATAGATTACACTTTGGTATTAAAAGGATTCATCGCTTTATCGCAAGCGGTATTTCCACATGGAACATGCGGTACCCAGCTCGATGTACTGGCTCGTCAGTATATGTGGAAAGCAGGTATCAACTACGGACATGGTACCGGGCATGGGGTCGGACATTTCCTGAACGTACACGAGGGTCCACACCAAATCCGCATGAACCACATGCCTTCTCCTCTCCTTCCAGGAATGACCATTACCAACGAGCCCGGCATTTACCGCAGCGGAGAATATGGCATACGCACCGAAAACACCATGCTTGTGGTAAAAGACAATGAAACCTCCTTTGGAGCTTTCTACCGTTTTGAACCACTGACTCTCTGCCCAATAGATAAAGAAACTATTTGCAAAGAAATGATGACAGGCGATGAAATCCAATGGCTCAACAACTACCACACCCGTGTATACAAAGAACTTAGTCCATTGCTTTCTCCGGAAGAACGAATTTGGCTGGAGAATGCAACCAGTGCTTTATAAACTTATACTATATACTTAATATGGCTCTAATCAAATCAGTAAGAGGGTTTACCCCTCAAATCGGCGAGAACTGTTACCTTGCCGATAACGCGACTCTTATAGGCGACATCGTTATGGGACGTGATTGCAGCATATGGTTCAATACAGTGCTGCGTGGAGATGTTAACTCCATCCGTATTGGCGACAGAGTAAACATTCAAGACGGAACCGTTCTTCATACATTATATGAAAAATCAACAATAGAAATAGGTAATGACGTTTCCATTGGACATAATGTTACTTTACATGGTGCAAGCGTCAGAGACAATGCCTTAATTGGTATGGGCTCTACTTTACTTGACCATGCAGTGGTAGGTGAAGGTGCCATTGTGGCTGCCGGCGCTTTAGTTTTGGCCAATACTGTCATAGAACCTCATACCCTATGGGGAGGTGTACCGGCTAAATTCATCAAAAAAGTTGATCCACAACAAAGCAAGGAGTTAAACCAGAAGATTGCCAATGGCTATCTGATGTATGCATCCTGGTTTAAAGAAGAAGACAAAGACAAATAGTCTTGCCTATATAGAATACTGTTATAATACCCTATCTAATGATACAAGACCATCTCAAATCGTTTTTTGAGATGGTCTCTTTCTTTTTTCATTTCGGCTACACGATTTATCTGTCAAGAAATAAAAGCTTTAATTCTCTAGCTGTCCGGCAAGCCTGCATCGAGTTGTCCACCTGCAACTTCTCAAGAATATTCTGCCGGTGGCGATTCACTGTATTCACACTAATGGATAAAGTTTCTGCTATCTCCTTGCTGCTTTTCCCTTCTTCTATCAACAGTAATATTTCTTTTTCCCGCTTGGAAAGCAATCCCTTGCACGTTTCTTTATCCCATTCAGTCATTGTACCGTCTACCGAATTAATCACCATACAGTTAAAAGAAGAATCCGGCGAGAAACCATACAGACAAAGAGCCAGCCAGACATTACCATTGGCATGGGTAGCCACATAATACATCCGATGCCTCACCCATACATAAGTACCTTGTGCATTACGCATCCGTATCCGGCTATCTATATAATAATCTGTACGTTTCCCTTCGGGCAAACCTTTCAAGAACTGGAAAAAGCGGAGTTCCTGTAAATGTTTGTCCAATAAATCATCGGGATGAATACGAGCAAAAATTTCCTCTTCCCAAATAGAATGAAGAATTTTAGAGTCGCCCCGTTTACCCATTCCCAATGTCTCTGCTATCCCACCATAATATAAATAACTTGTATTAGCCTGCATATCACTCAATACAGCAATCACATTTTCGGTTGTTGCATATCCTGCGGCTATCTGGCGGAACTGATTCAATCGGGTATCGCTGCAGTTCTCCTGAATAAATTCCTGATTCAACAATTCATTGCTAAGTTTCTTCCTTATATCCATATCACAGAAGAAGACAAAATGGTTATTTTTAAGTATTGTTCACCCTGACACAAACCTCTACTTTTGCAAATGTAAGTAAAATAGACAAAACACATGAGTACAGAAAAAGAAAAAGCCCAAAGAGGTGAGTTATATGATGCGAACTATGACGTAGAACTTCTTGCCGAACGTGATATCTGCAAAGATATGTGTTATGAGTACAATCAATTACGCCCTTCTCGAAAAGCCGAACGACAGCAACTCATCCGTAAGCTATTCGGAAAGACAGGTCAGAACTTTCTGATCGAACAGCCTTTCTATTGCGACTATGGATATAACATAGAAATAGGAGAAAACTTCTATGTCAACGTGAATTGCGTAATGCTTGATGGCGCTAAAATCCATTTTGGAGACAATGTATTTATTGCACCTCATTGCGGCTTTTATACAGCGGGACACCCTTTGGATGTAACGCAGCGAAACCAAGGACTGGAATATGCCTATCCCATCCGAGTAGGAAATAATGTATGGATAGGGGCAAATGTATGCGTGCTTCCCGGAGTCAGCATAGGAAACAACTGTGTAATTGGAGCTGGCAGTGTAGTAAACAAAGACATTCCAGACAATTCTCTGGCAGTTGGCAATCCTTGTAAAGTAATCCGTACCCTCACAGAAGAAGATAAAAACAAATATAAATTAGTATGAAAAAAATTCTTTTAGGTTTGTTTGCTTTTTTAAGCGTACAAAGTGCATCCGCACAGACATTAGAAAAAATGCAATGGTTTAATGAACCTGAACAGTGGGAAATAAAAGACAACACCTTGTCAATGTTTGTAACTCCACAGAGTGACTATTGGCGTATTTCACACTACGGCTTCACTGTAGATGATGCTCCTTTCTACTACTCTACTTATGGAGGAGAATTTGAAGTAAAAGTAAAAATCACAGGCGATTATCAAGCCCGGTTCGACCAGGCTGGTCTGATGCTCCGTATCGACCACGAAAACTACATCAAGACCGGTATTGAATTCGTTGACGGAAAATTCAACCTCAGCACTGTAGTAACTCACAAAACGAGTGACTGGAGTGTAATTGCTTTAGACAAACCTGTTCCTTACATCTGGATTAAAGCAGTCCGCCGGCTGGATGCTGTGGAAATTTTCTATTCGTTCGATGACAAAAACTATACCATGATGCGCAACGCATGGCTGCAAGACAATACTCCCGTAATGGTTGGAGTAATGGGAGCCAGTCCGGATGGAAAAGGCTTCAATGCAAAATTCGAACATTTCAAAGTAACACATTTACCAGACCTTCGACGACTGGAGTGGCTGAAAAAGAATCAAGAAGCACAATAACAACCATGTTGTGAAGCTAAGCATTGAAGTAAGAACAACTCATGCAACAAAAATACTCGCCAGTCCTTTCAGGTAAATACTGCACTCATCACTAGAAAGTACTGCACTCATTTCAAGGAAAAAACTGACTCATTACCTGTAAGGACTGGCAAAGCATTTAATCGTATACTGCGACTTTTCTTATACCAGCATCAATCCTACTCCTTTGACAGTTTTTATCTGAACTGTTTCATCGGCTGCAAACAGTTTACGCAAGCGCGACACAAATACATCAAGGCTACGTGATGCAAAGTAATCGTCTTCCGTATCCCATAAACGGGCTAGAATCTGTTCCCGCTTTACCACCTCTCCCTTCTGCTCACACAGCATCCGCAAGAGTTTTGCCTCACGCTGTGTAAGGCTTTTTTCTTCTCCCCGCACATCGTAAAGCATCTGTTTCTCCGCATCGAACGTAAACAACTCCCCAATATGAAACACGTTTCCGTGTGCCGTATGTCCTGTTCCTCTCGTCAGTTTCAATAAAGCCGTAATATGTGCATTCAGCTCTTCGGCAAGAAAAGGTTTCTTGATATAATTGTTCACCCCCAGTTCATATCCCATCACCACGTCTTTGGGAGAGACACGTCCCGAAGTAAAAAGGATAGGAGTATCTCCGTCGGTTTCCCTAATACGGCGTACCATTTCGTACCCGTCCATTACCGGCATTTCGATATCCGATACAATGACATCGGGCTTCTGCTCACGCCACACGCGTAATCCTTCCTCGCCATTGGCAGCAGTAGTGACTTCATATCCTCCAATCATATCTTCCAGTCCGCCTTGAATAATATAGCACAGATTAGCATCGTCTTCTACCAAGAGTAGTCTTATCATAGAATCAGGTTTTATTTTGTTATACATTCTTCTATTTTATCCCCATGCAACATCCGCTTTTATTCTGTAGCGTCAGTCGCTTCTCTGGAAGTTTCCGGTTTGAGCTGCGGAAGGAGAAGCGTAAATTCACTGTATTCTCCCTCAATACTTTCCACCTCCACTCTACCTTTGTGCGCCTCCATCACCCGAAATACATAGTTCAGTCCCAAACCGAATCCGGTAGCTCCCCCACTTCGGGTTTGTAATGCAGCGTACGAACGTTCGTATTTTTCGAATATCCGGCTCTGGTCTTTCAACGGAATACCGAATCCATTGTCACGCACTTTGATATAGATGTAACCATCCGTTGCCTTTCCTGAAGAGAATGCTATTTCCACTTCTTCACCGGAATATTTCACTGCATTGTCTATCAAATTACTCAAAGCCTCTTCCAGAAACTCCTCATCGGCATATACCGTCTTCTCCTCCAACTGCCAGCTGTAACGAATCGGCTTGACTGATTTTGCCGCATATTTATCAGCCAATCCCTCAAGTATCCGCTGCAAATCGCAGTATTCTTTCTGCAACTTCAACTGATGATTTTCCAGTTTCGACAAAGTCAGTACTTTATTGGTAAGATGAAGTAAATGTTCTCCTTCTTCCTTTAGAATACGGAAATAGCGTGCTTTCTTTTCAGGCTGGCTGTCCAGTCGTCCGGTCTCTAAGATCTGCGTACCCATCAATATAGAACTCAGAGGCGTCTTCATATCGTGAATCATGGCATACGAAAAGTCCTCACGCAGTTTGGCAATCTTGTCTTGCCGGATAATAATCCGTATCTGATAGACAATGCACCCAATGACCAGAATCATAATCAAGACTGTTGCGATAAGCAGCAAAGTCATACGCTGAAAGATAACCCAATACGGATTGACGATGGCTCCTTGCAGGAAACGCTGGCCATCAAAATCAATCGGAACTTTTTCTGTCTTCAGTAAAGCATAAGAAGGGAAGTCGCCCGTCACAGAAGAACGAAGTACATTACCCATAGAATCGACTATACACGAACGCACCTTTGCAGGTATGCCTATCGAATCGAAAATATTTGTATAAATAGAATCGAGTGCCGACAAGTGTACATCTTGCTTAAACTTCTTAAGATAAGCCTCCTGAAAAGCAATATGAATGTTCTGCATCAGCCATCCGCTGGCATTGTTCTGTAATGCATCACGGGGCAAGGTATCTCCTTTCAAACCTGCATCCAAATCAACTCGCATACTGGTCACCGTATCACCATGCTCTTTTCTCCATTGGTCCAAACGGTAGAACACTTCTTCCAGAGTTGCATCACGAAAGACTTCATTATTCTTAGCCTGCAGGCTTTCTTTAGTCAACTTATAGGTATTGACCAGCCATACATATTGCAGTTCTACAATGGCAATCAGTCCTACAATGGCTATCCAGCGAATATGATTCATCTTCATCTCTCTTCTCCTTAACGTAACGTTAACCTTGCCTTAACCTATAAAATAGAAAAGGCTCTTTATCTTTGTCTCGTCGAAGATAGAGAAAAAAAACGAATCAATATGAAAAAGCAGAATTTTCTTGTCACATTGTTACTTTGTATTGCTGCAAGCATCGGAACAGTCACAGCACAAACCATACATGGAAAAGTAGTCAATACCGATGGGCAACCTGTAGATGGAGCTACCGTAGTATTGCAAACACCAGACTCCGTTTTTGTGGATGCAACCATCACCGATAAGGAAGGAAGTTTTCTCCTGAATCATACTTTAAGTCAATACCGGCTTATCATCCAGCATATTCTGTACCAGACACTACAGAAAGAAGGCCGGGGAGAAGAAGCAGGAGTCTTTACCTTACAGCCTAAAGATTATGCTTTGGGAGAAGTAGTGGTAAAGGGAGAGCGTCCTGTAGTAAAGGTCGAGGGTAGCCGACTGAGCTACGACATGCCTCAGCTGATAAAAAACAAACTGGTGAGCAGTGCATACGACTGCATCAAAGAATTGCCTGGAGTATTGGAACAAAATGAAACACTGACACTGGCAGGAACTTCCACTCCTGTCCTTATTCTGAATGGGAAACCGTCGACGATGACGCAAGACCAGATTATTACTCTCTTAAAGGGAATGCCGGCTTCGCGCGTGGAAAAAGCTGAGGTGATGTATAGTGCACCTCCGCAACTTCACGTGCGCGGCGCGGCTATCAACATCGTACTGAAAGGGTATAAAGCCGAAGAAGGCAGCAATATACAGGGAGAAGTACACGGTGCATACCTGCAAAAAGAAAAGGCGAGCGGAGAAGGCGGATTGGCTTTGGCTTATACTTCGCAAAAGATAGATGCCGATGTGATGTATAATTTTGCAGCAAACCGACACGAACGGCAGGATTTGGACCTGATTACCAAACATACTGTACAAGGGAAAGTGTACAACATGGAACAATATATGACGGGAGCAGGAGACAAACCGTCGCATACTCTACGTACCGGCATCACTTACAAACCCAATGACAAGAATCAGTTAGGCCTAGCTTATACTTCTCAACTTAGCCCGAATGACAAACAAAACACATACACAAGGGGGAATTTGTCTGATGCCCACAGTACAAGCAGGGACGAGAGTCAGATGCACAATATTGCGCTCGACTACACGGCTTCGTTTGGCTTGAAAACCGGAGTCAACTATACTTATTTCACATCCGACGGAGTACAAGACTTTCAAGAAATTTCAGGAGAAGGAAACGACATCCGTTTTATAAACCGTACCAACCAACGTATCGAGCGTTGGAATGTATATGCCGACCAGTCACACTCCCTCTCGAAAGGATGGACATTGAATTACGGTACGGCTCTTAACTATGTAAGCAATCGCAACCGCCAGCTTTATGAATCAGGCCAAGATATGAGCGACCGGAATACAGAAAGCGGTATTGATGAATATACCTATAATCTGTATGCCGGTTTCGACAAGAGTTTTAATCCACAATGGTCGTTGAGTGCTTCGGCTGCCGTAGAGTATTATCAAATGGAGGAATATAAAAAGTGGGCAGTCTACCCTACTCTTCAACTGAGTTACGTGTATTCACCTCAACATATCTTTCAGCTTACATTCAGTTCGGACAAAACTTATCCCGATTATTGGACGCTGAGTGGGGCTACCGGATATATGAGTAGTTACACCGAATCGCAGGGTAATATGTACTTACGTCCGTATACGGTCTATTCTACCCAACTGAGCTATATATTAAAAAGCAAATATATTTTCCAGGTAGGCTATGACTATATGCCCGACTTTTTCCAGCAAATGCTTTATCTGGACTCCAGCCAACTGAAAGCAATCTACAATTTCCGGAATTGGGATTACAGCAGTAAATTCAAAATAGTGAGTGTGCTTCCATTCAAGGCCGGAAACTGGCTGAACTCACAGCTTACTTTAGTAGGGATGCATATGCATGCCAAAGCTTCCGATTATTTCGATGCTCCGTTCGACCACAAAAAATGGATAGGCATTGTCAATCTAAGCAATACATTTACTCTCTCTCAAAAGCCAAACATCAAACTGGAGATTTCGGCTTTTGCACAGAGTGAAGGTCTTCAGGGAAACTACGACATCAGTCCTCTCTGGATGATGGATAGCGCTTTGCGCTGGAGTTTTGCCGGCGATAAAGCCATGCTACAACTGAAAGGAACGGATATTTTCAATGGGCTTAACCCCAAGACCACGATCCGTAGCGGCACCCAACATATCGATATGGAAGTAAGGTCGTATGCCCGGAGCCTTACACTTTCTTTCAGTTACAAATTCAACGGATACAAGAAAAAAGAAGTGAAGGATGTTGATACCTCCCGTTTCGGACATTCCTAAAAAAGCAAAGGCGTAAGACTTTCACAAGCCCTACGCCTTCTTTTCTGTTAACCTAAACTAAAACTATTCAACCACACAAATGCTGACACGGTTTTGTTCAGGAGATGAGAACGGCTGTACCGTGTCGCCTTTGTAATCAACAATTATTCTTTCCTGGCTTATACCTGCCTCCTTCAATGCTTTGGCAACTACCTCTGCACGTTTTTTAGAAAGGCGTTTATTGTAAGCGGCATAACCCGTATTTTTATCTGCATAACCACATACATTTACTTTTAGTTCTGAATGTGTACGCAAAAATTCTACCAGTTTTTCTATCTTTTCTTTTTCGGATGTACGAATCGAAGCCGAATTGATAAGGAAGTAGACATTTTCAGTCATTGTTTCTTTTTCCTGTACTACAGGAGTCGGCTGTGTTACTACCGGTTCAGTTTTTTCTTCTACTACCGGAGCAGGTTGAACAGGAGCCGGTTCATATGATACCACTTCCGGAGCAGCTTTTGCTTTCTTACCAAACTTAAAGGTCAGACCTGCCAAAGCATTGAATTGCCAATCGGCATTACCAGCTTTTTTCGAATTAAACTTGTCAGAAAGTACATTGGCATTCACTTCCAGATTAAAGTAAAGTTTGCTACTCAAACGCAAATTAGCTCCCAAACCAGCACGTCCTACCACAGAGAACTGATTGTCCTTCCATAAATACTCCAACTGATATCCCGAAGTATTCAAGGCTACTGCTTCATCATTATTGAATGCTCCATTCAATCCTACACCCACAAAAGCATAGGGATTAAATACACGATGCTCATTATAACCTGCAAAAAGGTTTCCCAAATCAAGAGTTGCATCTACATTTCCCTGTAAATAATTATATTTATAATCTTGGCGGGGAGAAACCCATGCTCCTTTTCCCTGCCATCCACTGATACCGGCGCGCAAACCCCATAAAGGAGTAAATTGATAGCCTCCGTAGATTGCAGCAGCAGGAGAGATCAAATCTCCAGTCTTGACTTCTCCACGGGTAAATCCAGCACCAGCTTGTATTCCCATATACCAGTGGGGAGTAAATTCAGTCTTACTTTCATCTTTTGTTTGAGATGAATTCGAAGCACCTTGTGCAAAAGCTGTTGCTCCACACAGTAAAGCAAGAGCAAAGAGTGTCCGTCTCTGTTTCATACATTTAGGTTTTAAGATTAAACTTTATTAATTAAAGAAAAACCTCTAATAGAAGAAAAGGGGATGGCGTTCATGCCACCCCCATTCTTTTATTATAGCATCATAGAAGAATTATTCCATGCTATGTGCACTGCTCAAAATTTTCACAACACCTTCAGCATTATTAATTACTACATTAGGAACAGTCAATGTTACCTTAGAAGTAGCAAATTTATCTTTCTGAAGTTCTGTACCGTCATTGTCCCATACAATCTGAGATCCTGTCAATGTCAAGTTACCACCAAATGATTCCCAAGAATCTGTAGTAGATCCTGTCAAATCATAGTCAAAACTATAACCAGAATCAGCAAACTTATAAGTAGCTCCAGCAGATGTTACGACACCATTTTGATAGATGATTTCATTCAGAGGACCTGTTACAACAACAGCTTTAGCCAAATCAGCTTTAGAAGCTTCTGCCGGCAGGGTCTTCAATGTCAACTCATCAAGACTTACAGCATACGGAGATGCAAAACGTACAGTATAAGTAAGTTTCTGTATTTCACCGTTTGCTAATGTCATGTTCAAGTATACTACATAATCACGATAATCTCCTGTCAATGGAGCAGTCAACTGAATATCCTGAGTAGTAGCAACACCAGAAGTAATAGATGCACCTGTTTGCAACGGTTTCAATGAAGCAACCAAATCTTTATTATGGTTAGCAGGAGTTGTATAACCAACTAAGTAGTTTTCGAAGTGTTCCTTAATTGCAGAAATCATTGTCCACTTATCGACTACCAATCTACCCTTAACCTGAACCATATTTTCTCCAATCTTATAGTCTGGGTTCAGTTCAGGGAATGTAACGTTGTCTTCAATCTGATAAACAAACTTCACAACTACATTCGGATAAACTTTCTTATCCTTAGACTCAAATGTGATAGTAGCTTCACGTTTCTGACCAAGTTTAGCAACAACTGCAACCTGAGTCGGATCCATATCAATTGTAGCAGCATCAGTAGTTGTACCAGACTGATCATTCCACCAGTTATTAGTAAGTTCAACACCAGCTTCTGCAACCACATTAGCAGCTGTTGGTTCATTATAAGCAGCACGGAATTTATCTACTGTTAAATTATACTTAGCATAGAACTGGTTAACAATAGTCCATTCAAGTCCCTTAATCTGAGTACCAGCAGCCAATGCATCCAATGCCTGATAGTTGATAATACCACAATCTACAGTCAAGATTTCATCTTCCTTATCTGCAGCCGGAGCACTTTCTACTACTTCAAGTTTGATATAACCACTTGCAACTTCTTTACCGTTAACTAAAGCTTTTGCCAAGAAAATAGGAGTACGTCCAATAGCTGCAGTACCATATTCATTTACTTTTACTGTACTACCTTCCAATACTACGAAATCTTGTTGATTAGTTACACCATCATTACCTAAATAAGTTTTTGGCTTTTCGAATGTATAAGTCAAACCATCAATTTCAAGGCCTTCCAATGTAACATTATTAGGTTTCAAATCTTTAACCCATGTCCAAGCCAATGTATTCAAATCAAGGCTTTCATTATAAACCAATTTTGCATCTGCTGCAGCAGTCTTAGCAGGTTCTGTAGTTGGATATTCACTAGCAAAAGCACCACCGCCAAGAGATTCGTTTACAATAGCGAAGTTTTTCAAATCTTCTGAAACGACTTTGCCATAATCAGAAACAATCTGTTCACCTGTTGTTTTATTATTACCAGCCAATGCAAAAATTGCGATTTGATCCTGTGCCAGTCCTTCCAAAGACTTTCTTGATTTCAAAGTTACTGTCAGTTCGCCAGCGTCTACATTTTTATCACTGATAACAAGCAAATCGTTTACATTATCACCAGTTGCACGTACCTGAGCAGTACGGTCAATCATACTCCATTCCCATGCATTTACATCTGCATTTGCCGGATTCAAGCGATAATGAGCTTTAGCATCAGTACTTTCAGCAACCTTACCATCTTTAGCAATAATGTTATAGAAACCTATTTCAGAAAGACCACTTTCACTATCAATTACATAAGGAATCAAAGCCAAAGACTTCAAATCAGAAGTAATATCAATACGGATTGGTTCTTCTGCACCTTCTGCACCGTAAATCAACATATATCCTTCAGCAGGATTATATACTACACGTACACCTTCATCTGTTGCAGGAATCCACTGGCTGTCAGTTTTAGTCTTTACAACTTCACCTTCCTCGTTGTAAGAACATTCGTACCAGAATCCGTCTTCGTTTGGTTCATACCATTTACCATCCTTACCGTCTTCACCCGGTGTTCCAGCTTCACCCTGATCACCTTTTTCACCTTCTGCTTTGATAGGTTTGCCACCTACAGTTACACGGTTACCATCGATAGTCCAATAGCCTTCGCTGTCAACAGATACAGTAGAACCCGGTTTACCATCGGCACCATCAGCTCCATCTTTACCGTTTGTCAGTTCAAAGCTTTCACCATTACTTAATGTTACCTTCACACCATTGGCAGTGTTTTCAACCTTTGTAATAACAGCACCAGCTTCGATCTTAGCTTTCAAATCAGCCAAGGTCTTTTCAATACCATCTACACGTTCGTTCAAAGAGTTGATATCATCGTCATAATCTGAACAAGATACCATTCCTCCAGAAAGAAGCAGGCTACCCAACACAAGGGCTCCATAGATTTTTTTCTTCATACTGTAATAAAATTGATTAATAAATAATTTCGCAGTTCATTCTGTTTTTCAAATCGTGTGACAAAAATAGATAAGACAAACCGATGAAAGCTTGTCTGTTCGTATATTCGTACGTACCTTTCGACAAAAGTCTCACTTTTCCTTATCGCGTATTTTATTTTTCCTCCATACCGAAGGAGACACCCCCTCATTTTGCTTAAATTGTTTGCTAAAATGAGCGGAATCCGCAAATCCTACAAAGTCCGCAATTTCACTTAAGCTTAGCTCCGGAGACTCACACATTTTACTTTTAGCCTCTTTTACACGCAGTTCATTAATCCAGCCATTAAAGTTCGTTCCATAAACTTCATTTATGAAATTAGACAGATAAGTACGGTTTATACCCAACTCTTTGCTTAATATTTTAATCGTAATACTTGCCTGACGATATCCATGGTTATTCACCCATTCCGCTACTCTTTCCGCTATTTTATCATTATTCAAAATAGTCTGGCGACCTGTATGTACAGAAGCTGCAGAAGGTATACTCTTTTTCGTTTCTTTATCTTTATTTGGTACTCTTTGATAACGTTTTGTCAATGAATGCAATGCCCATATTACTTCATGATTATGATACAGCAGTACCAATATAATAAACAGTAAAGTATATAGGAAAGTAAAAACCAAAAACAATCTTCTATCAAGCCAAAAATTTACCAGCACAGACAAAGAACAGACTCCATACAAACCAACTTTTTCTAATCCTATCATCCAACGAAGACTAGGATATGCATGAGGATGCTTTAATTTGTATTTTAATATAGTCTGAGAAAAGAAATAAGCATAATAGACAAGTACTATAATATTAACGAATGAAAGAATATAATAAAAATAAGTTTGCAACCCTCCATCTGCAAAAATCCAATACACAACATTAATAGATAATACTAGTAGTACTATTATCAGTTGCCGCCACATTATCCGATCCAGATTTTCGTCCTGATGCATAGCATACAATATCGCCCATGAAAACAAAAAGATAGTTAATGGAAGAAAGCCTTGTATCAATCCAGCTTTTAATATCTCATAATATTTCTCCCCGCCCAGGCCTGTCACAAGAGTTAAAACACCAACTAATAGCAATAACAACTCTACCATAGTCCGTCCTCTACGCATATTTATTTCCTCTCTTAAGCATCCTATTTCCGAGAAGTGCATAAGAACTGCCATAATCAAGCATCCTACCCCTGATATAATATCCACAGTTAAAAATAGATTCATGTTTTTATAAGTATTATTTTTGCCCCAACAATTTATACATTCAAAGCACAGCAGATATATTTATTTTTACACCTGCCCGAAACTCTAAAGATGTCTATTCATAATTTTATTAATTGTACAAATTTAGATAATCATTTCTATTACAATCACAATAGCGAGAATATTTGTTTTACTTTTTTACTATTATACAAGAATAATACAGTTTTCGCACAAATAGACAAATTATAAGTCTGGCCCGAAATATTAATGTAACATATTTTCATTCCAATAATCATATTATAAATTAGCCTCATGTGATAATTTTCTTTATTAATAGCACAACATTATGAGATATTCATCATATCCGTTTTTCTTCAATATCCAACGACGCTGATTATGCATTCAGCCTCAACAATTCAGCAGCCAACGTCGCTGAACATACAATCATCGCCATCGACTCTAGCCCATTCATATATCCAACAAATAATGATGCCCTTCCTATACATCAACATAATATCCATAAATTTGCAACTTTTTTTACTGGCATTTTTGAGTTCCAAGAAACAGTCAATTATATAATATATACAAATTGAAAAACTTCTCTTTCATTTGTCTAGGCACTCATCTTTCACTATATTTGTTCATTCATTTTCAATAATTCATTATACAATGATAGAAAAACAATGGTATAAAGTAGGTGGATATTCTTTTTGTATCACAGTTGACTCAATTCCCAATTTGCTCGAGACATTAACCAATTGTCATCCGTTCCGAATTTCTGAAGAAGAAGCAAAGTCAACAGATGAAACTATCTTCAACTTAGCTATCAAAGAATCCATACAAAAGCCTATATTTACAGGAAAGTTCATTGTTCAGTTCGAAGGAGAAGGAATTTATCTTGATTTATACGAATCCCCCAACGGCGAACAATTTTTTGCCATTTCCATGCAAAAACGTTCTATCGCCCTGTTAAAATTGGAACAGAATTCACCAAAGGCATCACTCATACTGGCAGCAGGTCTCAACCATCAACAACAGATTTTTGCCATAAACAATACACTCATGCTACTTTACGCAATTCATACTGCTTGTAAAAATGCGTTATTGATTCATGCTTCTGTCATAGCCTGTAAAAACCATGGATATGTATTTTTAGGAAAAAGTGGAACCGGTAAGAGTACACACAGTCAGTTATGGCTGCAACACATAGAACAGAGTTATTTACTTAATGATGATAACCCCGTGATCCGATTACATGACAACGAAGTGATTGTATACGGTACTCCTTGGAGTGGAAAAACACCTTGTTATCGTAATGAAAGTATGCCTTTAGGAGGAATTGTCCGACTCAGCCAATATCCGGAGAATAAAATTGAACGCCTGACTGGTGCTGCAGCCTATGCAGCTATAGCACCTTCCGCTTCAGCCATTCGCTGGAAACAAGAATATGCAGAAGGTTTACACTCTACCCTATCCAAAATAGTTTCTCATATTGGTATCTATCATTTACAATGCCGTCCGGATAAAGAAGCCGCACTGTTATGTTATGAGACTATTAGCAAGTAAAATAAAATATGACAAACAAAATCATTGTTCCAAACGTTATTCTTTTGTCTGAGGTAGAACGAATGCTAAAAGAAGGCAAGCAAGTCACACTCCGTGCAAAGGGTAATAGCATGCTGCCATTTATCCGAAATGGACGAGACAGCGTTATGCTGACAGGGAAATTTCAATTACAAAAAGGAGACATTGTGTTGGCCAAAACCAATCAGGGGACTTTCGTTTTACATCGTATCATCCGGCTCGATGAACAAACCATCACTTTAATGGGAGACGGAAATCTGAGGGGAACAGAAACATGTGAAAGAAAAGATGTTTTTGGAAAAGTTACCGCCATTTTGAAAAATGGGAAAACGATAAACCCATATAATCCATGGAATTCTTGGAAATCGGTTTGTTGGATTAAACTTCTTCCTCTCAGAAGATATTTATTGGCAATATATCGCCGACTATAAACACAAAAAATAAAAACATATAAATTTAATAGTATAATGAGAATTAAAGAAGGATTTGTATTACGGGAAATTGCAGGAGAAAAGATTGTTTCAGGAGAGGGCTTAAATCAAATCAATTTCAATAAGATGATAACTTTAAATCCTACGGCTGCCTATCTTTGGGAAAATATACTTGGTAAAGAGTTTGATAATGAAATGCTAGCTGCACTTTTAGTAGAAAAATATGATGTGGATTATGACACTGCACTAAAAGATGCTACTGCATTATCGCAAAAATGGATACAAGCAGAGATTGTCTGCGAATAATCTACAAAAAACATGGAGCAATCTGTCACACAGCTTTTCGTCCTTATCCGCAGCGGATTATGGAAAGAGCAACCGAATTTTAATCTATTCGGCAACGATACAAATTGGAACGAAGTATTTCAACTTGCCCAAAAGCAAACTGTATTAGGCTTCGTGATAGACGGACTGTCTATGCTACCAATAGCATTGCAACCCAACAAAGGTATGCAAATAAAAGCTCATTCCCTTCAGATACGCACCACGCAGCACCATCATCTGCTAAACGATGTAATCAGTGAATTATCGTCTCGTCTGAAAAAAGAAGGCATACATTCTGTGCTACTGAAAGGACAAGGACTGGCTCAAAATTATCCTGACCCTTTCAAACGGGCCTGCGGCGACATTGATTTGTATGTAGGAAACCATAATTATAAAAAGACCTGCCAGCTACTCAAACAATGGGGGATGCTGAAGGGAGAAGCGGAAGAAAGCAGCCACCATCTTCATTTCTTTTATAGAGAAGTACCTATCGAAATACATCGTATTGCAGGCATTCTTTATGGTTTGTTCCGAAACAAGCGTTTCCGTAAATGGAGTGATACTCTCCTTCAGGGTGAGGAATGTCGATCTTGTAATCTTGGAGGAGAAGCGGTATACCTTCCACCTATACGATTCGACGCCATGTTTATTTTTTATCACATGTATCGTCATCTGATTACAGGAGGAGTAGGACTTCGTCAGCTTTGCGACTGTGTGATGTATCTACACAGATTCAAGGATGAAATCAATCGTAATCTTCTACACGAAGATTTATGCCGTATGGGATTGATGCGTATATGGAAAATCTTTGGATGTATTGCAGTACATCATCTTGGTTTACCCAAAGAAGAGTTTCCATTCTATTCAGATACTGCAGAGATTAAGGAATTATCTGAATTTCTACTTGAAGAGGTCATTTTACGCAATGGAAACTTTGGACATTATAACCCCGACAAACAAGCACGCCCGAAAGGTTACCTTGCCGGAAAGTTATTCTCTTTACGAAACACACTGCTGTATCTAAGAAAAATGCAACGGATATTTGGCAGTGAGACACTAAATTTCCTTCTCTTCTATATTTATAAAGGAATAAGCAATATTTTGCATGATACAATTTACGGAAAGAAAAAGAAATAAAAAAGTACCCAATCCTTAATTGATATTACCGTTTATAAAAGTTACCTCAAAATAAGATTTAACTAGTATTTTGTCATTCTGAACGAAGTGAAGAATCTCCAAAATATGAGCTGATGCATATAAAACCAGCTTTGCCGACTTTGTTTCTTCACTACGCTCAGAATAACATATTGAAATAAGAATTTCTTACTATATTCATCCTTTTTTATGTGACTTTATTGGCAAAAATTGCCTATAATACTCATAATCTGAAACGAAACAAGTATAAAAACAAGCTACGCCAATATTTATTCTCACATGATTAAAATATCCGCTGGAATAGTTCCAGAGACATCACACAAAAGAAGATATCATGAGAAGATTAAAAGAATTCACTTCCGAAAAGCAGGAGTCTTTATCTCTACTTTCTTCCAATGAGCTGGACAAACAGACTGTATCCGTTCCACACCTCCTTTTGCAGCTACATTCCATCCGGCAAAACCATAAATGATTGCTTGTAGCACTCCTCCTGCTCCAGTAAGGAAATAAGGGTTGGTACCACCTTTTGTTTCTGCCATAACCCGGAAAGGAGGAAGCAAATAAGGCTCATATGCCTCCCGGAACCAATATCCTGCTTTTTTCTGATCTCCCAAACGGGCATATAACAAAGCAAAGACAGCCTGTGTCATGGCAGGAGTACCTGCATCAGGCACTTTCTGACTGTAATATTCCAAATCAAGTTTAATTTGTACAGAGTCGGTAATCAACTTCAACGGATAGGCAAGCAAATTAACATCTGCCTGCTTGATATGCTGTCCCTTATATGAGTCATGCTCCCGAGTTACTCCATTTTTCATTTTCGTAAATACCAGATGCGAAGCAATATACTGCCATGCTGTATCGGCAGGAAGTCCTAACTCCTGAGCTGCACGAGTCGCATATTCCAAATTCAAGCGGGCTGCTGCATTCGTAAATGCATTGTTGTCTACATTCTCTGCCCATTCATCGGCACATACCACATTTTTTATTTCATAGCGTCCTTCCTTGTACACCACCCTACTCTTCCAAAAACGAGCAGTCTGCTCCAACAGTGGCCATCCTTTTTCACGCAACCATTCCTTATCCTTTGTTACCAGATAATACTGCCATGCAGCCCAAGCTACATCAGCCGTAATATGATGCTCGTAAGGTCCGGACAACGAACTAACGGGAGTCTTTTCAACACCAGTTACTGCACTTTCCCAAGGAAACATTGCACCATCGTATCCATGAAGAAACGCATTCTGCCGTGCTTCTTCTAAACGATTTACCCGATATTCCAACAATTCTTTTGCCAAATCGGGATGAAGAACAAGCAACACCGGATACATCCACATTTCTGTATCCCAAAACACATGTCCGGTATACCCTTGTCCTGTCAGTCCCATAGGAGACAGTGAATAACCTGTTCCTTTACGCACCGATGCATACAGATGATACAGCATATTGTGCACATCCTGTTGTACCTGCTTATCACCTTCTACCACAATATCGCCTTCCCATAATTTTTCCCACTCACGGTTGTGTGCCTCTATCAATGCCTCTCTTCCCTGAAGTGCAGTATATACCGACATTCGTTCAGCAGCATTATAAGGGTCGGCAGTATGCATAGAAGAGAGCAGTGTACCCACCAGCGAAAAAGTATACTCTTCGTCTTTCTGTAAATGACGGGTAAACTGCATAAGATGAGAATCTGTATGTCGCATTTCATGAATAACACGAGGTTCCTCGCCTTTCTTTTCAGGAAAAATAAAACTATTGCTTGCCACAACCGTTGTCTTCCCCGAAGGAGTCTGGGCTACCGTTGTAAGCAAAGGGATATAAGCATGAGGAGGGTTCACCTCATTAAAATAGTTTCGGTTGTCACGATAGGCAGCCGGAGTCTGTACAATATTTTCTGCAACAATTGCAGTTTTACGAAGAGCTTTCACTGTAACATCCAACATCACCGAATGAGGTAAATGGCGCAAGGCATAATACATATAATGCACTGTAGCCACATCCTTAAAACGGAAAGAACCGGTTAATGTTCCATTATGCATATCCAGACATTGGGTATAATGAGATATGTTTGCAGGTGAAAGTTCCTCCCAGCCTATAAGCAAACGAAGATCCAACAAGTTAAAAGCAGAAATTCGCCCAGAAATGCGTCCTGGCCCATACGAATCATATAAACCAGCCAATACCACTTCTTTCAACTTCAGCGGCTCGGGAGAAGAAACAAGTCCAATCATACCGTTTCCAGAGGTTACTCCATAGTACTGAGTCCGGTCAATACTATCTGCCCGAAGCAGCCAACGGTCTTGTGCCGTAGCCGAAGCCAGACACAAGACCGTTGTCAACAAATAAAAAGCAAAACGTTTCATTATAATTCTTTAATACTGATTGCTACACCGCCACTAGGTGCCAAACGTTGTTTCAAAACAGTTTTACTGCTCACCTTTTTGGTTGAAATTACATAGTCTTTAGGATTGGTACGCCAATCAGCTTTCTTTCCATCTGCATAGATAGTAGCCTGATACTTCTTTCCTGCAGGCAAGAAGCTCAAATCAATTACCGCTTCACGAGCATTCTCGTCCGTAATACCACCAATATACCACTCATTCTTTCCTTTTGCTTTACGGGCAATCGTGATATAATCACCCGGTTCTGCTTCAAGAATATATGTATGATCCCAATCTACAGCTACATCTTTTATAAACTGGAAAGCATCCAAATGCTTTTCGTAGTTCTGATACAAGTCTGCAGCCATCTGAAGCGGACTATACATAGTCACATAAAGAGCAAGCTGTTTTGTAAGCGTACTGCTGAGTTTATTATTCTTCGAACCACCATAAGTAGACAAATCTCCTTCGAAGATACCCGGAGTATAATCCATCGGACCACCCATCAGTCGGGTAAACGGAAGAATTGTAGTATGGTCGGGAGTAATACCATTGAATGATTCAAATTCTGTTCCACGTGCAGATTCCTGTGCAATCCAGTTCGGATAAGTACGACACATACCGGTAGGACGCACTGCCTCATGCGAATTGACCATAATCCGATAATGCGCAGCCGTTTCTGCCACATAATTGTAGTGGTTCACCATCCACTGTCCATCATGATGCTCACTGCGTGGAATCATTTTTCCTACATAGCCAGTCTTCACTGCATCATATCCATTGTCTTTCATAAAACGGAACGCATCCTGCAACTGACGTTCATAATCTGCCACCGAAGAAGTTGTTTCGTGATGCATGATAATCTTTATCCCCTTCGATGCTGCATAACGATTCAGCTCTTTCACATCGAAATCAGGATATGCTTTTGTAAAGCTATAAATTCGCTCTTTACCAAAAGCCCAGTTGTCTTCCCAACCTTCATTCCATCCTTCTACCAGTACTGCATCAAATCCGTGCTTTGCGGCAAAATCAATATATTCTTTCACATGAGCAGTATTAGCTCCATGATGTCCGTTCGGCTTTAATGTAGTATAATCAGTTTTTCCTATGATGATGTCCTGATTATCGGTATAAGCCCACGAAGAGTTCGTTCCGATAAAATACTCCCACCAAACTCCTACATACTTGGTTGGCTTAATCCATGAAGTATCTTCTATCTTACACGGCTCATTCAAGTTCAGAATCAAGTTAGATGCCAGAATATCACGTGCATCATCGCTCACTACCACCGTACGCCATGGACTTGTTGTACCAGTTTGGATAAATCCTCTAAATCCGTTACGGTCTGGAGTAAGGTGAGCACTCATGCGGAAAGTCTTGTCGTCCAGATTCAAACACATAGCTGGATAATCCACCAGTGCAGCTTCATGAATATTTACATAGAGTCCCTCGTCTGTCTTCATCATTAGCGGTGTCTGCACTGCCAGTTCTTTAGGAGGAGCTTGAGCAGCAAGCGGTTCTTTCAATACGGCATCTTTCAAGCCTGCCACCTCCGACAAACGAGATGTAGTTACCGGATACTCATTTGAATCATAGTCAGCCGGAATCCAGAATGCTTTATGATCTCCTGCCAAACTGAATTCTGTATTTTCCTGCATAATGATAAAATGACGCAGTTCTTTTTGTACCGGGAATTCATATCGAAATCCCAGCCCGTCATCGAAGAGACGGAAACGAATATTCAACAGCCAACCAGTTTTTTTCTGACGTAAGGCTACAAACATTTCCTTATGATTATCACGAATCTCCTTGTTTTGTCCCCACACTGTTTCCCATGTGGTATCCGATTCAGCGAACTTTGTATCAACTATTTCAAAATCTTGATTGAACTGAAAATCCGGATGCAAGACAAATCCCATCTTACTTTCTTTAATAATCGGCTTACCTTTATAATCCAAAGAGTAAACAGGGGTTTCTGTACCCGACAAATGAAAATCTAATACCAGATTGCCATCTGGTGACTTCAAGGTTTGTGCCCATGCACTTCCTGTAGCAAATAGACTTAAAGCTAATGATAAAATAAAATGTCTCATGTGTATTGTTTAATAGATAGATGTGCGAATATAATAATTTTCAATATAGTTTTTGTCCTACAATTTGAAGTATTTTACCTGAAGCATAGAGTTCATTCTCCTTATTACAAAAAAGAATTCCAGGAAAGCACATAAACCTAGAAATGAAAATACTTATACTCTTTCTCCCTATATCGTAGTTTACAAGAATAAGCCATATAATGAAATGATAAAAATATATTGTTTTTCGATAAAATATTTATATTTTTCTTTTATAATTAAAAAATAAGACATACATTTGCATATCGAAAAACGATAAATATTTATCGAAGAAACAAATTATAACATTAAACACAACACACACATGAAAGCAATCGTATTGAAATCTGTATTCGTAATGGCGTTTGGGGCCATGAGTTTTACTACTGTTCATGCCGAACCTCAAGGCACATTTATCTATGGCGAAGATGAACACACACTGTTAGTATCGACCTTAAACCAGGATGGTAAGACACTGACTCCATGCATCAAATACGAATACAAGCGAAACACAAACGGAGCAATCACAGAAAAAAAAGCGTACCGTTGGGATCAATACTGCCAGCAATGGCAACCAGCCTACCTGCTAACGGTAGAAGACGGTCCCAGCACTACCATCTTGACTTATGTAGAATGGAACAGAAAGAAGAAAAGTTTTACCGAGAATGAACAGCAATATATTTACTATTCAGACTCGAACAATACCTTATTGGCAGTCACAGTCACAACGCAAGAAACACAATTTACTTACACGACCTTTTAACAACAGATTTAATTCACACATAAAAATAGTACAATTATGGGACGCACTATCAAACTTGCATTGTATTTTATCGGCTATCAGTTAGCCTTCGCTTTCGTAGGGATGTTCATCTATGTACTTCCTCTGTACGTTAGTACCGGTACATTGGAGATACCGGAAGCAACTACTCCTACCTTTATCACGGTTACACTCATCTCCGGAATTGTATCCACTTTGGCCATGGCCGCACACATCTTAGGATGGAAATATGTACAGCTGAATAAAGAAACACTCTCCGTATATTCTTACAGGCTATTAGCGGCAAGTTGTGTATTTGTCATCGGCATGGGTATGTGGACCAGTTACCTTAGCGAATGGATTACCACCCCTTCCGAAGAATTTATCCGAACCATGAAAATTATGATGGGTAATCCTTTAGGAGTAATCAGTGTGGTCATCCTGGCACCAATAGTGGAAGAGTTGGTCTTTCGAGGCGCCATCATGGGACATCTGCTGAAAACAGGTAAAAGCCCAGTTTTCGCTATCCTCGTTTCTTCTCTGGTCTTTGGCATTGTACATGGCAATCTGGAACAAGCGCCCTTTGCCTTTATTCTCGGACTAGCACTGGGATGGGTATATTACCGCACAGGAAGCCTTTTGCCCAGCATTTGCATGCATTTCGTAAACAACGGACTGACTACTGTCAACTATTACTTGTCTGACAATCCATTTGCCAGCATGCAAGAAGAGATGGGACTGGCAGGAGCTACCTTATATGCAATAGGAGGAATTTTTATCAGTCTTGCCTGCATCTTTTACATCCGCAAAAAGCTGGTACCACAACCAGCCAAGTGGAAAGAAGAATCCAAAGAATCTGTTTTACCCCAAGAAGTATAAACCATGTAAATTTACCGACCTATGAAACATATTAGTCTTTTAGGAATATTGGCTATCCTCATCATTATTGGAGAGTTTATATTCAGTTTGCCCGATATGAGCAAAGAATTTCAAGAAGGCTTCAACGACGGATATGAACAAAATAAAATAGTAATGGCAGAAAATGGAACAGTCAAGAAGATAGAACATTTCCATCGGGTATCAGTAGAGGTCACACCGATAGAAAGTATCCCAGCCGACACCTTACAGGCTACCATACCCTATCAGACCTCGCAAATAGAATGCTACATTGAACCTTCCACCAGTTTTCTGATATTTAGTCCAGCCATTCTAATAGGCCTTCTCGCTGTTCTGTACGGAATATACAGCCTGATACGTCTGCTCATCCGCATCTCACGCAAGGATGTGTTCTCACGCAAAAACATCTGGTGGCTGCGATGGTTCACCTATTCATACACCGGATTTTGCGCAATTTTAGGCTTGCTTAATCTTATGTTGGAACAGAGCGCACTCCAGCAAATCAATATACCGGGATATACCGTCGATGGAATAACCAGTCTCGGAATCGACTGGGGTACACTGGCAGTCATGATTCTACTCACCGAAATCTTCGCTGTGGGCGTCAAACTGAAAGAAGAACAAGACTTAACTATATAATATAAAGCTCAAAAACATATGCCTATTATAGTCAACCTTGATGTGATGATGGCCAAACGTAAGATTTCGTTGGGCGAACTGGCCGAACGGATTGAACTGACACCGGCCAACCTGTCCATTCTTAAAACCGGAAAAGCCAAAGCCATCCGCTTTTCCACACTCGAAGCCATTTGTCGGGAACTCAATTGCCAGCCTGGCGATATTCTTGAATATCAGCCCGACAAGGACTGAACAAATAAAGATACGGATAAATAGCGTATAATCCGCTAATTATCCGTATCTTTGCCATTGAATTAGATTTTTGAAATAGATGAAAACATTTGAAGAACTCGGCGTTTCACCCGAGATACGGAAAGCAATCGAAGAAATGGGATATGAAAACCCCATGCCTGTACAAGAAGAAGTGATCCCGTATCTGCTGGGCAACCGCAATGACGTAGTGGCTCTGGCACAAACCGGAACCGGAAAAACAGCCGCATTTGGTCTGCCGCTGATACAAAAGATTAACGTAAGCAAACGAGTACCACAAGCATTGGTACTTTGCCCTACTCGTGAACTCTGCCTGCAAATAGCAGGAGACTTAACTGACTACTCCAAGTATATTACCGATTTGAAGATATTACCCGTATATGGCGGCTCCTCTATCGACAGCCAAATACGTAGTCTGAAAAAGGGTGTACACATTATTGTGGCTACCCCAGGACGTCTTATCGACCTGATGGAAAGAAAAGTAGCTCATCTGGAAACCATTGCAGACGTTGTAATGGACGAAGCAGACGAGATGCTGAATATGGGATTTACAGACAGCATCAATGCCATCCTCGAACAGGTACCAGAAGACCGCAATACCTTAATGTTCTCGGCTACCATGAGTCCGGAAATTGCACGTATTGCTAAAACTTATCTGCATAATGCCAAGGAAATAACCATTGGTACAAAAAACGAGGGTAGCAAAAATGTACATCACATTGCGTATACCGTACATGCAAAAGACAAGTATCTGGCACTGAAGCGTGTAGTAGACTTTTACCCACAGATATATGGCATTATTTTCTGTCGTACTCGTAAAGAGACTCAAGAAATAGCCGACAAATTGATTCAAGACGGATACAATGCCGACTCGTTGCATGGAGAACTGAGTCAGGTACAACGCGACCTGGTAATGCAGAAGTTCCGCCAACGTCATTTACAATTGCTGGTTGCTACCGATGTAGCCGCACGCGGACTGGACGTAAACGACCTGACACATGTAATCAACTATGGCTTACCTGATGATACCGAAAGCTACACACACCGTAGCGGACGTACCGGACGTGCAGGAAAGACGGGTGTTTCTATTGCCATCATCAACCTCCGCGAAAAAGGAAAGATGCGCGAAATAGAACGTATCATCAATAAGAAGTTTACCATAGGTACACTTCCTTCCGGAAAGGAAATCTGCGAACAACAACTTATCAAGGTAATCGATGATATCGAAAAAGTAAAGGTAGACGAAGAAGAGATTGAAACATTCTTACCCAACATTTACCGCAAACTGGAATGGTTGAGTAAAGAAGACCTTATCAAACGCGTAGTTTCAATGGAATTCAACCGCTTCCTCGATTACTATAAGAATGCTCCGGAAATAGAGCAGCCTAAAGGAAACGACAAGAAAGAAACTGCAAAGGAACGGAAAGACAGAGGCTCCGACCGTGAAAAGACTGCACGCAAGGCAGAAAAAGGATATACCCGTTTGTTCTTGAATTTAGGAAAGACCGACGGATTCTATGCCAATCAGATTATAGAATTGGTAAACCGTAACCTAAAGAAACAGCGAATTCAGATTGGCCGTATCGATTTGATGCAGAACTTTTCTTTCTTCGAGATCATAGAAGCGCAAGCACCTATGGTAATTAAAGCTTTGAACAAGGTAAGCCTCAACGGACGCAAAGTGATTGTAGAAGTTGCCGGAGAGAATACCGGAAAAAGCGACAAAAGCGGAAAGAAGAAAGGTAAAACTGAAAAGAAAACAAGTAAACCCAGCCGGGAAGAACGAGGATATACTGCAGCACGTGGTCCAAAGAGAAAAGATGACTGGAAACAATTCTTCCAAGATGACAATTCATCCAAAGGTGAAAATCCGGGCTTCGAAGAAGAAGGATGGGCACGTCGCAAACGTAAAAAATAAAAAACAGGAGACCACTTCATTGCAATGAAGTGGTCTCCTGTTTTTTCTCAATATACTGATATCTATTTTACTTTTTCAAATTTGGCCAACCATCCTCCCCCAGACATCAGTGTCAGTGTCAACGGACGGAATGAACGGATTTTCTTCTCGTTTACTACAATTTCCTTTCTCCCTTTATCCGAAGCAACCGTCATCTTATAGGTTCCTTTGGGAAGAAAATTCAATGATAATTCTATTTTTCTTTCCTGCTCTCCATTTAATACAGATAAATACCACACATCTCCTTTTCTTCTTGCTATAGCCGCCAACTGACCTATTTCACTTTCAGGAAGTGCATAATGTTCATCCCATACAACAGGAACTTCTTCTATAAATTTACGTCCCGGACATGACAACATATCTTCCATATCAGCCGCAAAAATCAGCATCGGAGATGTAAACATATAGATAGAGGCCAACTGGTGAGTAAAGGTTACCGAAGGTGGACAGAATGCCCGGAAATTCAGAGGGGTATAATCTGCAGGACCTGCCAACCAGCGCGTAAAAGGAAGTACAGTATTATGATACGGCCATGCAGGTCCAGGCGCCCATGTATCTTCTCCTCCAACACTTTCCAATCCTCTTACAGCTTCTTTTGCCAATAAGTTAGGATAAGTATAACTATCTCCTGTAGGCTTATTCACTCCATGAAAAATTACCATCAAATGCTCACGAGCTGCATCCCGAAGTATATTCTCCATTAAATTGACAGTATACAGATTTTCCGTATGGAAGAAATCAATTTTCAATCCTTTTACACCAGCCTGCGCACACTTCTTCATGAAATCCTTACGCTCATCCGGATCATTCAAACCAATATCAGTTTTGTTTCCATTTCTTGGTGAAGACGGACGCCATACCCATATATCGACCTGTTTATTACGGGCATAATCCACCAATTCAGACAAATACTCCCATTTGGTTTTGCTCTTACCCTCCGGTTCTGTTTCAGGCCACAGTTCCCAGCCGTCATCCACTACAACCGACTGTAAACCTAATTCTGAAGCACCATCCACATATCTCTTATGATTTGCCACACTCAGTCTATTCTGCCCTTCTACTAACCAAGTAAATACAGAACGTCCTGGTCTTATCCAAGAGGTATGCTGTCCTTCAGGAAACAATGTTTGATCCGGCTTATCACACACTTGTGCTATAATGCGATTATTTACTAATCCATTTAAATCTTTTGCAAGCATCAAAACTCTCCACGGAGTTCTGATTTCATGCAAACTACTATCCGGATACACAATCCAAGGAACATCCTTTACAACCTCATGCCAATATTTAGATGCAGGAATCCCTGTAATAGTACCTGTTTCCAAATGTCCTTTATTCTCTACATATCCAACACGTACCCGATTTTCTTTTTCTCCCCATAATACAGCTCCATGATATTGGAACAAATTAGCTTCTGTTATAGCTGCATACGTTCCATCTGGCAAACGAAATGTAGCGGGAGGAGCCAATAGTTCATTTTCCAAACTATCTACAGTCCGTTCTTGATAAGCTTGAATCCATCCATATTGAAAAGGACCGCTGGCATACCATACACGAGTAGAAGCTGGAAAAGTAAAAGCCGTTTGTTCTCCATAAATACAACGTGGTCCTTCAGACGGTATACGATAGCGGAAAGCCACTCCATCATCAAATTCACGGACATCTATGTAAAATGAAAGAGTTCCCTTACGTTTAACTTCATAACATTTTCCTCCCTGTCCCTTTGTTTCAACAGGAGTTATATTTACATCCTGCCCTAACAAGACATTATCCACATTCAAGCCTAAAGGAGAAGAATCTATTACAGAACGTCCTTCATAGCTTACATTATAAGAAAGCCTTTCTTTTTCAATACTTAGATTCATCTGAGCCTTTTGTCCCCATAAAGAGTTTGAAAAAAGCATCAGTGCACCCATACACACAATTTTATACTTCATTTCATCAAATATATTAGATTCTTACTCAAATACATACCAAGTATACCCTTTAGCAGGAATCTTGACAGTCAGTTCTATTTCAAACTCACGGTTCAAGCGGTAAACCACACGCTTTCCTTCCTGTTCTCGTACACTGACTTTTTCCTTCAGCCCAGTATAATACAAAGGAATTTGTATCTTACGAGTCATCTCCTTATCCGTTGGGTTAAAGAACATCGCCAGTCCCTTTTCCTTTCCTTTGGGATCCACATGCATCAGTCCATCCCAGTCACGTGCATCTGGCTTTCGCAAATGAATGATATCACTATTCAAAATCCGACGATACTTCTTATACCAATTTATAATTTCCATTACCACTCGTTTGGTTTCCGGAGTATCATACAAACGAGGTCCACGATAACAGGCTTGCACTCCTGCTCCATAGTTTTGAAACATCAGCATTTTATACTCATACAAATGTTCACTCAATGGTTCAAGAGTAGCAGCCTTGCCTCCCCCATGATATTCAACCAGTGGAACAAAACTCCAAAGAGAAGAAGGAATACGTTCCCAGGTACAATCGTAATTCAACTGACGGGTGTGAATCAATTGCCGGTCACGAGGCAAAGACCAGTTTACCTCCCGGTAGCCAATTCCAACTTTAGTTGAACCATTCAAGAAATAGAAATCCGGCACATTCAGATAGATACCATTCTCACACATCCAGTGATACAACTCGGTAATCTTATAAAACTGATTCCATTGAGAATCTTTCAAGCCTTTGTGATAAGCATGTGTGGTCGAAGCACAGACATCACCCGGATAAGAACCGTCGTGTTCGAAACAGCTCATTCCTGTTTTTTCAAAGAAGGTCTTTATCTTTCGGAAATAATCATATCCCCATTCACTACACAGACAAGGCGAACTGCCGAAATGCATACCACCACGTTTTCCAGTCTCCGGATTTATCACATCCACTTCATCACTGATCCACCGACTTGCCAACAAGGCATAGCATCCCATCTCTATTCCCTTGCTCTTTGCATAATCTACCAGTTTCTTCAGATGAGCTATATTTTCTTCCGACACATCTTCTGCATTGGCTCCAGAGCCAAAACTCAGGATAATCATTTCATAACCGGTCTCTGCACACTGATCAACAGCCTGACGCACCACTTCCGGATCGCTTGAGGTGAGATGCATAAAGATAGGATTCTCTGTAGTCCAAGGGGCTACCGTTTTATAGAAATGTCGGGTAAAAAGTCCTTTCCGTTCCCTGTCATCACTGTCAAAAGGCATTTCGTATACTCCAAACGACGAAAAGTGTTCTCCCGATTTTATCAACTGATCTGGACCTATAGGAGGAGCAACTTGCAAAATGCAAGGTGTCTGTAACAAATAATTACGTTGTGAAGTATAATCTTTGTCTTCGACCCATTTCTCTGTAATATCTGTCTCCTTCTCTGTAAAAGCACCGTTACAAGCATAATCGCTTTCTACATGAATATTGGGAAGACGGAATGTAGCAGGATCACCGGCACCCGGAGATTCCGGTTCAGCAAAAGCCAGATATTCCAATTGAAAATGATCGATATTCAACGGCATAGAGGAGCCATTCTCAACTTCAAACCATTTACGAATGACAGGAATCTTATCATAAATGGCAAAATGCAATTTCACTTTCACATCTCTCAGCTCTTTATCCCCACGTAAAGTAAAGATCAACTCCTTACCGGTGGCAGCTTCTTTATTCAAAGCCCAACGGCTACGTGCCCAACGAATGGATTCCTCTAAAGATTTTACCTCAAAATCTTCTACCAAGAATGACTCCGGAAGGGTATATAAATCATCCAACCATTCTTCCTTCAAATAAGCACGTTCGGGCTGACCACCCAAGCCTCCAAGTGTCCACTTCTTGCCATCAATCCATAAATTTCCCTCACTGCTGACAGCACGAAGCAAACTCTCACCCAACATACGGTTTGTAAAGTCTACTGTAGCCAAATTAGGGAATATACGAAAAGTACGAGAAACCATTGCATTGGCAATTACAATCCCTTTTCCATCTGCCGTACGATACACCCCGGCCTGCGACTTTTCCGGTGTAAGCAACCAGTCGAATGCTGTTTTCTCAGAAAGTAAACCATTCATAACAGGCAAGGATGATAATTTCTTTTCCAGATTCTGAACGACACTTTCAGACTGCGATGGTCCTTTCCCCATGGTACTTACATCCACTAATTGCGGTTTCTCACCTTGATAAGTCAATTGAGGAGAAACCAGCACCACATTGTCTCCACTTGCACCATCCTCCGTTGAATAAAATGCCATCTCCAAGATGTTGCCTTTTTCCAGATTTACATCTATAGTTTTCCATCCATCCGACGGACGAAGTACTCCACTATTATACACTTCCCGCCCGTCCAATTTCAAGACTAAAGACACACTTCCACAATCGACCTTTCCATCTTTTCCAACCAAGGCTCTGAATTGTTTCGTATTATCCGATGTTGTAGAGAATAAAAGCTTTGTTCCGTCAACCAAAGGCTGTACCATAAGAGATGAATCATTCACATCAATCTCAGTAGGAACCACCCCTACCTTTGCCGTAAATCGTATACACTTTCCGTCCAATTTAAGTTTAGCCAGTCCATTGGCATGAAAACCTACAACATCACTTCTTATCTTTCCTCCCATTAGGACAGGTTCGGCTGTTACAGATGTCCCCTTTGTCACTTTCCCATACTCCATCCACACTTTTGACAAATCCAGTTCTTCAAGTCCTACTTTCTGTTGCCCATACCCTGCTATATAGCAAAATAAAAGTCCCAAGACCCACAAGCTTTTCTTACTCATTATCATCTTATTTTTCATGTTATACATAATAGTGAAAATACTCTCCCCCAAGAATATTTTCCACTACTCTTTTAAGATATAAGGTTATCTCCATGAAAACAAAGTTACATAAGCTTTCCAAACAAAAAGATAGATTATTGTGCAATCATTATGCATTATATTCTGATTTGAATCTATAAATACATCTTTCAGAATACAAAGCCACAATATAAACAATCGATGCTTTTATAAAGAATAAAAAAAATCCTTCATGCTTCCCACCCATAAAAACAGGATGTCCACATGAAGGATATTAAAAATCGTAACTATTATTCTATTTACTCTACAATCAGTCTTAACTTATTTGCACCGGTACGTGCTTTTAACCAACTACGCATTTTTTCTTTCTCTGCCGTACTTAATTCTCTATTGCAATCGATAAAGGCAAAAGTCAAAGTATCCATACAGGCACTATCGACTTGCAACTGTAAGCCTTTCGAAACAGAAACAGCACGTACAGAAGGGAACAATACTTTCATCTCCTGTCCCATCTTTTTATCTAGCAAATTGGCACCGGAATAAGCGGACAGTTCTTCATGCAGCGAATCCAGTTCCTGTTTTTGACGAAGCAACTGCTGTTCACTGTTCTTATAGAAATCTTCCATCACCATCGACTTGATGTTGCTGATATCCATTCCGGCATTATTTACTCCCTGGAATACAACCAGGTTCGTATTCTTCAGTTTATATTGTTCCAGTTTCAGACGCAAGGCAGACAACTGTTCTTCCGGAATTTCTTTTCCTACCAATACAACCTTGATTTCACGCTTGGGATAAGACACCTCTCTACTCAATACCTGCGATTCCGGAGACTGTATTTCTGCGCTAATGAAACTATTTGCAGCACTTACATACAATGTTTCGCGTACAATACTATATGTCAAATAAATGGCAGGACACATCGTAGCAATGGCAATTCCCACGATATAGCGTTTTACCAACTTCTCCCGCGCCTTGTCTACAAACTCCTTTCTCTGAAAATGCATTACACGTACTCCAATGAAAGTAGCCAGACTGATGAACACGGAGTTGATAAAATACAAATAAAATGCTCCAAGGAAATAAAGCAAATTGCCTGTTGCCAGCCCAAAACCAGCTGTACAAAGCGGAGGCATCAAAGCAGTAGCAATAGCCACACCTGGAATCACATTTCCTTTTTCTTTTGTTGCCAGTGCCACAATCCCAGCCAAACCACCGACCAAAGCTATAAATACATCGTAAATGGTAGGGGAAGTACGGGCCAACAATTCCGACTGTACCTCGTCCAGCGGAGTAAAAGAAAAATAAATAGTAGCAGTAGTCACACTAAACAGAGTGGCTACCAGATAATTCTTGAGTGAACGCTTCATCAGCTCAAAGTCGTTCAGCCCCACAGAGAGTCCGACTCCCATAATCGGCCCCATCAGAGGAGAAATCAGCATGGCACCGATAATTACTGCTGTTGAGTTCACATTCAAGCCCAAAGAAGCAATGAAGGTTGCAAAAATCAAGACCCATAGATTGGTTCCCTTAAACTCAACTCCACTACGGATGGCATGGACCGTAATTTGCTCATCTTCTTTACTGCGATTCAAATCCAAATACTCATGGAAGAACTTACGAAGAAGGAACTTTCTGTCTTTTCTAACTTTCATCATGTTATTTCTTTATCAAACGGTTTAACACTGGAATATTTCGTACAGGCAAATCCTTTTTTAATACATAAACCACAAACACAATCAGCAAGGCAGTACGGAACGCCAAGCGGAAAAACAGATTTTCTATTATCACATATTGTGACAAGAAAAACAATACTCCTGCTAACAGCAAATACAAAAACATGCTATGCAGCGGATAATGCACCGGATATTTCTTCTGACCGATTACATACGACAATAAAGTGATTACGCCATAACCGGCTACCGAAGCCCAGGCAGAAGCTACATAGCCATAAAGCGGAACCAGCCAGATGTTCATCAGAAGCAAAATAGCACATCCGATAAGAGAGAAATAAGCTCCCCATCGTGTTTCATCGGTCAATTTATACCAGAAAGAAAGATTGAAGTAAATACCTTTCAATATTTCTGCCAACATCACAATAGCCACCACACTCAGCCCTTCCCAATAGTCGCGTGCTACCATGTACTTCAACACATCCATATAACACATCACAGCCAGAAAGGCTAGCAAAGAGAAAATAAAGAAGTACTTCATAGCCGATGCATATACCTTCCTGTTGTCTGCGTCCTTATTCTTACCGAATACAAAAGGCTCATAAGCATAACGGAATGCCTGAGTGAACATAGCCATTACCATAGCTACTTTACTGGTAGCACTATAAATACCCAATTGCACCAATCCTTCCTGACGATCGTCGAACAGGAACGGATAAATCATCTTATCAATGGTCTGATTCAGGATTCCTACCACTCCGAAAATCAATATAGGAAACGAATATGATATCATCCGTTTCATCAGGACTCTATCCATACGATAAGAGAATCCACGCAGTTCGGGAATAAAGAAAAACATCTGTACAGCCGACATAATCAGGTTGGATACAAAGATATATCCCACCAGATAATCCGGATTATAAAACCACGAAACAGTACTTGGTGCATGCTGAGCCAGATACGGGCAAAGCAGCAAAAAGAACAGATTCAGACCAATGTTTCCTATGATATTGAAAAGTTTGATGGCAGCAAACTTAATCGGGCGCTTCTTGTAACGTAAATACGCAAACGGAATACACTGAAAAGAATCCAATGCCACTACCACTATCATCATTCCTACATAATCGGGATGATCGGGATATTCCAAAAAAGAGGAAATGGGATGCAGGAAAAGCATACACAAGCTTACAAAACACAAGGAAAGCCCTCCTACAAACAGTAACGAATTAGCATATACTTTCTCCGGTTGCTCGTCCTGCTTGTTGGCAAAGCGGAAAAAACCGGTCTCCATGCCAAAAGTCAACAGCACCAGAATCAGAGCTGTATAAGCATATACATTCGATACCACTCCGTATCCTCCCGATGCTGCCGGAAGCACGGCTGTATAAAGCGGTACCAACAGATAATTGAGGAAACGGCCTACAATACTACTCAGACCATAAATAGCCGTATCTTTAGCCAATGATTTCAGTCCAGCCATAACATTTAATCAAATAAAGTTCGCTCTGTCTGATACAAGTTCTTTCCCAAATGCCGGTAAGCCAGTTCGGTTACTTCTCTTCCGCGTGGCGTACGTTTCAGGAAACCTTCCTTAATAAGAAAAGGCTCGTACACTTCTTCCAGTGTACCGGGATCCTCTCCCAATGCCGTAGCAATGGTAGTCAGTCCTACAGGTCCTCCCTTGAACTTGTCGATAATCGTACAGAGTATCTTGTTGTCTATTTCATCCAGACCATAACGGTCTATATTCAATGCCTCCAACGCATAACGGGCAATCTCTACATCAATGCGCCCCGAGCCTTTTACCTGCGCAAAGTCGCGTACACGGCGCAACAGTGCATTGGCTATACGCGGGGTACCCCGGCTACGCGAAGCAATCTCTCCTGCCGCATCCACATCGCAAGGGACTCCTAAAATACCAGCCGAACGCAAGATGATGCGCGAAAGTACAGAGTCGTCGTAATACTCCAGATGCAGATTGATACCAAAACGGGCGCGAAGAGGAGCTGTAAGCAATCCGCTTCGGGTAGTAGCTCCCACAAGAGTAAACGGATTCAGATCGATTTGAATACTCCGGGCAGAGGGGCCTTTGTCTATCATAATATCAATACGATAGTCTTCCATTGCCGAATACAGATATTCTTCCACAACCGGACTGAGACGATGTATCTCATCAATAAACAAGACATCGTTCGGTTCCAGACTGGTCAGTACTCCAGCCAGATCGCCGGGCTTATCAAGTACCGGACCGGAAGTGACCTTAAAGCCTACCCCCAACTCGTTGGCAATAATGTTACTCAATGTAGTTTTTCCCAGACCGGGAGGACCATGCAGCAACACATGATCCAGTGCCTCGGCACGAAGCCGCGCTGCCTTCACGAAGATACGCAGATTGTCCACCACTTTGTCCTGCCCGCTGAAGTCGCCAAACTGAAGCGGACGCAAAGCGTTTTCGAAATCGCGTTCTTTGCCGGAAGGTCTATAATCACGTATATCAAATTGTTCTTCCATGTATCTCTACTGTTACTCTAAGTATTTAGTATTTTCAAACAAATTCAGTCGTATACTTATGAGAACAAAAGTACAAATAAAAGAAGAATGAAGTACGAAAAACTCGTATCTTTGTTGAAATAACTAACTCAAACAAAGGTATGACAGCATATACAACTACCCGCCTTGTATTCTTCTCCCCTACACACACTTCAGCCCGCATTGCACGCGCTATAGGTGAAGGTATCGGTATGGGACGACGAATAGAAACCGATTTGACACTGGATGAAGAGGATACACCGATTCATGTAGAAAACGAACTGACCGTTATTGCAGCCCCCGTATACGGAGGACGCATTGCTCCGGTTGCTCTACAACGCATCAAACGACTCAAAGCGCAACATTCTCCGGCCATTTTGGTAGCCGTATACGGAAATCGCGACTATGAGGATGCATTACTTGAACTGCACAATACGGCCGTCGAACTTGGTTTTACTCCATTATCGGGTGCCGCCTTCATCGGAGAGCACAGTTACAGTACTCCCGACATGCCTGTGGCAGCAGGACGTCCCGATAGTTCCGATATTCAGAAAGCGTTTCTGTTCGGACAAGACAGTCTGAAAAAACTGGAAAATCATCCGGAGCTCCCGGCACTGACAGTCAAAGGAAACTTTCCATACAAGGAATTCTCTCCGCGTAACTCCAGTGTGCCAGAATGTACCGACGCCTGTTGTGCCTGTGGCATCTGTATTGAAGTATGTCCTACTCATGCCATCCGACTCAATGACGGAGGTGATGCAATAGAAACTGATACAGAACGATGCATCAAATGTTGTGCCTGCGTAAAAGAATGTCCTAACGGAGCACGTACTTACTACACTCCGTTTACACAGATACTGCACGAAAAATTCAGTGCCAGAAGAGAGTCCGAAATATTCTTATAAACTACATACAATGAAAGAGAAAGACAAGCGAGTATTAGTAGGCATGAGCGGCGGAATAGACAGTTCTGCCGTATGCATCATGCTACAGGAGCAAGGATACGAAGTGGTAGGAGTTACCATGCGTACATGGGATATTCCCTCTCATTTCTCCACGCCCGGACAATCACAGCCCGACGAAGTGCTGGAAGCACAAGCCTTAGCTGCCCGCTTGGGCATCGAACACCATGTAGCCGATGTACGGAAGGAGTTCAAGGAGGTAATCGTGAAATATTTCATCGATGAGTATATGAGCGGACGTACCCCCAATCCGTGTGTCATGTGTAACCCGCTTTTCAAGGAACGTATTCTTTGCGAATGGGCAGACCGCACAGACTGTGCGTGGATTGCTACTGGACATTACTGCCAACTGAAAGATATAAACGGAGCACGCTACATTGTAACGGGCGACGATTCTACAAAAGATCAGTCCTACTTCCTTTGGAAACTGCCACAGGATATCTTGAAACGCATGATGTTTCCACTGGGAGGAATGACCAAGACCGAAGTCCGTGCCTATCTGGCCTCCAAAGGTTTTGAAGCAAAAGCCAAAGGGGGTGAAAGTATGGAAATCTGTTTTATCGATAAAGACTATCGGGAGTTTCTGAAGGAACACTGTCCGGACATCGACGAACGGATTGGTGCAGGATGGTTTGTAGACAGTAAGGGGCTGAAGCTGGGACAGCACAAAGGATTTGCCTATTATACCATCGGACAACGGAAAGGACTGGAGATTGCATTGGGCAAGCCGGCGTATGTACTAAAAATAAATCCGGCCAAAAATACAGTCATGCTGGGAGATGCCGACCAACTGAAAGCAGAATACATGTTGGTAGAGCAGGTAAATGTAATCTGTATGGAGGAACTGCTCCGGTGCAAGGAGCTTTCCGTACGTATCCGCTACCGGAGCCGGCCTATTCCCTGTCAGGTAGCCTTACTGGACAACGGACAATTGCTGGTAAAATTTGAAGGAGAAGCCTCAGCCATTACTCCCGGACAGTCGGCCGTATTCTACGAAGGCAACCGTGTATTGGGTGGAGGATTCATTGCCTTCCAGCAGGCCATCAAGAAAATAGCGGCAGAGAATCAGGAAAAATTCAACCGATAAGCCGCTTACTGCCCGTTCCGGTTGTTGCAGAAACCATATAAAAAAGGCGTCCCACTACAATGGTACGACCGTCTCATTGCAAGGAGACACTCGTTTCATTGCAGTGGGACGGTCGTTTCATTATAATGAGACGCTCTTTGTCACTTATTCTTATAAGCCTCAGCAAAAGCTTTCGATACCGAATTGTTCACACTCTTGCACACATCGGCACTAAAATCTTTTCCACACTGTATAATAGCATCCCAGTCGGCTTCTGTCAGTTCTGCCAAATCGTTCCGGCGAATCCGGTTTTTCAACAAGCCGAATACCACTCCAGCGTTGAAATTATCTCCGGCACCGATTGTACTCACTGCCTGCAGAGGCTCTACCGGATAATTCTTCGTAACCTGTCTGGTCCGCAGACAAATATCCTTGTCGGCATCTGTACAGATAAAGTTCTGGCAATAGAACGCTACATGTTTACGATAAACAGCATCGGCCTCGGCCAATCCGAACATATTCTGAAAATCTTCTGTCGAACCACGCAGAATGTCGGCATACTCGAAGTTCTCCAAAATAGTAGGCATCAGCTTGATGGCTTCATTGCGGTGAGTACTACGGAAATTCACATCATAATAGATAATTGCTCCGGCTTTATGGGCCTGCTCCAGCAATTCCACTACTTTATCGCGCAATACCGGAGTAATTGCAAAATAGGAACCTATCATGATAATGTCGTCTGCCGTAATTTCCGGCATCTTTACTTCCAGGCGCTGACGCGGATAGTCTTTGTAAAAAATATATTCTGCATCATTTCGCTCGTTCAGAAAAGCGAGTGAAACCGGCGACTTTCCCTCGGGAAATACATTGACATGTTCTGTACTTACCCCATTGTCGCGCATATTCTGCAAAATCATTTCTCCTACACGGTCGTTTCCTGTTTCGCTGATGAACATTACATTGACTCCCATACGCCCCAATGAAATGGCCGCATTGTATACCGAACCTCCCGGTACTGCTGCCTGAGGCTGGTTGTCGCGGAACAAAATATCGAGGATGGTTTCTCCTATACCGATTACTCTTCTCATCTATCTGTTATTTGCTAAGTTCACGAGAACGTTCTCCCAAATATCCGCCATGATGACGTTTACTGTATTCTTCGATAGTGAAGTGAGTCTGCTTCATGGTTTCTACCACCAGAATATCACCAATTACAGTCATTACCGTAGTCGAAGTGGTAGGTGTCATGCCCAGCACACAAACTTCATCCGGATGTCCGGTAGCCAGACAAATATCAGCAGCCTGAGCCAAAGGACTATCAGGATTTCCGGTGATGACAATCTTCTTCAAAGCCGGATTCAGACGAGCTGCCAATTGTGTCAGTTCCACGATTTCACGGGTCTTTCCTGAGTTTGAAATAAGCAGCAGCAAATCGTTCTCCTGCAGGATACCCAAATCGCCATGCTGCGCTTCGCTCGGATGTAAAAAGACTGCCGGAATACCTGTAGAGCAGAATGTAGTAGCAATATTCATAGCTATCTGTCCGGCTTTTCCCATACCGCTAGTCACCAGCTTTCCATGTTTATGATGTACTTGCTCTACAATCAAAGCAACCGCTTTTTCATATCCGTCTGTTACCGGAATATTCAGTACAGCCTGTGCTTCACGCTGCAATAGTTCGTTAATAGATGAAATCATATTATATTTTGTTTGATTATGCCAATAATTGTATTAATTCTTCGAAAGTATTTGCTACCTGCATATAGTTGTTCAGCGGATGATGTGCAAATCGCTGTTCTTCCAATCCTTTCAGGAAATGAAGGATGTCGTCCCAAAAACCGTTCACATTGTAGAAAATGATTTTCTTGTCGTGATAACCGATAGTACCTCCTGCCATCACATGAAAGATTTCGTCGAGTGTTCCTACTCCTCCGGGCAGTGCCACCATCACATCGGCTTCCTGAAGCATGATGTCCTTCCGGTCGCTCAGATTGACTGTATGAAATGTTACATCCAGCAAATCACTCACCATTCCACGTTCTTCCAGCTTGGTAGGTACCACTCCCATAATCATGGCTCCCTTTTCTTTTGCCGCACGAGCCACTGTTTCCATCAGTCCCCTGTTCGAACCTCCGTAAACAAGCCATTTGCGGTTTTCTCCCATCCATGCTCCGAACTGTGCTGCCTTCTCGGTATACACAGAATCGATATAGTCGGATGCAGAGCAGAATACAGCAATTTTATTCATAGCTTATTGGGTTGTTTTTAGTCTTTATTCTGCAAATATCTGCATTTTTTAAAGAAGGACAATAAGTATTGTTGTATTTTTGCAAGCAGAAACAGATTCTAATAAAAAAACAATGGCTTACAATACTTTCACTTTGTCAAACGGTCTGCGTATTATACATACTCCCAGCCCCACCAACGTAGCTTATTGTGGTTTTGCCGTAGACGCAGGAACCCGCGACGAAATGGAGCAAGAACAAGGTATGGCGCACTTTGTAGAACATCTTATCTTCAAAGGTACACAAAAGCGAAAAGCCTGGCATATCCTGAACCGGATGGAGAATGTAGGAGGCGACTTGAATGCTTATACCAACAAGGAAGAAACCGTCATCTACAGTGCCTTTCTGAAAGAGCATTTCGCCCGTGCCGTAGAACTTCTTACAGACATTGTTTTTCACAGTACCTTTCCTGCACAGGAAATTGAAAAAGAGGTAGAAGTAATCATTGATGAAATACAAAGTTACGAAGACAGTCCTGCCGAGCTGATATTCGATGATTTCGAAGAGCTGATTTTTCCGGAACATGCCTTGGGAAGAAATATCTTAGGCAAACCGGAACTGCTACGCCATTTCCGCAGCGAAGATGCCTTGCAGTTTACCGGCAGATACTATAAACCTACCAACATGGTTTTCTTCGTACAGGGAGATATTGATTTCAAGCGGGTAATACGCACGGTAGAAAAGGCTGTAGCTGATATTCCTTATAGTGAAGTAGAGAACTATCAGAGACTGGCTCCACAGCCGTATTGTCCTAAAAATCTGACGTTACACAAAGATACCCATCAGTCGCACGTAATGATAGGTGGACGTGGATATCACGCATACGACGAACGCCGTACCGGATTGTATCTTCTGAACAATATTCTGGGAGGTCCCGGCATGAACAGCCGCCTCAACGTATCTTTACGCGAAAAACGGGGATTGGTGTATAATGTAGAATCAAACCTGACTTCATACACTGATACAGGAACCTTCTGTATCTATTTTGGTTGTGATACGGAAGATACAGACTATTGCATTGAACTGGTGCAGAAAGAATTAAACCGCCTGCGCATGCGGGCTTTGACAACAGCCCAACTGGCTGCAGCAAAAAAACAGATTATCGGTCAGATTGGAGTAGCCGGCGACAACTTCGAAAACAATGCCTTAAGCATGGGTAAGTGCTTCCTTCACTACAAAAAATACGAAGACAAAGAAGAGGTGTTCCAACGTATTGAAGCTCTGACCTCTTCTCAATTGCTAGAAATAGCTAATGAGCTATTCAGTGAAGAACAACTCTCTACACTAATCTACAGATAAGATATGCAAATGCAGTCGGGAAATATTACCGACTGCCTAAATCGTCATAAGAGCTTTGCAGAATAGCTTTTCCTCGCTTCAAACGGTTTTCATCGGATTGGGGCTCGTCGAGCAAAACCTGCCCGGAGTTATTGTCGAACAAGGTAACTCCAGTGCTGTCGCAAAAGACAAAACCGTTATTAAAGGTATAATAAACAAACGGATAAGTATATTCCTCTCCCAATACGTTACGGCTGAAATTAAACTCACTATGATCTATTTCCAACTGTCCGAGTAAGGTAGCTGCCAAATCGGTCTGATTCATTAACTTGTCAATAACCATTGGCTGCTTGACGGCACCTCCTAACCACAACATAGGAATATGATGCACCCAGGGAGCATGTCCGTGGCCTGTTGCCGGATAATGGAATCCATGATCGGGAAGACAAATAATCAGCAAATCTTTCCACTGCGGAAGTTGTTTCATCTTATCCACAAAGCGACCCAGGCAATCGTCTGTGAAAGCAAAGGCATTAGGTATCTTTTCCTCCAGACGGTGATAAGGTACTTCAAACGGTTCATGACTGCTCAAGGTAAGGAAAGCAGTATGCCAGGGCCCTTCTGTACGATTCTTAAGCTGGTTGTACAGATAATCAAAAGTGATATCATCGTTTACTCCCCATGGATTTTTACGCTGTTCTGAAGGAAAGTCAACATCTGCCGTCAGATGTTGATAGCCACTGCTCAGCAAATAGCTTTTCATATTGGTAAAATTAATATCTCCACCGTACAGGAAATCAGTTGTATATCCTTCTTTCACTAACTTGCCTACAATTGAAGGCAGAGTACGGCTTTTTGCCGGAATCTTCATTACCGATAAGTTCGGGAAACTCTGGTATCCGCTAAAAGTACAGACTGTACCTCTGTCGGTACGGAAACTGTTTGCATAACAGTTTGTAAAATAAATTCCTTCTTTCGACAAACGGTCAATATTAGGACTGGCCCCGGGAACTCCTCCCAACGAATCTACCATGGTAGCTCCAAAACCTTCCATCAGAATGATTAGAATATTGGGCCGCTTGGTATTCAGGAGTTCCACCGTATTCTTTCCCTTTACCGGATAAAGTCCGTCGAACAAGTGAGCACGTTCCTCTTCAGAAAAAAAATTGAATTGCTCCTCGTAATTCTGCGTTTTGCTTACAGATGAAAGCAGACTAAAGGCCGGATTGACCGCCGAATGATTCAGAAATTCATTGTTGCAGAAATAAACCTGACCGATATTGGAAGTTGATTCTGTCACTCCTCCACGAATGATGATAAACAACAATCCTCCCAGTACAAGCAGACCGGCTGTTCCGGAAAGTTTCTTCGTAGTAGCCGGTAAATGGGAAGGTGTCAACTTATATAATCCCCAGGCAGTGAGTCCTGCCAGCAATATCATTACCAATACACGGAGCAGGACGAATCCGACCGATACACTTGCCAAGGCATTTTTCGGCGAATCCATATAAAGAAAAATAGAGGCATCGAGCTTGAATTTCCAAAATGGATACAAACCCATATCCACCACAAAGATAATAGCCATCAGCAGGCTGATAAGAGCATAATAGCCTACCAGAACTGCACGTAAAGGAAATCTCTTGAACCAGACACTAACCAATACAGCCAAAAAAGGAAGTGCAACCAGGTAACCGGCAGTAGCAGCATCCAATGACAGGCCATGATACATGACTTTGAAATAATCTGTCCACGACACATCAGAACTGGCAGCACTATTGTACAACATAAAGAATGGCTTTTGTACTAAAAATATCAGTACCAATGCCACAAAGAATGAAATAAGGTAAGCAAATCTCTTCTTCATCAGTTTCTTATTTTTTTAACGAACTGTTCAATTTTAGTTACTTTCTCCCGAAATCGGCAGGCACTTCTCCCCATTTCTCTGTCTCCCACTTCAACAAAGGTGTGGTATATGAGTTTTCTCTCAGCCATTTTTCGGCACGTTCTATCATTCTGAAAAGCTCCTCTGTCCGGGAGGTGCGTTCCAGCTTTGTCTTACATTTCTTCTGCTTTACCCAAAGTAGCGCATTACGGCTATCGGAATAAATAGGCATGTCTATACCCTTCTGTTTTAACAAGGCAAGACCATGTACTATAGCCAGAAACTCTCCGATGTTATTGGTTCCATAAATAGGTCCGAAATGAAAGATTTCCTGCCCGGTAAGCAGATAAACTCCACGATACTCCATCGGACCGGGATTACCGCTACATGCCGCATCCACAGCCAGACAGTTCAAATTAAAGTTTTCGGGAATCTGACAGAGAGAAGGCTCTCTTTCCTGCTTCTTGTTGATATAATGATGGGCAGGAGTTTCAAAGGCATGCTCTGCCTCTTCCAAAGAATCAAATGATTTATATAAAGCTCCTTTATATCCTTGAATCTGAAGTTGACAATCTGTCCACGAAGTATAAACTCCAGGATTCACTCCTTTCCACACTACATAGAATTTCTGTTTGGGCATATGTTTCTTGTTAATAAGAACAAAAGTACACAAAAGGGTTGACATTCTTCTTGCCTTTCATAGTTTTTAAGAAGAAAGAGTATTCAAAGACGGATTATCTCCCTATATTTGCAGGCAACTAAAATCACATTTTACATTATTAAAACCGAAAAACTATGAAGAATATCGTAAATGTTCTATTTTTCACAGCTTTACTAGCTTCCTGCCAACCGAAGGGATATACAATTGAAGGTAATTTATCTGACGCAAATGCCAACGGAAAAGCGTATATCGAATATCCTTCTTTCCTGAAAGGTCCTGTAATGATAGACAGTACTACTATTACCAACGGAAAATTTGAGTTCAAAGGCGAAGTGGACAAACCGGAGCGATATCATATTCTGATTGACTTAGATAATTCAAATGACACATCTGATAGCTCAAATAAGAAATATCAAGGTGAACTGTATATAGACAATTCGAATATTACCTTTACAGCCGACATCAGTACTGCTACAAAAAGCCAGTGGGATTCGTTGCTGGTTATTCCCAATCCTGAAATATCAGGGTCTCCCACCCATGATTTCTATCTGAGTCTGAATAAAGAAATTGCTTCTCTTACTAATGAACTGAAAGAGCTTAACCAACGTCATTTGGAATTGCAGGCAGACAGTACTGTCAATGCAGATGCTCTGCAACAAAGTTTACAAGACAAAGAAAACAAGAAAGAGCAATTACTGGAACTATTGAAAAAAAATGTGACTTCCATTGTGGCTGTCAACGAAACGGTCAACGTTCTTTCTGATAAATCAATAGGATTCTCTGCCAAACAAATCGAGTTGCTGTTAGGTACTTTCAAGAAACACTGGGCCAATACAGCGCAGATGGTTGCACTGGAATTTACAGCAGCCCTTGCTTACCCAAGCCGCAGCATCACACAATAATATTATTTTCTTTCTTAAAAAGAAATGCCATTCACAGTACATTGCGGCACCGTGAATGGCATTTTCCTTTATTTTATCTGTTGTTTTTACATACGTTCCGGAACTTCAATACCGAGTAGTCCCATTGCAAGTTTTACTACCTTACCTACGTTCTGGCTCAATGCAAGGCGGAATACTTTCACTGCTTCATTTTCTTCGCGCAAGATGCTGAAGTCATGATAGAACTGGTTGTATTCTTTCACTAAATCGTATGTATAGTTTGCCAAAATAGACGGGTTATAGTCGCTACCAGCCTGTTTTACGACATTGGTAAAGTCTGCCAACATCTGGATGAGTCCTTCTTCTTTTGTGCTCAACTCTATTCCAGCAGGAATTACAGCAGGAATAGTCAATCCAGCTTCGGCTGCTTTACGCAAAATAGACTGGATACGAGCGTATGTATACTGAATAAACGGACCTGTATTACCATTGAAGTCGATAGATTCTTTCGGATTGAAGGTCATGTTCTTGCGTGCATCTACCTTCAGGATGAAATATTTCAATGCACCCAATCCTACGATACGTGCAATATCATCGGCTTCTTCTTTGGTAAGACCATCGAGTTTTCCCAACTCATTGCTGGTTTCCTTGGCTGTTTCAATCATGGCTTCCATCAGGTCGTCTGCATCCACTACAGTACCTTCACGGCTCTTCATCTTACCTTCCGGCAATTCTACCATACCGTAAGAGAAATGTACCAGATCTTTACCCCATTCAAAACCTAATTTATCGAGCAGGATAGACAATACCTGGAAGTGATAGTTCTGTTCGTTACCTACCACATAAATCATTTTATTGATAGGATAATCCTGGAAACGCAGCTTGGCTGTACCAATATCCTGAGTCATATATACAGAAGTACCGTCGCCACGAAGCAAAAGTTTATGGTCGAGTCCTTCAGCAGTCAAATCAGCCCATACCGAACCATCTTCTTTGCGGAAGAAGAAACCTTTTTCCAGACCTTCCATCACTTTTTCCTTACCTTCCAGATAAGTATCCGATTCGTAATAAATCTTATCGAAGCTTACACCCATCATACGGTAAGTTTCATCGAAGCCGGCATAAACCCATTCGTTCATCTTCTTCCAAAGAGCACGAACTTCAGGATCGTTTGCCTCCCATTTACGAAGCATTTCGCGTGCTTCCAACATCAATGGTGACTGCGCCTCTGCTTCTTCTTTGGTCAGACCCTTTTCCATCAGTTCGGCAACTTCTGCTTTATAATGCTTGTCGAAAGCTACATAATAATCGCCTACCAGATGGTCGCCCTTCTTGCCTGAAGATTCAGGTGTTTCACCGTTACCATATTTCAGCCATGCCAACATTGACTTGCAGATATGAATACCTCTGTCGTTGACAATATTGGTTTTTACAACTTTATTACCGTTAGCTGCCATTACATTGGCCAATGCATTTCCCAAAAGGTTGTTACGCACATGTCCCAAGTGCAACGGCTTATTTGTATTAGGCGAAGAATATTCAATCATCACCAAGGGAGCATCAGCAGCCGCTTCCTGAATACCCCATTTCTGGTCTGCATGAATCTTATTCAGTAATTCAATCCATACATCCGATGCGATAGTCAGATTCAGGAACCCCTTTATTACGTTAAAGTTAGCAATCGCCGGTTCATGCTGTTGCAGATATTCACCAATTTCCTGCGCTGTCTGCTCAGGAGATTTCTTTGACATTTTCAGAAAAGGAAATACGACTAAAGTCAAATGTCCTTCAAACTCTTTCTTTGTCTTCTGCAACTGTACCATTTTTGCAGGCACATCCTGCCCGTACAATGCCTTTACGCCTTCGATGATAGAGGCGGTCAGTTTATCTTCTACTTTCATATCGTCCTCTGTATATGTTTATTCTCGGTACAAAGATAGTGAAATTCTATTAGTTCAACCTATATCTGTACCGAGTTTCTTGCTATTTACATACACCGACTTCGGCAATGCCCAAAACCTTTTCTGCACCTTGAATACGAGGAGCACGGAATTCGAAATAACGTGCTTTTACCGGAGTAAAGTATACAGACTGAAGAATCGGATTGTTAATGATATTCGAGAATTCTCCACTCTTTACCAATTTGTTCACAGCAGTCGGTTCATTACCCACACGCAGCTCGTATGTCAATGCCATGCCTCCAGCCGTTCTATCCTGATTAGGCAGATAGTGGAAAGAAGAAATCATCTGCTCACTTCCCAAGTCGATCAGAATCTTATCACCTTTCACCATACAAACTGTTTTTTCGTCTTTATCTGATGCCTTGACTGCTTCTTCTTTATCTACTTCTGCCAGTGTAAACGGCAAGCTTTCGATTTTTCTTGTCGTTGCAGCTACTCCTTCATCAGCTTTTTCACCTGCATCGTATACACCAATGCTGCTCAGACACAAAGGACCGCGTGAATCAGTGATACGTATACGGATAGCTGTAGAGTTTACAGATTCGAAGCGAAGCAGACGCTTGTAACCGATAGTAGTTGTTTCCTCATTCATTCGCACAGGCAACCACTGATCACCATCCTTATATTCTACCACAAACGATTTTACACGCTGTCCGAGTGGAATATATTCCTGCAACAGCATACGGTTCATACGCTGAGCTTTCGGGAAGGTAAATTCGATATCGGCAGTTGTTACGCTATCTTCTGTGGCCCAATAAGTATCAAAGTTATCATCAGTCAGTGCAGAAGCTACAAAATCACCTCCACGTTCGTTAGAAACCTTCGGTGTCATACCAGCTACCAGGTTAGTCTTCAGCTCCTGAAGAATCATTTCATGGAACTTCACCGCATTGGCAGAGTCAATCGGATGAATCAATCCGTTCCGGTCTACCGGGAAATTCAGAAGCAAAGTGGCATTATGACCTACACTACGATAATAAAGATCTACAAGCTGCTCCGGAGTCTTCACCAGACTATCTTCTTCCGGATGATAGAACCATCCCGGACGGATAGATACGTCACATTCGGCAGCTACCCACTGGTTACCATCCTCATGTCCGTATTGCAACTCATAATATCTGGGATAACCCGGATACACTTCTCCCTTGCGTAAGAACGACCAGTTGGTAGCACCGGCAAAACCATTCTCGTTACCTACCCAACGACAGCCAGGGCCACCATCAGAGAACACAATAGCTTGCGGCTGAATGCTATCCAGCATCTCATAAATCTTAGGATAATTATAGTAATTCTTACGATCGATAGTACGCATATCCTTGGCACCACCATACCATCCGTCTCCACCATTTGCACCATCAAACCATACTTCGAACACATCCCCATAATTAGTCAGCAAATCACGAAGCTGCGCATAGAAATAAGGTAAGTATTCCGGTGTACCATAGTTAGCTTGATGTCTGTCCCAAGGTGACAAATAAACGGCAAATTTCAATCCATACTTTCTGCAAGCCTCTGCCAGTTCTTTCACTACATTTCCCTTACCGTCTTTCCATGGAGAGTTCTTCACACTATATTCTGTTCCTTCGAAAGGCCACAAACAGAATCCGTCATGATGTTTCGCAGTCAGGATAACCCCTTTCATACCTGCCTTGACAAGTGTTTGTGCCCACTGTTCACAATCCAACTTTTTTGGATTAAAAGTTTTCGGATCACTATCTCCATATCCCCACTCACGGTCATTAAATGTATTCAAGCCAAAATGAATAAACGCATACGTTTCCATTTTCTGCCATTCCACCTGCTTTGCTTCCGGTATCGGATATACAGGTTGTGGAGCTTCTACATGCTTGGAAGCACAAGAAAACAAAAGAGATGTAGCCGACAACGCCACTGATAGAGTTAATAATTTCATGATATTGATAGATTTAAATTCATCACAAAAATAAAATAAAAAAGCGGTTCCCCAAAAGAGAACCGCTTTTCATATAACGATATTGCAAATTCAAATTACAATTTTGGACCAGCAGCAACCAATGCTTTACCAGCTTCGTTACCAGTGAACTTAGAGAAGTTCTTGATGAAGCGAGCAGCCAAGTCTTTAGCTTTTTCTTCCCACTGGCAAGCGCATTCGTAAGTATCGCGAGGATCCAAGATCTTAGGATCAACACCCGGCAATTCTGTCGGAACTACGAAATCGAAGTAAGGAATAGTCTTAGTAGGAGCTTTTTCGATAGATCCGTCCAAGATAGCATCGATGATACCACGAGTATCACGGATAGAGATACGTTTACCTGTACCGTTCCAACCAGTGTTTACCAAGTATGCTTTAGCACCAGTCATTTCCATCTTCTTAACCAATTCTTCTGCATATTTAGTTGGGTGCAATGACAAGAAAGCAGCACCGAAGCAAGCAGAGAATGTCGGAGTCGGTTCAGTGATACCACGTTCTGTACCAGCCAACTTAGCAGTAAATCCTGACAAGAAGTAGTACTGAGCCTGTTCAGGGTTCAAGATAGATACAGGAGGCAATACACCGAATGCATCAGCAGACAAGAAGATAACTTGTTTTGCGTGAGGACCCTTAGACACCGGTTTAACGATGTTTTCAATGTGGTGGATAGGATAAGAAACACGAGTGTTTTCTGTTACGCTCTTATCAGCGAAGTTGATTTTACCTTCAGCGTCAACAGTAACGTTTTCCAACAAAGCGTCACGTTTGATAGCGTTGTAGATATCTGGTTCAGATTCTTTATCCAAGTTGATAACCTTAGCGTAGCAACCACCTTCGTAGTTGAATACACCTTCGTTATCCCATCCGTGTTCGTCGTCACCGATCAACTTACGTTTCGGGTCTGTAGACAAGGTAGTTTTACCTGTACCAGACAAACCGAAGAAGATAGCTGATTCAGTTTCGTCCATGTTAGTGTTAGCAGAGCAGTGCATAGAAGCGATACCACGCAATGGGTTGAAGTAGTTCATCATAGAGAACATACCTTTCTTCATTTCACCACCGTACCAAGTGTTCAGGATAACCTGTTCTTTAGTAGTCAAGTTGAATACAACTGCAGTTTCTGAGTTCAATCCCAATTCTTTGTAGTTTTCAACTTTAGCCTTAGAAGCGTTGTAAACAACGAAATCAGGTTCGAAGTTTTCCAATTCTTCTTTAGAAGGACGGATGAACATGTTAGTTACGAAGTGAGCCTGCCATGCAACTTCCATGATGAAACGAACTTTCAAACGAGTAGCTTCGTTAGCACCGCAGTAACCGTCAACAACGAACAATTTCTTGTTTGACAATTCTTTTGCAGCCAAAGCCTTCAATACATTCCAAGTTTCTGTAGTTACAGGCTTGTTGTCGTTTTTATATTCTTCAGAAGTCCACCATACAGTATTTTCACTTGTAGCGTCTTTTACCAAGAATTTATCTTTAGGAGAACGACCAGTGTAGATACCAGTCATTACGTTTACTGCACCCAGTTCAGTTTCCTGACCTTTTTCAAAGCCTTCCAAACCTGCTTTTGTTTCTTCAGCAAACAATACTTCATATGAAGGATTGTGTACGATTTCTACGGTACCAGTGATACCGTATTTGGTAAGATCTAAATTTGCCATTGTTTCAAATGATTAATTTGGTTATTATATCAAATGTTTAGTTTTTACTTTTCAAGTCTTTGACTAAGAGATTGTCTTTTCATCATCTCCTTGTCTAAGGCGCTACAAAAATAGTAGTTTTCTTTCAAACAAAGAAGTTATTACAGAAAAAATTCCGTAATACTGAAAGATTTATACTTGTGTAACAAATCTGCCATTTCCACATAGCAACTATGAAATCATTCCAATCATCGTATCATGGTTTTCCCACACTTTCACAGGTCTTTTCTTCTCATCTGGACATACCACACATGGCCTGCTTCATAAAACAATGTGCCCAAAACACCCATGGCAATACCTTTCCACCACCCTGTACACAGATCAAATATACAGATTACTCCATACACCAATCCATAACATCCCAAAAGCAAACAGAAATCCCGGATACTGTTTTTATAACTTTCTTTTATCAACCCTTTCATATACGGCATAGAACCTCAATTAAAATACAGCCCGTATACCACACATCAATTCGCTTGTATTAAACTTCAACTGATAGGGGTCATCCAAATCGGAAGTAGAACTTTCACCTTGTGATTCTACTTTAAATTCCTTTATATTATAAGCTCCCCAATAAGAGAGAGCACCGAATATATCCAGACGAGGAAGTAAACGATAGGCAATTTCAAGACGACCATTTACGCCCAAGGCATGCGCTGTCACTTTATACTCTGTAGTATTTTGCCATCCTTTATTTGCATACCATAAATAACCTGCTCCTATTGCTACAGACAAGGTCCATCGCTCGGCAAAATGCTTATCTGCCTTTAACTGAGGAGCAATATAGTTTACAGTAATATCTTCTGCCACCATATCCCCCTCTACCGTATAATTACCAGAAGTAGAAAGATTGGAAAACAGCACTCCAGCTTTCCAACCATCAAAACAATAGAAAGCATCCACACTTCCCGTAATGCCTCCCTTATAATTGCCACGATAATGCAACCCATAAGGAGACAAATTGGAATTAAGCAACCAGCCGTATCCAAGACCAGCAGAAATTTCCACTCTTTCTTTCTTCACTGACGATTCCTGTGCTTGCAGAACAACAGCTCCTGCAAATACCAAGAGGAGCAACATAACTAACTTCTTCATAAACTCAACATTTTATTTATATAGTGTTTATATCTATCTCCGAATAAAGTTATTAATTAACAACAAGAAAATCAATAGTATAAGTATTTTTTTACATTTCCCCTAATAAACAGCCATCTATAAACCAAATTCAACTATCAAAAAGAAACATTTAAACCAGCAGGAAGAAGAACCTTGAATAAACTTATTAAATATAATCAAGATTCTTCACCCTGCTAAAAGCAATATAAAGAAAGGTCAATATACTTTTAAGAGAGATTTATTGAACACACCAAAGCAATATGCTATTAGCTGAGACTTCTATTGCAGAACTAAGAATTTCTTTATCCTGCTGAGACAAATCAGATTCAGCAATTATAGACAAATATCCTCTTACATATTCATCAAGCTGACTTTCTGAAGTGCATGAAGATGCATTCTGAACAAAATCTTGAATTACATCCAAAATATTTGAATAATCCGGATAATAAGTTTTAAACAAAGCAATTATACTTTCAAGGTCTTCACATCCCTTCATATCCTTATTCAATTGTTCTATTACATCTTGTCTTATATTCTTCGAAACATGAAGCCCCCTTTCCTCAACGCACGCAATCGTTTTATCAACTATATACGAACAAGGTTTACTTAATATATCTTCATCTTCCTTATATATTTCAGAAATAATACTATTATGCATACTTCCAAAATTATTTCCTTCAAAGTTAATTACACGTACATATCCATCATATGTTACTGCCTCATTAATTGGAGGAAGCGGCATCTCTTCATCTAAATTGGGAGAGTAAGCCTTTTGAATCGGATTAGTATTTACCATTGGGAAAGAGGCATAATCGAATGGCCTTAAAGTCAAAGAGTCAGTAGGAATCATTACAAGACGAATATGTCTTTCATCTTCATATGAATGCATCTCAGCATTCATAAATTCATCCCCCATCGCAGCAAATAAAACAGAATTTCCAATACCTCCTACTAAAGCTCCAACACCTCCAAATAGTGAACCAATAGCAGCTCCAGCTCCATCAGCACCAAAAATGCCACATAATCTACGCCAAAAGCCACCTCTTCTACTGTCTAGATATGGGGATATATCAGTATTCAGACAGTGCGGTTTTCAACATTGTATACTCAAACATATTTTTCTGAACAACTTCTTTTTCAGAAGGTTCTGGAAGTGCTTGCTTGGTACATGAATACAAACCGCAAGCCATAATAGCTAAAATTAAAAATAGTTTTTTCATACCGAATAATTAATTTAAAGTAAAACAAATATTCAAGACCATATTGACCTGCGCAGATTCAATACTTTTTTTATTTCATAAAGTTACCCCATAAGAGATTTCCTTCTTTATCCTTAATATAGATAGTATATTCCCCTTTCTGATAAGAACTCAGATCTACATATACAGATTCAGGGAAAGGAGTTGTTACTTCCTTCTGATACACCACTCCTTCCGGACCAACTACTGTAATAGTTACATCTACTCCATTCAGAAAATGAACACCTAACAAAGAGTTGTTCATATCGGCATGTACCGGTATTTCCTGTTGAGGAACATTGGGATCTTTCACTTTCTTTGCCTGTAACTTCACATCAATGGCATTGGTTTCCAAAACCCACAGACACATTCCCCAAAGACATAAACTAACTTGTGCTTTCATACATGTTATCTTTAAAGTTTCTACCCCAAAATTAGTAGTAAACATCCACTTCATAGGTAGACAAATAGGGGACAAATCCATATTCATCACCTTCATCAATCATACTATAAATCAAGGTAATAACTGTAATTTCACTTATAAAAAAAGGGGACAAATAGTCTCATGAGGGCTTTACAAGAAAAATCACAGTATCAATAAGCTTTTAAGAAGTCATCTAACGCTATATCCAACTTCAGTTTATCGTGTTTGATACGATATTTCCTTTTCTTGAAAGCCTCATCCATTATGCCCAAGAGATAACAAATATCCTGATTTCTTATTCCTACTTTTAAAAGACAGCATATACACACATCAATCTGACTCAAAGTTGGATAATCTTTTTGTAAACGGCAAGCAAATTGATTGTAACAGGCATTGACAGCCGAAAGTAACTGTTCAATCTCCATTGCTGAAAGTCTAATTTGGCTTGCTTTCTTGTCTTTCTGAAGAGCAGGTAATTCACAAATATTCTCAATATGCCTTATTACCTCATTCATATGGAAAAAGCGTTCCTTCCAAACAGCTTCTTTCTCCAGTATTTCCTGTTTGTTTCTCTGTAACTCGTACTCTTTCTTTTGTTTATACCTGTTGTATATACCATAAAATACGAACAATAAAGCAATCGCTACTAAAGCTACTACCAATACCAATATTTTCATACGTTGCTCTTTCGCTTTCAGTCTGCCATTTTCATTCTGCATCAAGGAGTAGTCATACTTTTGCTGCAATTCCCCTAAACGGTTAGTTTCTTCCTTTTTCATAAAGGAATCTACACTACAAGCATACAACTCATGAAATCGTAACGCATCCTCATAATGTCCCAAACGCTTTTCAAGTTCGTACATCGACAAAGCATAAGCCGCTTTCTTTCTGAAATCAGCATCATTCCTACCTTTCTCTATATACAACCGAGCCGAATCCACTTGCTGCAAATCCAAATAAATATCTCCCTTTAACGCAAACACCGTTTTCCTAAAAACAGAATCTTTCCAAAAAGCAAGACTTCTATCAGCCAGTTCCAATGCTTTTTCATATTTATGAATCTTCCAGCAAAGAACGGAATAACAGTGGTTTAACCAGCCTAATTGTTTACCTCCTATATTTTCCGCATAACTAATAGCTTTCTCCAGTTTTTCAGAAGCCAACTGATAATCACCATTAGAAAGATAGCCCCAACCCATTTCACCCAAAACACTAATTATCATCGCCGTATCCCTATTCTGTACAGCATATTGACAAGATAATTCCATTTTATTCAAAGCCAATGTATACGGCTTCTCATCCTGTAACAAACATCCCCAGTGGTAATACAACAGACTCAGAAACTTATACTCACTGCATCCTTTGGCAGCACTGCCGGCTTTCTGAAAATAGTCCAATGCACGATGGCGGTCATAACGGTCACGACAGACCTGTGCCATATAGAAACAGCTTTTCGATTTGCGTAGCGAGTCAGCAGTATCGCTATAATATTCCACGGCAAAACGAATCAGTGAATCTCCCTCCACCGGTATATAATTTTTATAACAAGCCTGTGTATAGAGCAAAGAATAAAGTGCACGATTTCTCCCATACAGTCTGTCCGGGTGCTCCATTTTCGTCAAAATCTGCCAGGCACTGTCAGCCTGATGCTGCAACAGTTCCTCTATCTTCTCCAGCTGACGATAGATATATTTTTGTCTATATTGCCAACCACCGATTCCTGCTACCAGTACCAGCAGCAACAATGCATATATCGCAATTCTACTTACTCTCATATCTTATCCGGATAAATCCCCTGTATTCTTCAAATATAAGAAATTCCCATAAAAAAGAAACAAAAAAACTCTGTATATTTGCGGCATAAATATGTAGCAATCAACTTATAAAAGAAACAAGACATGAAAATTGTAGAACTAAACCAAAGCAACACTATTCTAAACCGCTATCTGGCAGAGATCCGAGACATACATATACAAAAAGACAGCCTGCGCTTCCGCCGCAACATTGAGCGAATAGGAGAAATCATGGCATACGAAATCAGCCGTGACCTGCCTTATCATCCATTGGAAGTACAGACTCCGCTTGCCCTGGCTACCGAAAACGTACCTGCTATCCAGCCTGTAGTGGCCACTATCCTGCGTGCCGGCTTACCACTACATCAGGGATTCATCAACTATTTCGATCAGGCAGAGAATGCCTTTGTTTCGGCATTCCGCAAATATATCGACGAAGACCATTTCGACATTCATATCGAATACATCGCCTCTCCTCGTCTTGACGGAAAAACACTGATTATTACCGACCCTATGCTGGCTACAGGAGGTTCAATGGAACTGGCTTATAAGGCACTGCTTACCAAGGGAGAGCCGGCACACATCCACGTGGCTTCAATTATCGCAAGCCGTCAGGCAGTAGAACATGTAAAAAAGACTTTCCCAGCCGACAAAACGACCATCTGGTGTGCAGCAGTCGATCCGGAATTGAACGCTCACTCGTACATTGTACCGGGACTGGGTGATGCCGGAGACCTTTGCTACGGAGAAAAAGAATAAAAAAGAAGCGTATCAGCCTTTCTTTCCTCAAAAGACTGATACGCTTCCTTATTTCAAACCTGTCCCCTATAAACAATTGCTATTACAACAATAAATAAAGGTCGAAAAACAACAATATTCTCGACTCAACAATTATTATATAGACAAATCTGTTAAAAAATTGATAATCTGCATGAAAGTCCCTATTTTTAGGGAAAATGCAGATTTATGATGAAACGTTTACCTTTCCTTCTATCTATATTATTAGTTCCCCTACTTCTGTACGGAGCTTCACCTGTACACCTCAAATATGTAGAACAAAAAGTAAAAACCCTTTTGTCAATTGACAATCCAGACAGTGCACTTTGGTGCTCCGTCAGATTTATCACCAGAGACGACTCCCTCAGCAATGAAGAAACCGAACAGCTATTTGCCAAATGGGTTTTCCCGTTTGCCGACACGCATAAAGCAAAAGTTTCAAACCTCACATTTGCTGTCATTTACCGAAGCCGGGCACTAACAGTATCAGCTCTGAACCGTCTCGATGAATACCGCAAACACATGGAAACCTCCTATCAATATATTAACCAAGTGGAAGATAGCGGTTACCAAAATCTACTCCAAAAAGGAGCAATCTGTTACAACTATGGTTACATGCAGCTTACGATGGGAGACATAACGACAGCCCATAAAGTCTTCTACCAATCTATACGGGCCGCAGAAAAAGTTCAAGATTACAATAAAGTGATGGATTGTCTCTATGCCATGGCAATCTACTATAGCCAAACATTGGATACCAAACAATTGGATCAGATTCTTGCAGAGATGCAAAAGTTTTCCATCCAAGCCGGTAATAAGATACAGCCGAGGGCACTTTACTCATGGTATTCTGTAGCAACAGCCCGTTATTCAATCGAAAAAGGAAATCCAGCCTTCCGAGATTCTGCCATGTTATATTCCAGGAAATCTATTGACCTTATTGAACGCAATTGGGAAGAATTCAGGCGAGGCCCTGTAAATGCAGCATGGAGCTATTATAACCATGCTTTGTTTTTTACAGACAAACCATTTATCAATGAAGACAGTGCTTCTTATTATCTGGAAAAGGCAAGAGCTGTACCATTGCGTATGAAAATGGAAAGACATGAAGTTGCTTTGAATATCCACTGTGCATACGCCACACTCTACAAAAGCCAGAGCCGTTATTCCAAAGCTCTTCAGGAGTTCAAGGCTGCACTCTGCATGATGGATGCCGATACCATAAACAACGGTATCCGACAAGAACGGCTGGATGCTTACACCAATATAGTAGATATCTATTCTATTTTAGGAAATTATAAAGAAGTATCTCTCTATCAACAGAAAATAATCGACTACCATCAAAAAGTATACAATCACCAACTGACTCAGCAATTAAAAGAGATATCAGCCAAGTTCAATGTGGAGAAAAAAGATCTGGAGTTACGCAATATGCAAGAGAAGGCACATCAACAAACCATCATTTCACGGCTATTAACTGCAGGGCTCATTGCTACACTCGTCATTATTTTGTTTGTTATCTGGATTTATCTATTACACCGCCGGCGTTTGGAAGACCGGCTCTATCAGGCTGCCCTCGAAGCTGAAATGCATCTTCAGGAACTGGATACAATCAAATCACAATACACCAGTCTGAAAGAAGTAGTCAATGCCCAGCAGATTTCGCATCTTTTTGAAAAAGGTCTTGAAAAAATGAAAACCATTGTAACTGAAGCACAGATAGAAGAATCCATTCGCAATGAATACTTAAAGCGCCTTTCTGCAACCAACCCCAACAATCTGGAGCAGCAGTTTGCCACTTCTCTACCTGCCATGACACCCATGGATGTCAAATACATCCTCTGTTTCTATCTGGAATTTGAAGCACGAGACATTGCCACAATCTTCAATGTAGAACCGGCAAGTGTATATACAGTGCGTTACCGTCTACGTAAAAAATTCAGAGACAATCCAGCTTTTCAGTTCCTCATGCGCTGATATTCATAGGCTCAAAACGTGTTTTATCTATATTTGTCTATTTTTTTGACTGGGGAATGGGGCTAATTTTGTTTGCAGAAAACAAAATCAGTCTCTTTATGTCGGATATCTATCATTCTAATCTGGAACTTACCGAGCTGTCAGTTTCAATAATAGCGAAAAAACTAAGCTTAGCCATCGCACATACAGAAACAAAAATCAGCGATGAGCGAAAAGCTGAATATCTTGAGCGGCTTGCATCTTATCAACGCAAAAATGAGCTGATCAAAGTAATACAGCAATGCTATGATGTACTGACCAATACCGATATAAGATACTTGCTATGTTTCGCAATTGAAATGGAATATACCGACATCGTCAAACTTTTTCATGTGGAAAGAAGTTCAATTTACACGGTGCGATATCGTATTCGGAAAAAATTAAAAAGCTATGGCGGTGCAGTTGCCTTATTATTATAAAAAGTAAAAACACTTCCTTTGGCATATACTTTATTATTCACTTAAAATACTAATCGCTTATGAAAAAGTCTTTTTTTATCCCAGTTTTAGGATTTGCAGTAGCAACGATGTTCATCTCCTGCGGCGGTGGAAGTAAAGCATCTTCTTCCGGTCCCTTGGGCGAAATACCCGGTTTAATCGGTGAGTTCGAAAACCTTTCAAACAAGAAAAAAGAGGAGCTGAAAAACACTAAAGACCTCAAAGTCGTAGAAAAACTCATGAACGAAATGAAAGAAGCCGAAGGAAAGCTCAAAACAGACATAGAAGCCGCCCTTCCCACAATTAAAGGCAAAGAAATTACTACCGAAATAGATCCGGCATTGCCTTTAAAAGTAAGCAAGCCAATGAAAATTGAAGCAGCAGAAGCTACCAGAAAATGGATAAAACTAACCGGTGAACTGGAATTGACTGCCAAAGCTATCGGTTTCCATTCTTACCAACCCACTGATGCATTCGAACTCGACAAGTTATATGCCGTATTTTACGACAATGACGGGAAATCTTTTGCCTCAGACGGTATATTAAAGGATATGAGCAGTGAAGCAATGCCTGCCGGTTCGAAAGTCCCAGCCGAAACCTATATTCGAATCAAGGCATACAACGCAGCATCAATGGGTAAACTATCTAAACTCATTATTACCTTAAAAGACAGTGAAATCTACAAACAGGCGAAAGCCGCAGAAGACGCATTAAAATCTTCTTCTGAAAAAGAAAAATAAGATGAAAGAATTTCTTACTTCCAATATACTGCCTTACTGGCTGATATTTGCCCTGGTAGCAGCTTCCCTGATTATAATGTTATGGGGATTGCGTACCCAAAGGCCCAAAGTTTATCTTCGTCCGGTTTTAGGATGTATGCTCCTAGCCACCGTCCTCGAATTAAGTATTTATTGGGGAATAGGAAACAGCGCATTATGGTGGTGCACCTCCAGTGAGTACGGCTTCTTTGCCAAACTGCTTCGTCTCATTCCGTTTGCCCTATTTCTGACTATGCAGGTAGCCATGATTTGGATAGGCAAACTGTTTATCGAAGCCGCTATTGAGAAAGAATTCTCTATAAAGACCACTTTCTGGGGAATTCTGTTATCGTTTCCTATAACATTGGTCATCGTCATCTTATGCAAACTCTTTGGCATGCCCGACGGTCCATTAAGTATCGTATCTGCGGTACTGTTCATCGGTATTTTATCGGCCGGTATAGGCTTCTCCTTACTTAAGAACATCCAGAAAATTGGTAAGCGGGATGGACTTTTGCTTACAGCTTTCTCTGCACTTTGTGTTTTGTCATTAGGAGCTGGCATCATTCTCTTCTTTGTAGCTTTGCTACAGCTATTTCTACAAGTATTAATGGTAGGAGCCGTAATAGGAGCTGCATTCTATTTCTTCTTTGGCAGTGGTTCAAAGATGATGAGTGCAGAAATGAGCAGACAATCCAGTTCCCGACCTGTTTTCAGAGATAACGACGGACATCTCCATTATACCGCTACAAGCCGGGATACAGCCAACCAGCAAATAGCAGACCGAAAAGCAAACAATTAACCTACGCTCTCTCAAAAATAAAGAGTACCGTCCTTCTCTTCTGGAGAAGCCGGTACTCTTTTCTATATCCAACTTATACAATTGTTTCTTACTGCATGAATGTAATCAGTATTCTACCTGCAAACAACGGTCCAACCCATTATTTAATTTCCCAAGTATCATTCGTATCCAGCAGCTCGGCAAAGGTATGATACTTCTTCTTGGCTGCAACCTCTTCAATCTGTGCTTCTACCGCTTCTTCGTAAGTAGGAGCTTCCACATCGCGAATTACACCCAGAGCTATCGGGAAATCCGGTCCTTCCATCAGTGCCAGTTTCAATTGCAACGTATGGTCTTCGCAATGTGCATCGTGTACAAGAATATCTTTCTCCGTGATTCCATTTTCTCCCAGCTTCACAACCTTCAGTCCGAAACCTTCCTGCATCAGTCCAAATTCCTTATTCGGACCAAACAACATCGGTTTTCCATGTTCCAGGTAAATAGCGTTCCGCTCACGGTCTTCCTTCTTTGCCACCGCATTGTGCGTTCCGTCGTTAAATATCACACAGTTCTGAAGTACTTCCACCACAGAAGCCCCTTTATGACGGGCTGCCGCTTTCAGTACCTCCACAGAGGGAGCCATATCCACCGCCACACAACGGGCAAAGAAACGTCCGCGTGCTCCAAAGCACAATTCAGCCGGACGGAAAGGATCTTCTACTGTTCCGTAAGGCGATGACTTGCTGACAAATCCACGTGCCGAAGTCGGCGAATACTGTCCTTTGGTCAAACCATAAATACGATTGTTTAATAGAATCATATTCAGGTCTACATTACGCCGGATGGCATGAATAAAATGATTACCTCCGATAGCCAGTCCGTCGCCATCTCCCGAAATCTGCCAGATGGTAAGATTCGGATTGGCCACCTTGGCACCGGTAGCAATGGCTGCCGCACGCCCGTGAATGGTATGCATGCCATACGTATTCATATAGTAAGGAAGACGGGAAGAACAGCCAATTCCCGAAATTACCGCTATTTCATGAGGAGGAATCCCTAACTCAGCCAATGCCTTATGAAAAGAATTCAGAAAGGCATGGTCGCCACATCCCGGACACCAACGAGGTTGTCCGGCTTTATAATCGGCTGCTGTATATTTTTGTTCGCTCATACTTGCAAATTAAGAATTAAGAATGATGAATGCTGAATGAAAAATGAAGAATAAAGATGACATATCTTTATGCATCACTCTTCATTCTTTATTAATTCCGTAAAAGCCTCTACCAGTTCCTGTACGACAAAAGGCTGGCCTTTTACCTGATTGAACTGATGCAGACGGATACCTTCTATCTTCATACGCAGATAGCCGGCCAATTGTCCCATATTCTGCTCGGCTACTACAATCTTCTTGTAGCGACGCAATACTTCTTCCGTATTGCGGGGAAGCGGATTGATAAACTGGAAGTGAGCCAATGCCACTTTGTATCCACTGCGGTTCAATGTATCCATAGCCGAATGCAAATGTCCGTATGTACCGCCAAAGCCCACAATCAGCAAATCGGCATCTTCCTCTCCTTCCACCTTCAGGTCGGGAATAATATCTGCAATCCGTTCTACCTTCTGTGCACGAAGCTGTGTCATAAGGTGATGGTTTTCGGGCTCGGTAGAGATAGCTCCGTTTTCATTGCTCTTTTCCAGTCCGCCAATACGATGCATAAAGCCTTCCATACCTGGTACAGCCCAATAACGTACCCCGTTTTCAGCACGCTGGAAAGGAGTCCACGAGCCAGCCATTTCGGGCTTCACATAAGGAGGAACAATAGACGGATACTCCTTCAAGTCGGGCAAACGCCATGCCGCAGAACCGTTGGCAATGTATGCATCTGTAAGCAACACAACCGGAGTCATGTATTCCAATGCAATTTTACAAGCCATATAAGCCGAGTCGAAGCAATTGGTCGGCGAAGTAGCTGCAATCACCGGCATCGGACTTTCTCCGTTTCGTCCATACAATACCTGCAACAAGTCGGTCTGCTCCGATTTGGTAGGAAGTCCGGTAGACGGTCCGCCACGCTGTACATCCACAATCACCAAAGGTAATTCGGTAATCACCGCCAGATTCATTGCCTCACTTTTCAGACAGATACCCGGACCGGAAGTTGTAGTAACCGCCAAAGCTCCTGCAAAAGCAGCTCCTACAGCCGATGCACAACCTGCAATTTCATCCTCACACTGTACGGTCTTTACACCCAACGACTTATGCTTTGCCAGTTCATGCAAGATATCGGTAGCCGGTGTAATGGGGTAAGAACCCAGATACAACTGCAATCCGGCCTTTTCCGCTGCAGCTATCAAGCCATAAGCCGTAGCCTTGTTTCCGTTGATATCCATATACCGGCCTTTTTCTTTCTGTTTTTTAGAAGGCACCGTATAACTTGTCGATACGGAAGCGTGCGTATTTTCACCAAAGTGATAGCCGTCATAAAGCACCTTGATATTGGCTTCTGCAATCTCGGGCTTCTTGGCAAATTTTTCATGTAATAATTTCTCACCGACCTTGATATCACGATGGAACAGCCAGCACACCAGCCCCAATGCAAACATATTCTTGGTTCGCATAATGGTTTTATTGTCCAGTCCGCTGTCTTTCAGACTCTCCTTGCACATGGTAGTAATAGCTGCTTCTACCACCTCATTTTTAATACCTAATTCGGAGAAAGGATTTTCCAGTGTGAATTTTGCCTTTTCAAGATCACGGGGTGTAAACGAGTCGGAATCGATGATGATTACCGCCTGCGGTTTACAGAATTTATATTGTGTTTTCAAAGCAGCCGGATTCATCGCTACCAGCACATCGCATTTATCTCCTGGAGTATAGACTTTGTCGGAGCCAATGTGTACCTGAAAGCCCGATACACCGGTCAGTGTTCCTTGCGGTGCGCGAATATCAGCCGGATAATCGGGGAATGTACTGATATCATTTCCCTCAGTAGCCGATATATTGGAGAACATATTTCCGGCCAACTGCATACCGTCGCCCGAGTCACCGGAAAAACGTACTACGACATCTTCCAACTCTTTGACAATCATTTCTTCTGCCATAATATATTATTTAAAGTTCACAAATTCGATAAACGCAAAAATGGCAAAGTTCTTGCTAAAATCAAAATAAATCAACGCTTATTTACAGAAATGGATAGATAAGAGTTTTTTATACAGAATTATTGGGATATCCATAAAAAAAAGTAACTTTGCAGACACATGGCCTTGTAGTTCAACGGATAGAATAGAAGTTTCCTAAACTTTAGATAGGGGTTCGATTCCCCTCGGGGCTACCTTTTTGTTCCAACAAAAAACAGGAAAGTCCGGCAATGATTCGCACATTGCCGGACTTTCTTATTTTTACCGGAAAAACCGATTAAATTACTTTCAGTTCCTTGCCCACTTTGATAAAGGCTTCGATAGCCTTGTCGAGGTGTGCACGTTCGTGTCCGGCAGAAAGCTGTACACGGATACGTGCCTGTCCTTTCGGCACTACCGGATAATAGAAACCGGTTACGTAAATACCTTCTTCCTGCATGCGTGCAGCAAAGTCTTGAGAAAGTTTAGCATCGTACAACATCACCGCACAGATGGCACTCTGAGTTGGTTTGATATCGAAACCAGCAGCCAGCATCTTGTCGCGGAAGTAAGTTACGTTGTCCATCAGCTTAGTATGCAAATCGTTGCTTTCCTTCAGCATCTTGAACATTTCAAGGCTTGCTCCGATAATGGCAGGAGCTACTGAATTAGAGAACAGGTATGGACGAGAACGCTGACGCAACATAGCAATGATTTCTTTCTTACCGGTAGTGAAACCACCCATCGCACCACCGAATGCCTTACCCAGTGTACCGGTAAAGATATCTACCTTGTCGTATACACCAAACTGTTCGGCTACACCATGTCCGGTCGGACCTACTACACCAGCCGAGTGTGATTCGTCTACCATAACCAGCGCATCGTATTTCTCAGCCAGTTCACAAATCTTGTCCATCGGAGCTACGTTACCGTCCATTGAGAACACACCGTCTGTAGCAATGATGCGGTGACGCTGTGCCTGAGCTTCTTGTAGACAACGTTCCAGATCCGCCATATCAGCGTTGGCATAACGGTAGCGTTTTGCCTTGCAAAGACGTACTCCGTCGATAATAGAAGCGTGGTTCAACGCATCGGAGATAATGGCATCTTCTTCTGTAAAGAGCGGTTCGAACAAACCTCCGTTGGCATCGAAACAAGCAGCATACAGAATAGTATCTTCGGTGTGGAAATAATCGGAAATAGCTGCTTCAAGCTGTTTGTGCAAGTCTTGTGTTCCGCAGATAAAACGTACGGAAGACATACCGTATCCATGAGTATCCATTGCCTGCTTGGCTGCTTCTATCAGGCGTTTGTTGTCGGACAGCCCCAGATAGTTGTTGGCACAGAAGTTCAGCACATCACTTCCGCTTCCCACCTTTATGTCAGCACGCTGAGGAGTCGTAATAATACGTTCGTTTTTATACAATCCGGCTGCTTCTATGCCAGCCAGTTCCTGCGTAAGGAACTCTTTAAATTTACCATACATACCTGTCCAAATTTAAGTTCTATTATTGCAAATATCCGATTTTTTTCCCGAATATCCTCATTCTGCCGGAAGAAAAAGGAAGGGATAAGGAAGGAAAACACAGCCGGTACCCGATTCATAATGCGTCTCCTTGCAGTGGGACGGTCGTCTCCTTGTAATGGGACACTCGTCTCCCTACAGTGAGATGAGTGTCTCACTGCAAGGAGACGGCTGAAAATACCAATACCCAATTACTCCTTCCGCAGAGAAGTATCTTATTTACACTGTAACCCTAAAGTTTTAGGTATAATTCTTGACTCAGACTGACATAAAGACAATTTTTTTCCGTAAGTTTGTATAACTAAAACAAAAACCTACCCAACATGAAAAATATTCTAATTATCGGCTCTACCGGCCAGATTGGTTCGGAGCTGACCATGAAGTTACGTCATATCTATAATGGAAATGTAGTGGCCGGCTATATTCCAGGTGCAGAACCTAAAGGCGAACTGAAAGAATCCGGACCGTCTGCTGTAGTAGACATTACAAATGCACAGCAAATAGCCGATACTGTAGCACAGTATAACATTGATACAATTTACAACCTGGCTGCACTGCTCTCTGCCGTAGCCGAAACCAAACCACAGTTGGCCTGGAAAATCGGAGTAGGCGGATTGTGCAATGTATTGGAAGTAGCACGCGAGAAACAGTGTGCAGTCTTTACTCCTAGTTCTATCGGTTCATTCGGTCCCGGTACACCCAAAGACCAGACTCCACAGGATACACTGCAACGCCCGAAAACAATGTATGGTGTAACAAAGGTAACCGGTGAATTGCTGAGTGACTATTATTTCAACCGCTTCGGAGTAGATACACGTTCTGTACGTTTTCCGGGACTGATTTCTTACGTAACTCCTCCGGGGGGAGGTACTACCGACTATGCAGTAGATATCTACTATTCTGCAGTAAAGGGAGAACGTTTTAAATGTCCTATTGCAGCAGGTACTTACATGGATATGATGTATATGCCGGATGCTCTGCGTGCTGCCATCGAAATCATGGAAGCCGATCCTAGCAAACTGGTACACCGCAACTCGTTCAATATTGCATCCATGAGCTTCGAACCGGACACCATTTATCACAAGATTCAGGAATATATCCCTGAATTCCGTATGGATTACGAAGTAGACAGTCTGCGTCAGGGCATTGCCGAATCATGGCCAAACTCACTGGATGATTCTTGTGCACGTGAAGAATGGAACTGGAAACCGGAATACGACCTGGACGGCATGACACGTGATATGATAGAAAAACTAAGAGCAAGAAAAGATCTGTAAGAAAACGATAAAACCAAAAACTAAAGGAGGCAGGGTTTAGTCATCATAAAACCCTGCCTCCTTTGTTTCTATATTACAAAAGCAAATTTATATGGCAATAGATAAAGGGAGTACGATAATCCTATCCTACCGAACAAAACAAATAAGGCCCAATCCAAAGATTGAGCCTTATTTGTTTATATAGCTAAAAGCTTATGCTTCTACTTCTTTAGTATCTTCCGGCATTTTGTTACCCATAGTAAGGTAAGCAACCGGAGCTGCAACGAACAGAGAAGACAATGTACCGATTACCACACCCAGAATCATTGCGAAAGCGAAGCTGCGGATGCTGTCGCCACCCAAGATAAAGATGCTCAGCAATACAATCAAAGTACTCAATGAAGTATTGATAGTACGGCACAAAGTAGTATTCAATGAATCGTTGAACAGTTTTGCACGGTCACGTTTCGGATACAAGTGGAAGAATTCACGTACACGGTCGAAGATAACCACCTTATCGTTGATAGAGTAACCGATTGCTGTCAGGATAGCACCGATGAAAGTCTGGTCGATTTCCAAAGAGAACGGCATCCAACCATAACACAATGAATATGCACCGATAATCAGTACTGTATCGACAGCCAATGCAACGGTTGCACCCACACTATACGCAATGTTGCGGAAACGGAGCAGGATGTACAAACCAATTACAATCAAAGCCAGAATAACCGACCAGATAGCTGAAGTCTTGATATCGTCTGCAATACTTGGTCCTACTTTCTGAGAACTGATGATAGATCCACCAGCACGGTTATCGCGGTCGATAAAGATTTCGAGAGTAGTACCTTTACCCAACAGGTTGCCTTCTTTCAAAGCATTGTACAAGAACTCTTCGATTTCAGCATCGATAGTAGGAGAATCTTCTTCGATACGGTAGTTGGTAGTTACACGAATGGTCTTTCCATCTGTACCCAACGCAATAGCCTGTACATTGGCATCGCCTACCTTAGGCTGCAACAAGTCGCGCACTGTTTCAGGCTGTACTACCTGTTCGAACTGAACGACAAAGTTACGTCCACCGGTAAAGTCGATACTCTGAGCCAAACCACGTACAAAGAACGATACGATACAAACCAAGATGATTACGCCCCAGATAGTGAACGAACGCTTGGTAATACCCATAAAGTTATAATGTACGTTCTGCATCAAGTTCTTAGACAACTTGGTAGTAAATGTCAGATTCAGCCATTTGTCTTTTGACATATAGTGTTCGTATACCAGACGAGTCAAGAATACGGCACTGAAGAATGAGCAGAGGATACCGATAATCAAAGTAGTGGCGAAACCACGGATCGGACCTGTACCGAAATTGAACAGGATAATACCTGTCAGGATAGAAGTCAAGTTAGAGTCGAAGATAGCAGAGAATGCGTTTCCGTAACCTTCAGCCAAAGCCTGCTTAGGTCCTTTACCAGCTTTCAACTCTTCTTTGGTACGTTCGTAAATCAATACGTTTGCATCCACAGCCATACCCAGAGACAATACCATACCGGCAATACCGGACATTGTCAAGGCAGCCTGGAATGAAGACAGAATACCCAATGTAAAGAAGAAGTTCACAAACAAAGCACCGTTTGCAACCATACCCGGGATGAAACCATACATAGCGCACATATAAATCATCAATACGATGAGAGCTACTACGAATGAAACGATACCCTGGTTAATAGATTCCTGACCCAAAGACGGACCTACGATATCTTCCTGAACGATACGGGCAGGAGCCGGCATCTTACCAGTCTTCAATACGTTTGCCAAGTCTTTAGTCTGTTCCGGAGTAAAGTTACCGGTAATGCTTGACTGTCCTCCTGTGATTTCGTTGATTACATTCGGAGCACTATATACATAACCATCCAATACGATAGCGATGGCACGCTGAATGTTTTTCTTGGTCAATGTAGCCCAACGACGTGCACCGTCGTTGTTCATTGTCATGCTTACAGCCGGTTTGTGGAAGTCGTCGTATGTATCGCTTGCGTCTACTACTACATCACCTTCCAGCGGTGCACGACCGTTACGTTCTGTAGAACGGATTGCATAAAGTTCGAAGATACGGCCTGTCTTGTCGAAGTCAGAAGCAGCTACACCCCACATCAGTTTCAAATCGCGAGGCATTACTTTCTTCACTTCATCCAAACTCAGGATACGGTTTACTTCAGCAGTATCTTTATAGTCGGCATAACCTACTACACAGCTTTCCTTATACTGATTAGGACTCAGAACTGCGAACAACGGATGTTCTTTTTTCATGCGTTCCATATCCACATTGGCTTCTGCTGTTTCACCCTTCAAAGCAGCAGTCAGGCTGTCTTTTGCAGATACGGCAGCAGGAGCAGCTGTAGCAGAATCTGCTGCAACAGTGGTAGTATCCATGCTCAGCACATCGTATGCACGGCTATCGATTGAAGCCAACAAAGAACCCAGTTCACTTACCTTATAAGTTTCCCAGAATTCCAGGTTAGCAGAACCCTGCAAAAGTTTTCTTACACGTTCCGGTTCTTTGATACCCGGCAATTCCACCATGATACGCCCCATCTTTCCTTCCAATGTCTGGATATTAGGCTGAGCCACACCAAAGCGGTCGATACGTGTACGCAATACATTATATGAATTGTCTACTGCAGCTTTTACTTCTTCACGCAATACAGCTTCTACTTCCGCATTGCTGCTACGGGTAGTAATTCTGTCTTTCAACTGCTGAGTAGCAAACAGTTCTGCCAGACTACCTTCGGGAGCCAGTTTCTTATACTCTCTTACGAACAAGGTAATGAAATCTTCCTGGCTTGTTACCTGAAGACGAGCTGCTTCGTCTACCGCTTTGTTGAAAGCTTCGTCGGTCTTGTGATCGGCCAATGCACGTACAACATCTGGTACAGAGACTTCCAAAATCACATTCATACCGCCCTTCAGGTCCAGACCCAACCCGATTTCCATCTCACGACACTGTTTCAGCGTATAACTTCCCAACCAAACCTTTTCATTCTGTATAGAATCAAGGTAGTGTGCCGCACCTTTCGGGTCTTCTGCCGCTTTATTCATATGATAGCGGGTCACGAATGAAAACGAAAGATAGAACACACAGACAAGGGTCAGTAATATCGCAAAAACCTTTACAAATCCTTTGTTTTGCATGTTACTTTAATTTATGATATTTACTTTTTTAATTAATATACGTTTATTCAAGGTTGCAAATATAGTTTTTTTTTCATTTACACAGGGAATGCATGCTAAATATTTAAACATTAGACAATAAAAAAGAATGAAAAGACAAGATTTAAAGGCTTGGAAAAAGCAAAATAACACAAACTACAGCCTCTAAAACAACAGGACGTAAATTTCAAAGATAAAGGACAGATAAACAGAAGAATGGGAACACCAAGGTTTTTGTCAATACTCCAGTATACACCATACCGGATAATGATCGGAAGCAATTATACTGCGGTCGACCTTGCATTGTAATACCCGGAATGCACTTCCGGCAAAGATATGGTCGATACGAAAATAGAAATGATCACGATTGTAGGAAATACCCAGGCCACTTCCTCCTTCGGCATACGCATCTTGCAGTCCCTGCCCGATTACCCGATGGGCGTAAGAAATGGGAGAATCGTTGAAATCACCGCAGACCAGCATAAAAGGAGAACTGTTCCGGGAGATAAAAGCGGCTATCGAATCGGCCTGTACGGCTCTGATTTTTACGGCATCTGCCAGTTTGTGGAGCAACAGTTTCCCTCCTTTTTCCACATTTTTCTGATTTGGAGACTTCAGCAAATGGTTATAAATTTCCTTGTCTTCGCTATTCAATTTATTAGACTCCAGATGGTTATTGACAACAAGCAACGTATCGTCTTCTACTTTCAGCCGATAAAGCATACTTCCATTATTCAGGCTTTCATAAGAAATACGTTCGGCTGACAAAATAGGGAAACGGGAAAAACATGCAATTCCGTTTTCTCCTGCCAACGCAAGATGTTTGTAGTAAGGATAAGAAGAAAGAGCTTTCTTCACCTGCTTATCAAGCGTACATTCTTGCAAACAGATGACATCAGCCTCACTTTTATTCAGATAAGCCAGAATAGAATCTTTACCTTCAGAAAAATTGAAGACATTGTAAGTAAGAAGTTTCAATGTTCTTTTTTGCGATTCCATCGGTTTGTTGATGGGACAATAGGTCCATGTCGCATTCCAGCAGACAAACAAGGTCAGTAAAGGCAACATTGCAAACCAGCGTCTGGCAATCAGCCATAAAAGAAGAAAAGCTAAATTCAGTAAAAAGAAAAATGGGAACAACAGACCGGAACAAGCCCAAATGGAATGTTCTACCGGAGAAATATAAGGGCTGTACGAACAACACAAAAAGCCCAATGATACAAGAATATTTCCTCCCAATAAACAGAGACGCATTATACGTCCTATAGATATCATCTTTTTACTCACAAGCTATTTTTTACTGGCATCAAACAAATGTTTTTTTTCTTCTTCACTTAAACTGCTATAACCCGACTTTCTCAACTTATCCAAAATACGGTCGACCTCTGCTTCACGTTCCTTTTTCCGTGCATTAAAATCATAGTCCTTCTGCTTGTCTCCATAATAAACCTTCATTTTAGGCTTACGCACCGGTTTCTTCCATCCCATACAGAAATCAATGACATAATTAATCCAACGCGTTACATCGGTACCTCTGCGAAGTCCTGCAGCAAACCACCATCCAGCCAATGCTCCACCAAGATGCGAAATGTGTCCTCCTGCATTTCCGGAAGTAATGAGCATCAGGTCTAGTAAAATAATAACCAGTGCGATGGTACGCAAACGTACTGTTCCGAAAAGTAGAAGTTGTACAGGATAATTGGGCTCTCTCACAGCCACAGCTACAACAATAGCTAATACGGAAGCAGAAGCACCCAACAAATAAGAAGTGGGAAGAGCATGTTCAAAATAAGGGAAGATATGATAAGATATCATATACAATACTCCCCCACAGATACCTCCCAACAAATAAAGGCCACGCAAATGTTTGGATGAGAAGAAACTCAGGAACAACTTTCCAAACCAATACAGCCACAACATATTGAACAGGATATGCAGCACATCGGCGTGCATAAACATATAGGTAATCAGTGACCAGGGCTGACGGATGAACTTCTCCCACCAGGCAGGAAGTTCCAGTACATTCATCCAGGGAGAGAACGGGACTTTAAACAACATCAGAATAATCCCGACCAAAGAACAGATCAGAAAAGCTCCCACATTGATGTAAAGCAGGCGGGTCACAATATTCCCCTGCCGGAAGTTCTCTTTCAGATTAGTAATAAAGTCGTCCGCTGCCATTTTTCTTTCTCCAATATAGAATAAGTATCAATCCGAATAACATTCCTCCCAAATGGGCAAAATGAGCGACTCCGTCGCCTCCGGATAATCCAAGGAAAAGTTCCAATACCGCATATCCTATTACAAAATACTTCGCTTTAATGGGCATTGGTATCGGGAAAACGAACATCTGACTGTTTGGAAACAGCATACCAAAAGCCAACAGAATAGCATATACTGCACCTGATGCTCCTACGGTAATCCATCGATTCAAGAACTCTGTCACGAAAATGGCTTCAGCTTCAGTTCCGCTCTCAAGATACTGCGAGAAGTTTACTACATACTCTATATATTGAACGGCTTCTTGTATAAGACCTGCACCTATTCCGCAAAGGATATAATAGAACAAGAAACGTTTGGGACCCCATACTTGTTCCAACACACGTCCGAACATCCACACAGCAAACATATTAAAGAAAATATGCTGGAAATTGGCGTGCATAAACATATAGGTAATAAGCTGTGCGGGATTAAAATCGGGAGCAAGAAAAAAATGTAATCCTAACCAATTATTAACATTGATGCCATAGCGCTCTCCCACAATAGTTCCGAAAAAGCACAGTGCATTGATAATTAACAGATTTTTTGTTACTGCTGGAATATTATTCATATTGTATTTTTTAATCAATTGCACAAAAGTACAATTTTATTCTCTCTTACTATCACCTCTTATATTTTTTTACAATTTGCCTTACAAGTTTTATCAAATCAAAAAGAAAAAACTAATTTTGTGTTCAGAAACAATCATCTAATCACTAATTTAAAACATGAAGACAACCTTATCTAACATCATGAATAACCTTTGTTATTCATTGGTTGGGATAACCTGTCTGACCGGATTTACACAAACCGCATATGCAGACAACGCTACCCTTCCTTACTGGAAAGATATCCAGACTGTCTCTGTCAACCGCGAAGCACCTCGCTCTGCTTTTATGACTTATGCCGATAAAGCTCAGGCAGCTACCGGTGACTATGAAAAGAGTTCGTACTATCAATTGCTTAACGGTACATGGAAGTTCTACTTCACTGAATCGTATACCCAACTTCCGGCAAATATTACAGACCCGGCAATCAGCACTACCGACTGGAAGGATATCAAAGTACCGGGTAACTGGGAGATGCAAGGTTTTGGTACGGCTATTTACACCAACCATGGCTATGAGTTCCAACCTCGTAATCCGCAGCCTCCTCAACTTCCAGAGAATACACCGGTAGGAGTATACCGCCGCGACATTACTATCCCAGACAATTGGGAAGGCCGTGATATCTATTTACATATCGCCGGAGCAAAATCGGGATGTTATGTGTATCTGAACGGAAAAGAAGTAGGCTATAATGAAGACTCCAAGAATCCGGCAGAATATCTTATCAACGAGTATCTGCAACCGGGGAATAATGTACTGACATTGAAAATATTCCGCTGGAGTACGGGATCTTATCTGGAATGTCAGGACTTCTGGCGCATCAGTGGAATAGAACGTGATGTCTTCATCTACTCACAGCCCAAAGCATCCGTACAGGATTTCCGTATTACTTCCACTTTGGACGATACTTATCGTAACGGTATCTTCCGCCTGCAAATCGACTTGAAAAATCATCGGACATCGACTGCAAATCTGAGCGTAAGCTATGAACTGACCGACAAAAACGGTAAGACTGTAGCTGCTGAGGAACAACCGGCACAAGTGGAAAACGGCAAACTTACTACGGTATCCTTCAGCAAAGAACTGCCACAGGTAGCTACATGGACATCGGAAGCACCGAATTTGTATAAACTGTATATGACAGTAAAAGAAAACGGAAAGGTGAGCGAAGTGATTCCTTATAATGTAGGATTCCGCCGCATCGAAATAAAAGAAACTAACCAGAAAGCTGCCAATGGAAAGAATTACGTAGTACTTCTTATCAACGGACAACCTATCAAACTGAAAGGGGTGAACATTCACGAACATAACCCGGAAACAGGTCATTATGTGACTGAAGAGCTGATGCGGAAAGACTTTGAACTGATGAAACGTAACAACATCAATACTGTACGTCTGTGTCACTACCCACAAGACCGCCGCTTCTATGAGTTGTGCGATGAATATGGTCTGTATGTATACGATGAAGCCAACATCGAAAGCCACGGTATGTATTACGACCTTCGTAAGGGAGGTACATTGGGAAATAACCCGGAATGGCTGAAACCACATATGTACCGTACCATCAATATGTTTGAACGTAACAAAAACTATCCTAGCCTTACCTTTTGGTCTTTGGGTAATGAAGCTGGAAACGGTTACAACTTCTACCAGACCTATCTTTGGGTGAAGGAAGCAGACAAAGATATTATGAACCGTCCGGTCAACTATGAACGTGCACAGTGGGAATGGAACTCGGATATGTATGTACCCCAGTATCCAAGTGCTGGCTGGCTGGAAAGTATCGGTAAGAACGGAAGTGACCGACCGGTGGTTCCATCGGAATATGCACATGCCATGGGTAACTCTACCGGAAGTCTATGGGACCAGTGGAAAGCTATTTACCGCTATCCGAACTTGCAGGGTGGATATATCTGGGACTGGGTGGATCAAGGTATGCTGACACACGATGAGAATGGAAAACCATTTTGGGCATATGGAGGAGACTTTGGAACTAACATGCCAAGTGACGGTAACTTCTGTTGCAATGGTCTGGTAGGCCCCGACCGTGTTCCTCATCCGGCAATGAATGAAGTTAAATATGCACATCAGAACATAGCGTTCGAAGCTGTCGATCTGGAAAAAGGTACTTTCCTTGTAAAGAACCGTTTCTACTTTACTAACCTCAAAAAGTACATGATTACTTATCAGGTAAAGGCGAACGACAAAGTAGTCCGCTATCAGAAAGTATCGCTCGACATCGAACCACAGGGAAGCAAAGAGCTGCAAGTGAATGTGAGCGAATTGAAAGAAAAAGTCGGTACAGAATATTTTGTAGAGTTTGCTGTTATAACAGTAGAGCCGGAACCTCTCATTCCGGAAGGCTACGAAATTGCACATGAGCAGTTCCGTCTGCCTATTGATCCTGCCAAACAGACATTTGCGACTTCAGGTCCTGCTTTGGAATGTGAAACAGAAGGCGATGTGTTTACTGTCCGCTCTTCACGCATGCAGTTCTGCTTCGACAAATCGACAGGTCTGGTGACATCGTATAAAGTAAAGGGTACAGAGTATTTCAACGAAGGATTCGGTATCCAGCCTAATTTCTGGCGTGCACCAAACGACAACGATTATGGTAATCAGATGCCGAAGCGTCTTCAAATCTGGAAGCAGTCGAGCAAGAACTTCAAGGTTGTAGATGCCGTACTTAATATGGAAGGTAAAGAGGCTGTGTTGAAAGCTACTTATCTGCTGGCTGCTGGCAACCTCTACATCGCAACTTACCGTATCTATCCGTCGGGAGTAGTGAAAGCTGACTATACTTTCACTTCAACAGATATGGATGCTGCCCAAACAGAAGTATCGGAAGCTACCCGTATGGCAACATTCACTCCGGGCAACGATGCATTACGCCGTGCAAGCTCTAAACTGGTAGTGCCTCGTATCGGAGTACGTTTCCGTCTGCCGGCTACTATGAACGAAATAACCTACTTTGGACGTGGCCCGGAAGAAAACTACTGCGACCGCAACAACGGTACTATGGTAGGTATCTATAAGAATACAGCCGACAAGATGTATTATCCGTATGTTCGCCCGCAGGAAAACGGACATCATACTGATACACGTTGGATTAAGTTGAGCAAGAAAAACGGAAAGGGACTGGCAATCTATGCCGACCAGACTTTAGGATTCAACGCTTTGCGTAACTCTATTGAGGACTTCGACGGTGAGGAAGCTACACACCGCGATTATCAGTGGAACAACCGTGATGCAGAAGAACTGAAGCATGACATCAATACTGCCCGCAACCTGAAACCCCGTCATACTCATATCAACGACATCGAACCACGCAACTTCGTAGAGGTATGTCTGGATATGAAACAAATGGGTGTAGGAGGTTACGACAGTTGGGGAGCACAGCCCGACCCACAATATCTGATTCCTGCCAACCAGGAATACAAATGGGGATTCACCATCGTTCCGATGTAAAATTTAAAACCAAATCTATGAAACAAATATATTGTCTTTGCATTTTATTATCTATCTTCAGCAGCCTGCGCATACAGGCTGCTGATGTGGATAAACAATACCATCTGATTGGTCACAGAGGGGGTGTAACAGAAAACTGTTGCCACCCAGAAAACAGCCTGGCTGCACTTGATGAAGCAGTAGAAAGAGGATATACCGGAGTTGAAATAGACATCAGAGAAAGCAAAGACGGAGTACTTTTTCTTTATCATTATGCTACTCTCGAACGTGACTATGCCAGTAAGGCACGTTGTGCAGACTTAACCTGGGAGGAAATACAGCAGTTAAAGCCTTTGCATAAGGAAGGGAAAGCCCCTGTTTCTGTAGAGGAATACTGCCGGTATGCACAGGGAAAAATCACTGAACTGATGCTTGACATCAAACTCGACCATCCTTCTCAGGCTTTTTACGAAGAGCTATACCGTATTCTGAAAGAAACCGGTTTCATCAATCACTCCTATTTCATCGGACACGGAAACTTCTTTCTCGGAAAAGGAAAGATTACGATGCTTATCAGCGAAAGAGAAGAATTCTTCCAGAAATACGGAGAAAAGACGAAAGATTATTATTTCCTCTTTGCCGGAATTGATGAACTGAACTCCCGCCTCATCCGCTGGTGCCAGGAGCACGGAATTCAGATTATGGCTTGTGTAAACCGTCCGTATAAGTATCCTGTTACCCAACAGGGACTGGAGGAAGCATTCCGCGATTTGGAATGGTTAAAGTCATGGGGAGTTACCTACTATCAGATTGACTCAGACTACGACCGTCCTTTCCGTTCTTCTACCGCTCCTTCTCTCTGATTCATTAGGATAAGATAAATGAAAAAGCTTCAGGTGAAGCCTTTACGTGAGGACAACATAAAAGAATATAGCCGTGAAAAAGCAAAAAACTCTTTCACGGCTATATTCTTTTTTATCTGATTTATTTCACGATACTGTCTCTCAACACCAGCAGACTCTCCGGCCCCATATTGAACAACAAGTCTGCTATACTCAAATTAGGCTGAAAGCCTTGCTTTGCATCGAACACCTGATAATAAGGAACTGGAGAAAAATCAGGATCTGCTTCGGTATATACCTTCTTGGGATGAATCTGCTCGCGATAGTCGTCCATTCCCTCCGGAACAGCTACATAATCGTCTGTAGGTATCATTACAGGCTGAAGGTCTATCTGCTCGCACATCCAATGACACAATTCCAGATTAAAGTCATAAAGAAAGTCATACCGCTTCTCATAAAACCGATGAAACTCGTCGGCATAATAATCAAAGAAAGGGCTATGCTTATAAGCAGCCACAAACGCATTCCAGTGCACATGACGCCAGTTGCCGTGATCGGAAATCCGGATATCCTTCATCAGACACTTTGCCCCTTCCCCTTTCTCCGTAGGAATAGTCAGTGCCTGAGGGCCTCCTGCCGAAGCAATGACACAGCGGTTACGGTACGTCTGCTTCATGTAACTGTCGAAACGTTCTACATACACCTTGTCGTATGCAAACAGCTTGGCATAGTACTCCACAGGAGCCAGATAAGCCGAACTAAGTATGATTTGATTCATTTTATATTCCTTATTCTATACGTTGAAAAAATCTCCCTTTCTGCGAGGTAAACCACACATAAAGAGCCTTCCCGATAATATGATCTTCGGGTACAAAACCGAACAGCCGCGAATCGCACAGATTCACCGGATTGTTAGAAGCCATCCAATAATAGTTTTTGCTGAATACATACATTTTCACTGGCTTTCCCTCTACGAACAATGTATCCCGACGAATCTCAGCCCTTTTATGTTCATGATTACGGATAGTATTACACAGCAATGCCCGATTCCACGGATGCACCTCTACAGCTCTTCCCTTTTGCGGCACCACATAAGGATACGCCTTTTCCTTTATTCCATCCTGATACAGCGAGAAAGGAATACGCTCTCCCGCAAGCTGTGTCAGCAGATAATATTCATAATGACTGAAACTCCGTATATATGCTCCTTCCGGTGTATATCCTACCAGTGCATTGCCACTTATTCTCAGCGAATCCAGCATCATCCGTACACTGTCTTCGCAGGAAGCCGGATAACAATAAAGCGATTTACTGTCCGGACTGAATACCTTACCGGCAGTATCAATCAGTTCCCGGTTCAGCATCAGCGTATCTCCTGCCGTACCGATACAGCGACTGATAAACAACTCCCGGTTTTCTATTCTACGGTCTTTATCAGACGGATTCGGATTGTTGAACAGCACGATATCTCCACGTTTCACCGGCTGTTCTCCAATACGATGATATCCGAACACAGAGGGGAAAGGCACACGCAGCCCATAACTCCACTTACTTACCAAAACCCCTTCGCCCTGGTACAACGTATTCTCCATACCCGACGACGGAATGAAACAAGAGGTTATAAGCAGGGTTTTTATCAGCAAAACAGCAATAACAGTCATTGCCATCAGCCTCAGCCATACGCCCCAACGGTTTTTCACTATCCGGTTCTTTATTTGATATTATCCACACACTTCAGCAGACGGTTCCAGCGAATCTTGCCATTCAGCCATCCTCTGTCCTGATCCAAAGACAACCAGATAAAGATAGGCTTACCTACGATATGGTCTTCGGGCACAAATCCCCAGAAACGCGAATCGGCAGAATCATGACGGTTATCTCCCATCATCCAGTAATAATCCATTTTAAAAGTATATTGACTGGTCTGCTGTCCGTTGATGAAAATCTTTCCATCCTTCACTTCAAGTGTATTTCCTTCGTAAGCAGCAATCGGTCGTTCGTACAGCGGCAGATTATCCAAAGTCAAGTCGATGGTAGCCCCTTTCTTCGGTATCCATATCGGACCGTAATTATCCACCGTCCATCCGGTAAGCTTATTCAGCGGATAAAGTCCTCCGGCATCATCATCAGCCACCTCCTGAATACGAATCACCAAATCTTTCCGAGCCAGCAAAGCCTCTTTCGTTTTCTTTGTCAGCGGCATGTTATACACCGATTCATCGGCATAATACATTCCCAGATTCTCCTTGCTGATACCCAATTCGTGACAGAGCTCCTCTGGCAACTGTCCTTTGGTATATACAAAATAACGATACTGCACATTATCCGGCTCCTTGTTGGCCTTTCCGTCCAGATAAATAATGCGGTCTTTTATCTCCAGCGTCTGTCCGGGCAATCCCACACAGCGTTTCACATAATTCTCTCTGCGGTCTACCGGACGCACCAGAATCTTTCCATAATCCTGCGGATTCTGGTCAATGTATTCCCTTCCGGCATGATAATAAAAGTCGAATACCTGACGCTGCTGTTCTACAGTCAGCGAAGCCATATCGACCGGTTTGGAAAGCTGCTTGCCCAACTGATAACTGATGCGATACAAATCATCATTAGGGATGGCACTCACCACACTGTCTCCAGCCGGGAAATTGAACACCACAATATCATTCAGCTGCACCGTACCCAGTCCCTTTACACGCTTATACTCCCATTTGGGCCAGTCCAGATACGACTTACAGTTCAAAACCGGCAATGTATGCTGTGTAAGCGGCATATGAAGCGGTGTCTGAGGAATACGGGCACCGTAACTCATCTTACTCACAAAAAGATAGTCACCTACCAGCAGCGACTTCTCCAGTGAAGAAGAAGGAATCACATAATTCTGGAAGAAATACAGATTCACAAAATAAATCGCCACCAATGCAAAGACAATGGCATCCACCCAGCTCATCACGGTTCTTACCGTCTGATTCTTGGCAGTCTTCCACCATGTCCAGGGAATCTTCTTCGAAATATACACATCAAAGATAAACGGAACCACAATCAGTCCCAACCAGCTTTTCAGCCATAACAGAAACAAGAGATACAAGGCCAGAATTACTCCGAACTTGATCCACTGCGTACGCGAAGCCTGTATCATAAATTAAAACTTGAATAAATCATTCATACCCAGAAATCCTGTATGTGCAGCCGTATACTCAGCAGCCAGTACAGCTCCCAAAGCAAACCCCTTGCGGTTCTTTGCATCGTGTGTGATAATGATAGAGTCTGCCTCCGATTCATAACGGATAGTATGGATACCCGGCACCTCTCCTTCGCGGATGGCACTCACCGGCAATTCATTGGCAGCACATTCAGTCGTTCCGCTCACAGTACCATCCGGAGCAGTCAGCGTACCCATCACCCACTTATCCTTGCGGTCCAGATTTTCCAGAATACCTTCTGCCAGTGTAATGGCAGTACCACTCGGTGCATCCAGTTTATGCACATGATGTGTTTCCACCATCGATACCTCATAATTCGGGAAATTATTCATAATCTTGGCAAGATACTTGTTGACCGCTGCAAACACAGCCACGCCCAAGCTGAAATTCGACGACCAGAACAGTGTCTTTCCTTCCTCCTCGCACAGTCTGCGCATTTCCTCTCCATGTTCACCCATCCATCCGGTACTTCCCGATACCACTTTCACTCCATTGCGGAAGGCACTCAGGCAATTGTCGTAAGCCACAGCAGGTGCTGTAAACTCGATGGCTACATCTGCCGAACGGAAAGCTTCCGACTCAAAATCCTGACGGTTATTTATATCAATAATACTTACAATCTCATGTCCGCGGGCAACAGCAATCTTCTCTATCTCTTTGCCCATCTTTCCATATCCAATTAATGCAATTTTCATAATTATCTTCTTTTTTCTGTACAAAGATAGTGTTTCTCATTATTAATCATTACTTTTGAGATACATTTATACCTCGTTAACATGGAGCAACTTCTACACTATGTATGGAAACACAAGCTTTTCCCTCTGCAACATCTGCACACCCCCGAGGGAGAATCCATCGAAGTCATCGATCCGGGACTTCCCAACCCACATGCCGGAGCTGACTTTTTCAATGCCAAAATCAAGATACAAGGCGTACTTTGGGTAGGTAATGTAGAAATACACCAGCGTGCTTCCGACTGGTACCGCCACCGTCATCATCAGGATACAGCATACGATTCTGTCATCCTGCACGTAGCTTCCGATATCGACACCGCAGTAACCCGCACCAACGGCGAGCAGATACCCCAACTGGAGCTTCACTGTCCGCCACAACTGGCAGAGAACTACGAAGAACTCCTGCAAACCGACCGCTATCCCGCCTGCTTCTCCCTCATTCCCCGACTCTCTTCCTTCCTGCTGCACAGCTGGATGTCACGGCTGCAAACCGAACGTTTCGAAAACAAAGCCCGGCAAATAGCCGAGCGTCTGGAACATTGCGGAAAAGACTGGGAAACCGCCTTCTTCATCACCCTTGCCCGCAACTTCGGTTTCGGAGTAAACAGCGATACCTTCGAGTTCTGGGCCAGACAAGTCCCCCTTGCCGCCGTCAACAAACACCGCGACAATCTGTTCCAGATAGAAGCCTTCTTCTTCGGACAAGCCGGGCTCCTGCAAGAACTTCCCCACGACGAATACACAGAGAAACTTATCAAGGAATACACCTATCTGCAACACAAATTCCAGTTACAGCCTTCTACCGACTGTCACTGGCGGTTCCTGCGCATGCGTCCAGGCAACTTCCCCCATATCCGCATTGCCCAACTGGCGTGTCTTTATCACCGCTCCCAGGGAATGTTGTCGCGCCTGCTCGAACTCTCCACCCTGAAAGACCTGCGCGACCTGCTCAAAGGAGGCACCTCCACATACTGGCTCACCCATTACAGTTTCGGTACCCCTTCTCCTTCCCGTCCCAAAACCCTGAGCCAGTCGTCTATCGACCTACTCATCATCAACACAGTCGTTCCCTTTCTGTATGCATACGGCAAGCACAAAGGCAACGAACTCCTCTGCCAGCGTGCCAGCCAGTTCCTGGAAGAACTAAAGCCCGAAAACAATTACATTGTCCGATTATGGAAAGAATGCGGTCTGGAAGCCGCCCATGCCGGCGACAGTCAGGCCCTCATTCAGTTGAAAAAGAACTATTGCGATACAAAGAAATGCCTTTATTGCCGTATCGGCTACGAATATCTGAAACAAAAGAAAGAATAATCACTGTCCATCGGGTCGGTCACACCATTCATCTCCCGCCGGAGCCGGCCCGTTCCTACCCGCCTTATCCATGATTCACTACCGGCTGCCGTTCTATCCCCTCAGCGCATTTTCCACAGCCAGCAGATAGCCATCCAGCCTGTTGCTCTTCAAAATCGCCTTACGCGCCTTCTTATCCATCTGTGGCAGCAAATACTCCCACATTGTCTTCAACTTGCCCAGCAATTGTGCCTCTCCCCCCTCAATCTGACGGCGATACCCTTCCACCATCCGCATGTGCATATGCTCCACCTTCCGATACAGTTCAGTCTGCCCGGGCATATGTCCCGTACGGAATTCATCTGCCAGCGACGGATTTGCCAGCAGTCCCCGTCCCAACATCAGCCCACACAAATCCGGAGCCCTGTCCACCCATTCGTACATATCAGCCACACCACACAAATCACCATTATACACAAGCGGAATACGGCACTCCCTGTAAAACTCCATAAAAGCCTTCGTGTTCACCTCCCCCTTATACTGCTGTTTCCCGATACGAGGATGCAACACGATACGATGCACACACGAGTCATTCAGCAGCGGAAGAATCGCTTTCCATTCCTCCTGCTCCTGCCAGCCCAGCCGCATCTTCACCGAGAAAGCCACCTGCGGATAACGCTCCATTGCCTTGAGCAACGCCCCCACCCGGTCCGGGTAAGGCAAAATGCCCGATCCCTTCCCCCGATTCGCAATCAGAGGAAACGGACATCCCATATTCACATCCACCTTCCGGTATCCCAGTTCCACCAGAAAATCGGTTATCTTGCACAATTCGTCCACTTCTCCAGCCACCAGTTGCGGAATAAGATGCACCCCCCGGTTATTCTCCGGAGCCACATCCCGACGGTCTTTATTTCGGAAATCCCCCTTCTCCAGCCTCACAAAAGGGCTGTAATAGGCATCAATACCTCCAAACGCTTCTGCATGCGCATTCCGCCACACTGCTTCTGTAAATCCCTGCAAAGGGGCTGCATAAAGTGTAATCATCCTTTCCTCTGTTTTCGGCAAAGATACGAATTTCAGGCAGATCGTAGGTATAGACACAAAAATCATTAACTTTGTAAAGTCACATAATCAAGAAACAGCATGGAAAAATACGTTTACGAACTAAAAATGAAGGTACGCGATTACGAATGCGATTTGCAGGGCATCGTAAACAACGCCAACTACCAGCACTACATAGAGCACACCCGTCACGAATTTCTGTCTGCTACCGGCATCAGTTTCGCCCAACTCCACACCGAAGGCATCGACCCCGTAGTAGCCCGCCTCAATATGGCCTTCAAGACCCCACTTAAAAGCGGCGATGAGTTTGTCTCCAAGCTCTATCTCAAGAAAGAAGGCATCAAATACGTATTTTATCAGGACATCTTCCGCCTTCCCGACATGAAAGTCGTCATCAAAGCTACCGTAGAAACCGTCTGTGTAGTACACGGCCGCTTAGGAAACAGCGAACTCTTCGACACCGTATTTGCTCCTTACCTATCGAAATGAAACAAGAAGAACTTCTATACCGGCTGGCCCTCCCTCTTTTACCGGGTATCGGCCTTATCACTGCCCACCAGCTGATACAGGCAGCCGGCAGTGCCTCTGTTTTGTTTGAAGAAAGAAAGACACTGAAAGAAAGAATACCGGAGCTTCCCGACCGAATCCTTCAGGCTCTCGATGCTCTGGACGTATTGCGCCTTTGCGAAGCAGAGCTCCGTTTTGCAGAGAAAAACCACATTACCTGCCTGACAGCCTTAGACGAGGCTTACCCCTCACGGCTTCGCGAATGCAACGACGCTCCCCTCGTACTCTTCTACCGGGGTACAGCCGACCTCAACCGCCGTCACATCATCAGCATGGTAGGTACCCGCAACGCCACCGAATACGGCAAAGACATCTGCCTCCGCTTTCTGAAAGAGCTACAGGCCCTCCTGCCCGATGTACTGGTAGTAAGCGGACTGGCATACGGCATCGACATCCACGCTCACCGTGCTGCCCTGCAATACGGCATCGACACGGTAGGCGTACTGGCACACGGCTTAGACCGCATCTATCCCAGTGTACACCGCCGTACAGCTGCCGATATGCTTTCGCAAGGCGGACTGCTCACCGAGTTTATGAGCGGCACCAATCCCGACAAGCAAAACTTCGTAAAACGAAACCGCATTGTAGCCGGCATCAGCGATGCCACCCTTGTGATAGAATCTGCCGAGAAAGGAGGTTCACTCATTACTGCCGGAATTGCCGAAAGCTACAACCGCGACTGCTTTGCCTTTCCCGGACGTATCGATGCTCCTTATTCGGCAGGCTGCAACCAGCTCATTCGTCTCAACCGCGCTGCCCTTCTGCAAGACGCGGCCCAATTTGTAGAAGCCATGAACTGGAACACCCCTTCCGTACAGCCCCCACAGGCCATTCAGCGGCAACTCTTCCCCGACCTGTCGGACGAAGAAGAAAAAATCATCAGTCTGCTGTCCGCTCAGCCCGAAGGCATACAAATCAATGCACTGGTAGTAGCCAGCAACATTGCCATTAACCGTCTCACCGGTATTCTGTTCGAACTGGAATTAAAAGGAATGGTCCGCACACTGGCAGGAGGAATGTATAAACTGATCTAAGATTTCCGGAAACAACCGGCAGACCGTCCGGTTTCCGGAGCAATCAGTAAAGGGCAAAAAAAATGGGAGAACGCTTTCTCCCAACCTTGTTAACCTTAAATCTAATACTATGAAAAAAATCACGACACAAATGTAACACTTTCGCAATAAAAATCCAATAGAAAATCAATCTATCACAATCCGTTTAAAGTTATTTTACGTTTATCAACGTTTGAAAAGAAGCCAGTTCCTTTCTTCTCCCCTTGCATACGTGCAAAAAAAGAAGTTGTGCAGAATTTACATTCCACACAACTTCCTCAAAATTCTATTTCACGGAGAACAAACTCCTATCAGTCTTTCAGTTTAGCCTTGATAAAGTCGCGGTTCAAGCGAGCGATGTTGCTGATAGAAACGCACTTCGGACATTCAGCTTCACATGCACGAGTATTTGTACAGTTACCGAATCCCAGTTCGTCCATTTTTGCAATCATTGCTTTAGCACGACGCAAAGCTTCCGGTTTACCCTGAGGCAACAGGTTCAACTGGCTAACTTTAGCAGAAACGAACAACATAGCCGAACCATTCTTACAAGCAGCTACACATGCACCACAACCGATACAAGAAGCAGCATCCATTGCTTCGTCTGCGATTGGTTTCGGAATCAGGATTGCATTTGCATCCTGAGGAGCACCAGTACGTACACTAATGAAACCACCAGCCTGCATAATCTTATCGTAAGCAGTACGGTCTACCATCAAGTCTTTGATAACCGGGAAACCGGCAGAACGCCATGGTTCTACAGTGATTACATCACCATCTTTGAAACGGCGCATGTAGATCTGGCAAGTAGTTGCACCTGTAGCAGGTCCGTGAGGATGTCCGTTGATATACAAAGAACACATACCGCAGATACCTTCGCGGCAGTCATGGTCGAATACCACCGGTTCTTTACCTTCTTCGATCAACTGCTCGTTCAAGATATCCAGCATTTCCAGGAATGAAGTATCACCCGGGATATCCTTCATCTGGAATGTATCGAAATGACCTTTTTCCTTCGGTCCGTTCTGACGCCAAACTTTCAGCGTAAATGATATATTTTTATCCATTTTGTCTATTATTTAAAGTAGACCAGGTTTCAGGGGACAAGGGAACAAGGTTTTAAAAACCCTTCTTTTCCATAAAAGCACTTCTCTTTGAGATTAAAGAAGTGAGCATTCTGATTATCTCATTATTCAGCCCATTCAACTCTTCGTACTGTTCTTCAAACAAATATTGAATATTGCGAGAAATAATCAACTGAGTTTCCAGTTCAGAAGCGGAGCCTAAAGACATATATAGAAAATGAAGTAACTCTCTGTCATGTCCTCTACCGAATCCCTCCGCTATGTTAGACGGAACAGAAACAGCTGCTCTCCTCATCTGAGAAGTAATTCCATAGATCTCATCCTTTGGAAAAAAACGCGTAATCTCATACAGACGTTGCACAAGAAAGATAGCTTTCTGCCATACAATTAAATCTTTATGGTTACACATTTTAAAGCCTTGTCAACTTGTCAACTCGTCACCTTGTCAACTGTATTCAACTTAAGATTTGTAATTTCGAGTCTGTACTTTGATTGCTTCGTAAACCAATGGTTCTTTGTACAATACCGGAGCCTTGTCGTCGCTTCCCTGGTATTCCCAGCAAGCCACGTAGAAGAAGTTTTCGTCATCACGTTTAGCTTCACCTTCTTCAGTCTGGTGTTCTTCACGGAAGTGACCACCACAAGATTCTTCACGGTTCAACGCATCGTAAGCGATAAGCTGACCCATTGTGATAAAGTCGTCCAGACGGAAAGCCTTGTCAAGCTCGATGTTCATACCTTCTTTTGCACCCGGGATAAACAGTTCAGTTTCGAATTCCTTGCGGATTTCTTTCAACTTAGCCAAACCGGTCTTCAAACCTTCGGCAGTACGTCCCATACCTACATATTCCCACATTACGCGACCCAATTCCTTGTGGATAGAGTCTACAGACTTCTTACCCTTGATATTCATCAGGTGATCGATCTTAGCCTGTACAGCCTTTTCAGCTTCAGCAAATTCAGGAAGATCTGTAGAGAAGCGAGGCACAGTAATCTGGTCTGCCAAATAGTTCTGGATAGTATAAGGCAATACGAAGTAACCGTCTGCCAATCCCTGCATCAAAGCAGAAGCACCCAAACGGTTTGCACCGTGGTCAGAGAAGTTACATTCACCGATAGCAAACAGACCCTTGATAGTAGTCTGCAATTCGTAGTCTACCCAGATACCACCCATTGTATAGTGGATAGCCGGATAAATCATCATCGGGTTATAATATTTCACACCGTTGATTTCACGAGCCAGTTCGCCCGGATTTACGTCGGTGATTTCTTCGTACATATCAAACAAGTTACCGTAACGCTGACGAACAACGTCGATACCCAGACGTTCGATACTTTCAGAGAAGTCGAGGAATACAGCCAAGCCAGTGTTGTTTACACCGAAGCCATGGTCACAGCGTTCTTTTGCAGCACGTGAAGCCACGTCGCGCGGAACCAAGTTACCGAATGCCGGATAACGGCGTTCCAAGTAATAGTCGCGGTCTTCTTCAGGAATATCGCTACCCTTCTTAGTACCAGCCTGCAATGCTTTTGCATCTTCCAGTTTCTTCGGAACCCAGATACGACCGTCGTTACGCAAAGATTCAGACATCAAAGTCAGTTTAGACTGCTTGTCTCCGTGTACCGGAATACAAGTCGGGTGAATCTGCACGTAAGCCGGATTTGCAAACATCGCTCCCTTACGGTAGCAAGACATTGCAGCAGTAACGTTACATGCCATTGCGTTAGTAGACAAGAAGTAAGTGTTACCGTATCCACCTGTTGCGATAACCACTGCGTGAGCAGCGAAACGTTCCAACTTACCAGTTACCAGGTTCTTAGCGATGATACCGCGAGCACGACCGTCAACCAATACTACATCGAGCATTTCGTAACGAGTAAACAATTTTACAGTACCAGCACCTACCTGACGGCTCAAAGCAGAGTAAGCACCCAGCAACAACTGCTGACCAGTCTGACCTTTCGCATAGAAAGTACGAGATACCTGTGCACCACCGAACGAACGGTTAGCCAGTGTACCACCATATTCGCGAGCAAAAGGAACACCCTGTGCCACGCACTGGTCGATAATGTTGTTTGAAACTTCAGCCAGACGGTAAACGTTTGCTTCACGAGCACGATAGTCACCACCTTTTACAGTATCGTAGAACAGACGATATACAGAGTCACCGTCGTTCTGATAATTTTTAGCAGCATTGATACCACCCTGTGCAGCGATAGAGTGTGCACGGCGAGGAGAGTCCTGAATACAGAAGTTGAATACACGGAATCCCATTTCACCCAGTGAAGCAGCAGCAGAAGCACCTGCCAAACCAGTACCTACCACGATGATATCCAAACGGCGTTTGTTAGCCGGGTTCACCAATTTCTGGTGAGCTTTATAGTTAGTCCATTTCTCAGCTATCGGGCCTTCAGGAATCTTAGAATCAAGTATCTTAGTCATAATGTTTTTAATTTTAAATTGTGAGAGGACAAGGCTTCAGTTGACAAGTTGACAAGGCTTTGATTACCTCGTTACCCTGTAATCTCTTAACCTTGTTATCTCGTTACCTTGTAACCTCGTTACCTCTTATAAATTTTTCACAAAAAATACAACAGCTACCAGCATGAAGCCAAGTACGATGATGGTAGAATAGATGTTAGAGATGCATTTCCAGCGGTTGATCCAGATTTGGTTATTCCATCCCAAAGTCTGCATAGCACTCCAGAAACCGTGAGTCAGGTGGAACCACAAGGCAGCCAGCCAAACGATGTACAGAACAAAGAATACCGGGTTAGAGAAAGTCTGCATGATGTAACCATAACCGTCGGCAGCATGAAGACCACCCATCATCGGGTTGCCGATGATTTCAGCAAACTGCATTTTGTACCAGAAGTTCACAAAGTGAAGAGCCAGACCCAGAATTACAATGATACCCAGTACCAGCATGTTCTGAGAAGCCCATTCTACGTTTTTCGGTTTTGCAGTCACTGCATAGCGTTCATGACCGCGAGCTGCACGGTTCTGTACAGTCAACCAGAAAGCATAAAGAATGTGAATTACGAACAAAGCAGCCAGTCCCACTGTAGCTACCAATGCGTACCAGTTTGCTCCGAGGAACTCACAAACCATGTTGTATGCCTCTCCCGAGAACAATGCAACAAGGTTCATCGCCATGTGAAATGTTAGAAACAGGACAAGGGCGATACCAGTTACACTCATCACCACTTTCCGTCCAATAGATGAATTACTTAACCACATAAATGATTGATTTTAAAAAATTATTTAATTGTTTTGATTGAGTTTTCAAGCCTTTTTTTGAACCGACAAGGTTTCGGGTTACGAGTGAACAAGGTTTTGAATACCTTTGTTAAATCGAGGAAAGCCTAATCCACTTGCCAACTCAAAAAAACATAAAATATGCAGTGCAAAATTAGATGTTTTCCACAGATAATACAAGCGATTACGGAAATAATTCTTTAATATGTTGACGAGGTTTTCCCCTCTACATATACCGGCTGCGCACGTGTGCCGGCATTCCGCAACTTTCCCTCCTCTATCAGCCGATGGATATACCGGAGAGCCGTTGTTCTGGTAAGAGTAAAAAGCTCCTGAAATTTCCGGCGTGTCAGGAAAGGTTCCGAACGGAAATAGTCGGCCAGCCGTTTCTCCATCTCCTCATCGGTCCATACCTGCGAATGCGGCCTCCAGTCCGACCGTCTGATTTCTGCCTCTTCCAGCAGTTCCTTCAACTCCGCATCCGGGCGAAAGCGAACCGTCTTTACACTGACGCAGGTAGAACGGGTCGTTTTAGGATCGGACACCTCGGGTGCTTTCAATGTAACAGAAAAGTATCCCAGTCCGTCCAGATGTACCCGTTCCCCACTTTCCAGATGAGAAGCAAGCTGTTCGCTCAAGGCAATCAGCACAGCCCGCACATCACTCACAGTCAGCGTGCAGCACTTGTGTATTTCCTGCGACAGTTTTTCAGTATCCACACAGCGCGAGTGTATAACTTTGGGATAATAACGTTTTTTGTGGGTACCGGCAGTAACCGGTGTCCGATAGAATTCAAATTTTATTGCCATAATATAAGATTTAGGTTTATCGGGCGTCCCACTGCAAGGAGACACTCGTCTCATTGCAAAGAGACACTCGTCCCAGCCCAATGATACGGGTGTCTCCTTATAGAGAGACGCCTTTCGTTCTCCTACAAATATACAAAATCAAATAGCGGAAAACAAGTGTTTTACAAGAAAATCCATCTTCTGCAGACTACTTGTATCACCGGTTTTCTTATTGACAACAAATAGCATATATCCATCCCAATCCTCCCTATGCCGTTATCAGAAACATCCCAGATAAAAAACATAGATGCAGATACTGGATTATGAATATATATATATATTTGCGATACAAAGATTTAACCTAATCGTTCATAATATGAAAAAACTGCTATTCATCGCAATATTAATTACACTTACAGGCTGTTGGAGATCCCAGGCATTTACCTTTTATAATAAAACAAATGAACCTGTCAGAATGTATTGCTATTATGATTCCCGTAATTATATAGACTCTTCAGCCTATATCCCCCCATCAGGCGATTGTTTTTTTGAATTTTTAACTGTAAAGCTTAAGATTGTAAATGTTGCCAATTTATTTATAAACCATATGGACAGTGTCATTCTTAAGCTACCTAACAGAGAGATTGTATACAAAGACAGCCTGTCTATATATAACTTTTTCTACATGAAAGACACATCAGTTATTAAATCAGTTCCCCATAAAGGGCTACTATACGACGCTATGAAAGAGAGAGGCATGCCGTTACGAGAATTTGAACCGTAACATCTATTATTTTATGCTCTATCATGGAAAAGACAGGAGATTAGGAGATTATGCTGCTGATACTCAAGTAGTACAATACAATCATAAAAACATAAAATGGATAGATATCTATTATCATAGGAATAAATCATCAGCCATACAATAAATCTCTGTAACTTTAGACTATGGAAACATAGTGGTAATTGTTTAAATCTTATAATCCGGTGCTATAAGTTTAATACATTTATCACTATATTATTAATTATCAACAAAATATATTTATCTGTATTTCGAGCTCACATTATTTTACTTTATCCACAATGAAAGAACTACAAAAACAAATTATACAAGCTTTAGCAGAACGTTTGGCACCGTATGGATTTGTAAAACGAAGTGGAAACTGTTTCACGCGGGATATAAACAAGAATGTGTGGCAAAGAATAGAATTTCCTCCCTCCTATTATCATCCTGGTGTAAAAGCTATATATCCAGGGATTGCAGTAGGCTATAAGGATGAATTCGATTTGCAGCGAAAGTTCTTCAACTTTCATTTCCCCTATCCTCATTATAGCTATAGCACTTTTTACACTATGCTGCTCAACCTTGTGAGAACTGATGACTTATGCTGGACATTCCGAAAAGAGGAAGATATAATTCCACAAATAGACGATATGACACAAACGGTTGTTAAAAAAGCCATTCCCTATATGGACTATATATCGGACAGAAAAAATTTGATAGCAGAAATGGAAAGTGGTTTTATTTACTCCAAGTTTGAAACTTGGTGTCATACCAGATTACCCATTGCCTACTATTTAGAAGGAAGAAATGATCTTGCCTTATGGAGACTGAATTATTACATTCAAAAATTTGAAACTGAGTTATCCAGTTATATGAAAGAGGATGAAAACTCCCATTCTACCAACGGAGCAAGAAACAAATTGCAAGATTATATAGAATTTGCAGAAAAATTGAAAAAGGTGATGGAAACAGAATCCAGATAATACTACTGAATACAGAGGAATACAACAATTTAACCCAATCGTTCATAATATGAAAAACCTGCTATTCATCGCAATATTAATAATTACACTTACAGGCTGTTGGAGATCCCAAGCATTTTTATTTTACAACAAAACAAATGAACCTGTCAAAATATACTGCCATTATGATGTTCATAATCATATAGACTCTGTCTATATACCCCAAGCAGGTAGATCTTATTTATTGTTTTTAGCTGTAAAGCTTAAGCAAAAGAAAGTTGCAAAGTCATATCTGAACCATATGGACAGTGTCATTCTTAAACTACCCAACAGAGAGATTGTATACAAAGACAGCCTGTCTATATACAACTTTTTTTACATGAGAGACACATCAATTATTAAATCAGTTCCAGAAGAAGAAGCACTAAACGAAATGTAAAAGAAAAGCACACCGTTACGAGAATAAAAACGGAAATCTTACTCAAAAGTAAAAACAGAAACATCATAGAAATAGGATGAAACGAAAAAAGACAAGAAACCCAGATAAAATAGCCTTACGTGAAGAAAAACGTATTCAAAGAAGAAATGCACGCTTGCTTGAAAAGAAAAAACAAAAGAAAATTTTCACACGTAATAATATTATCATAGCCATTATAGTAATATTTATTGGAGCGATAGGCATAAACAATTTTTATAAAGGATACTTACTAAAAAGAAATGGACAATGCATCGTAGGAACTATTTACGAAACTGGGAGACGATTCACCCAATATTATAAATTTAAAATTAGGGAAAGGTATTATTATGGGCACACAATTACTGATAATGACAAAAAAGTTGGAGATTCATTAATAATTGTATATCTACCATCAAACCCTGAGATTAATAGTAGTATAACTGGATGCGATTTTAAATAGGCATAAGATGAAACGAAAAAAGACAAGAAACCCAGATAAAATAGCCTTACGCGAAGAAAAACGTATTCAAAGAAGAAACATGCGTCTACTCAAAGAGAAAAAGGATTTAAAGCAAGGGAAAATAATATTAACTTGCTTTGTTCTACTATGCTTTTTTCTTCCTTCTTTCAATCTTATTACAAAATATATAATATTACCAATATATGGAAAAGAAGGAAAAGCTGTTTTAGGCGGTGTATTAGTACGCAATAAGCTGAGTAGATACTCTGTCAAACCTCATTACTACTATGTATTCCAAAAAGATGGGAAAACCTATGAGTCTGGTACTGATATCTACGAAGAAGATACGACATATCATATAGGAGACACTATTAAAATTCTATATTTGAAGAGGTTTCCTTCCATCAGTAAACGCATAACAGATAAATAGATGACTAAAATATGTTTATCAACAGTTTGTATCCAAATCATAATAAAGAAAGTCAAATAGATAGAAGTGAATTTAATAAAGCAAAAAAAGAATATTGGAAAAATGAATACGAACAAAAATGAAATGAAAAAGGAAGTTGATCTAATTATAGCAGAGTTATTAAGATTCTCACCTCACCTTTTAGAGATTAATAATCCTGTATTAGAGGAAGAAATAGCTCGATTCGAATCAAAGTTTAATTTACCTCTCCCTGAGGATTATAAATATTTATTAAGTATTACAAATGGATTTAGCCTGATGGGAGATGAAGTACTTGGTATTGCAAAAAATAAATATGATCTGGTAAACGCGTATCAATTTGAACATTACGAGGTGATAAACCCTCAATATGAATATCTGATACCTTTTAGTCCTGATGGCTTCGGAAACTCCTATTGTTTTGATACAAGAATAAAAACAAACCAAGGATTTTCCAATCAGATTGTCTTTTGGCAACATGACTATGAATATAGCGAAACTGATTTGCCGGAAATCACAAATAATAGTCTTATTGATTTTATCAATAATTGGATAATTGGCAATACCTTAAAATATTATGATTACGAAGGTAATGAGAAATTATAAAAGCATCTCCGCACTTTATCTTCACTAAAGAACCTGTTTTAATCTATACTAAAATGAAAAGACTATTACAAATATTATTGCTAACCGTCGTCTTTGCAAGCTGTCAGAATCATGGAGCAAAAAAGGCAGACTTGTCATCTGCCGACTCTGTATTGGTAGATTCTCTATTTAAATATTACAAAGAAGAATCTTCACAATATATCTTTATGTACCAAACAACTTCCCCCAAACATAAAGAGTATTTGGACTCGGCTCTCTATTTGGTAGAAGAAGCTATCGAAAAGGGGTATTCAAAGTATTCTTTCTTTGAACTGAGAAAGTTAGGAATTTTAGCAGAAATGGAAGAATACGATAAAGCCGTTAAATATGTGTATTCTTTGAAAAATATTGAATTCGCCCAAGGATATCCTTATTTGAAAATTATAAGACATCGTTGCGAAGCCATGCGATGCCACGCCCAAAATGATAAGGAAGGTGAGGTACTTCATTTAAAAAAGATAATTGCTATTATTAAAGACTATATAGAGAAAAACAAAAAGGACATTATAGCATTTTTACATTCGGATGATTTAAAAGTTCTACTAAGAGGAAATTACATGCTGGCTATCGGATCATACTGCCATTACTGCATGTTATTATATGGAGAAGAGGGAGCTACAGAAAGACTCATAGAATTTTCATCCGAAATGTCTGAAAATGCGAAAAAATGCTTTATGTTTCCTCCAAACGAAGATGACCTTAAAGGATTTTATGGATATTAGATATCAATTATTGCCATTTTGCTAATTCAATCCAAAGCATAAACGCAAAAAGTAACAAAAGACAATAAATGGAAAAGATGCACGACGAAACATACGAGCAGAAAAAGAGAAGATTATTTGGCAAAGTCAATTACCTACCAGAATATTTAAATACTCTAAGACGAATTCTAAAAACTGAGGTTACAACCAATCAGCTATTAAGCATCGTAGATACGGATGATTTTTTATCACGAAATAAATCTTGGTTATGTGTATACAAAGAAACAATTCCTTTTGAGGACAAAAGGAAATTAAAGGAAATTGTCCACTCTATAACCCAAGATGAAAATGTACCATATTTCATTTGGTTGGACCAAAGTACAAATTGTGGATTATACATGATTCCAAATCTATCTGCTTTTAATTGGGATTTCAAATTTGATGATGATCCAAATGGAATAATCATCCTCACAAGACAAGATGGTAGAGAAGAAATTGTATTAGACTTTTATGAAGAAGACGACCAAAATCTCTTAGATATCAAGTTGAAAATAAAAATGGAATAAAGAATTTGAAACTATATGGAAAGATGATTGATAAAACAAATACTACTCCCTTCGTACAGAATACGAAAGGAGTAGTATTTTAAATTACCGGGAGGTACGTCCAGCGCACTTGATGCTCTTCAACCCCAAACATCTATTGACGTACAGGGAAATCCATTCCCGGCTTCTGGAGCAATTCCAAGGCTTTTTGCATGCTGCTGTTCTGTGTATTAATCACCTGGAAGTACTCACTCATATTCCAAAGATCGCGGGCTATCAATGCCTTCATCTGTGTTTTGAGAAGAGGAAGAGCGGTTTGATACTCTTCTTCCTTATAAACGGCTCCTACAGACTTACCTATTTCCTTCAGTTCTTCCAGCATGACAGGAGTTATCTGAAACTCCTTGTTAAAGCGTTTAAAGGTTTTATACTGTTTCAGCCATTCGGTACGATGACGGTCCATCAGTTTCAGATTGAGTTGCATGATGGCTCCCTTATCGCGCAAAGCCAGATAATAATCGGTATACATCGTGGTATCTATCGGAACAAAATAGTCGGGCATAATACCACCTCCCCCATATACAGTCCGTCCCAACTTATGAGTGGTATATTTGAGCGAGTCGGGAAAATGAATGCTGTCTGCACTCAACATTTCTCCGCGGTTGTAACGGTCTATCAAGTCGCGGTTGTATTGTTCGATGCTTTCGTAGGGTTTCTGTATGCAGCGTCCCGAAGGTGTGTAATAACGGGCTACTGTAAGGCGTATCATAGAGCCGTCTGGCAAATCGACCGGACGTTGCACCAGTCCCTTTCCAAAGGTACGACGGCCTACAATCATTCCACGGTCCCAGTCTTGCACCGCACCCGACACAATCTCGCTGGCAGAAGCCGAAAACTCATCAACCAATACAATGAGACGGCCTTTGCGGAAGCGTCCGTTTCCTTCGGCACGGAACTCGGAACGGGGGTTTCTCCGTCCTTCGGTGTAAACTATCAGCTCTTTCTTGTCCAAAAACTGGTTGGCAAGGTCGATAGCGGCATTGAGATAACCGCCTCCATTGCCTTGCAAATCGAGAATCAGATCTTTCATTCCCTGTTTTTGCAAAGAAGAAAGGGCTTCGGAGAATTCTTTTCCCGTAGTAGCTGCAAAGCGGTTGATACGGATGTAGCCTGTTTTATCGGTAACCATATACGAGGCATCCAGACTGTATACAGGTATCTTGTCGCGCTTGACGGTAAACGAAAGCAGTTCGTCTACTCCCCTACGCATAATTTTCAGATTGACTTCTGTTCCTTTCTTTCCACGCAAGCGGCGCATCACTTCTTCGGTACTCATCTTGACACCTGCTATCAGGGTATCGTTTACCTGAATGATACGGTCGCCTGCCAGAATACCTGCTTTCTCGGATGGACCTCCGGATACCGGCTGAATGACGAACAGGGTATCGGTAGCCATATTAAACTGGATACCGATGCCGTCGAAATTGCCTTGCAACGGTTCGTTCAGCTTACGCACTTCCTCAGGATTGGAGTAAGTGGAGTGTGGATCGAGTTGTTCCAGCATACTGACAATGGCTGTTTCCACCATCTTGTCTTCGTCTACCTTATCGACGTACAAATTGGCTATGGCAAACTCTGCCAGCTGGAGCTTGCGGGAAGGGGAATCGAGAAGTTTATTCTGGGCCAGAAGAATCTGGCTGAACAAACAAAAGAGAAAAAAACAGAGATATTTACTTGCTTTCATACTTTTATATCTTGAAGTGAGAGCGTAAAGGTACAATAAATTCAAAATAGCAGCGTATATTACAGAGAATAAAATAAAAATGCCATTCCGGACAAAGGAAGATACCTTGTTGGGAATGGCATTTTTGACTGTGTATGATTTCAAGGATTAATTCTGGGCAAGAGCAGCATCCAGCAGTGCCTTGATATTGGCCTTATCGGAAGGTACCGGTGCATAAGCATTGATAATCTTGAAGTCTTTGCCGATGACCAGAAAACGGGGTATATAGAGTACACCCCACTGACTGCGGATGTTGGGATCGACTGTGTTATACTGTGTCAGCTCTTTCTTGTGCATCTTGATATAATCTAACCAGGCTTTTTTATTTGTATCGGTAGAAATCGGTACAAAAACGATGTCTTTTCCCTGGTATTCTTTACTCAGTGACTCGAAATGAGGAGATTCGGCACAACACGGACCGCACCATGTTGCCCATAAATCTACATATAAAACCTTTCCTTTCAAGTCGCTTAAATGGCATACCTTACCGTTTACATCTTTCATCTCGATATCGAAGGCTGGCTGTCCGGGAAGTAATCGGGAAGCCTGTTTCAGCTTCGCTTCTACTTCTGTAGCAAATTCTGCATGCTTCATTGTAGCAATGTATTGGCGGACACTGTCTGCTACCTGCGTATTGATTTCTTTTCTTAATATATCAACATATTTTTCTGCATCGTAGAGTTCTTTGGTCTTGGCAGACAATGTTATACCTTTTCCCCACTCTGTACCGGAGTCTTCTGCTATATATCCCAACACATTGCGTACTACTGCTACATCAAGATATTTGTCTTGATTAAGCTGTGAAAAGATGGGTTGCACATAAGGGGTAAGCTGGCTTCTAAATTCATCATACATAGCCTTGGCTTCCTCTCTAGTCTTGGCTTTATACATCATACCCGAATAACCGGCATAACTGATATAGCTATTTAATACATCGGCTTTGATACGCATTGTTTCCAGTTCCTTGAATTCGGAAGAAACGCTGTCGAGTGCATCCAACTGCTGCTGACGTACCTGAGCCAGACTGTCTACCAATGCTTTGGTAGAAGCAAAGTCTTTTCTCAGATTTTCTCCTGCCTCCAAAAAGGAGCCTCCTTTAGGGAACAGACGATACTTCATATAATTATTGGCTATTGCTCCTTTTCCCTGAAATTCTGCTTCTTTATTGTTGGGAGTTATTTTTACAGTCATATCATCGCCTGGGGTGAGATATAATGTATTGCGGCTGATGGAATAGTAAGTAGGTTCGGTAATGGTAACAATTGTATCGAAACGGCCTTCTGCATCGGTTATCAAATGTATATCGCGACTGTCGCCCAACATACTTGCCGCACCATCGTATTTCATGGTTACTTCTGTACTGCCCATATCAATGAGCTGACCTTTTAAATGGACTGTAGTGGGCTGTTCTTTTGCCTGCTCTGTACAGGCTGCAAAGGCTATGGTTCCCATAGCTAGAAAATAAGCTATCTTTTTCATTTTATCAATTATTTTGAATGTATGATTCTACTGTTTGATATATATCTTCGCCACGCAAATCTTTTGCAATAATTATTCCGGAGGGATCTACCAATATGATATGAGGGATTCCTACAATGCAATAACGATCCATCAAAGGACGGATTTCTTTTCTCGGTACAATAATCTGATTCCAGAAACTTTTATCTTCGTCTATAGCCCTTAACCAGTCTTCTTTACTGTAATCGGAAGAAACTCCCAGTATGGTAAAGTTCTTATCTTTAAAGGCATCGTAGACTTTCTGAAGATGAGGGGTTTCCAGGCGGCACCAATGACATCCGGAACTCCAGAAATCGACCAATACATAACGGCCTTTGAAGTTATCTAAAGAAACTTGCTTGCCATTGGCATCGACTCCTTCAATAAAGGGGGCTTTGCTTCCTATGGCGCACTTTCTGAAACGTTCCAAAGTATCGGTAATACGAGAATAGAACACCATCTGACGGGCCTCATCCGGATATTCCTGCAAATGCTGAAATACTGTATCGATTGCTCCTACCGTATTGAATGTTTGATTCTGAAAACGGTAAGTATAATACAGATAAAGTCCAAAGGCTGTATGCTGTTCCTTTAATATAGCCTGGTCAATAAACAAGCGGGACTGTTCTCTGCTCTTGTCGTAATAAGGCATAGACTCTGTTTTAATCTTTGCCATCAGTGCTGTATCACCTTTATCGCGTGCAGCATAGAAAGCACGGTCTAACGAATCCAGCATTACCTTATTGCCTGCAACGTTCAATCCGTGTACAAAAGATGTATACCGTTCGTTCAAAGAAGAACCTTCGACCTGTAAATCCAGTTCCTCGTAATCGCCTTGACGTACGGTAACCTTCATGGGTACAGGTTCAATAAAGAACTTTGCAAAATGAGTGACCCGGGACATTTCCTGATTCTCTAAAGCCAGTGCATACAAACCAGACTTCAAACTGTCCAGAGAATATGTAAAGGTTCCGTCTTTTACCGGTATGGCAGCTTCTTTTTCCAATGTTCCATACCAATCGTTTGTAACCTGATAAAGGTATAACGAATCAGCCTGTATGGCATCTAATGTTCCCTCCAGTACAGGAGATTGCATCTGGCATCCACTGATCAGCAATGCTGATACAACTCCCATACTCCAATATTTTATTTTCATATCAAAATCTTATTTTTATGTCAGTCTCTAGGATTATCCGGCATATTCGGATTGTAACGCAATACGGTAGGCGGTATAGGTAATACATACTTGGGTGAATTAGGCTCAAGTTTGTATGCTGTTCCATTGATTGTATGAGTGATTGTTTTTGCAAATTCCGGCTCGCGGTTCAAGCGTTTCAAGTCAATCAGACGTGTACATCCTACCATTGTCAACTCTCGTCTTCTTTCTTCCAACACAATACGCAATGCTTCGGCATTGTTTTTTGCACTTAATGCTTTATTGTTCAGAATACGGTTGTCGCGCAAGGTATTGATATAGTTCATTGCCTGGTCTTTCGATCCGATACGAGCCTCACACTCTGCTGCAATCAGATAGATTTCGGGAGTACCCATCGCTACATTGAAACTTACATAAGGGGCATATAGATCTGCTTCACAGGTTACATCGCCCAGTCTTCTTGTAAAATAGAGCAAGAAACGCTTGTCGCTCTCCTGGTCGTAGAGAGACAATAAATCCTCGGAACCATATACGGAAGCGTTGACACCATATACATAAGGCATCTTACGAATATAGATGTTTTCCGGGCTGTCTGCCAATTCCTGAGGCAAATCGGTACGGCCGAAGTATTGTTCCGGATTAACGACATTATACTGACGTAAATCCAATAACGAAGAGTTGTTCTCTAACGAAAGACGGGCATTGTCCAATGCTTTCTGATAATCGCCCATATACAGATACATACGGGCAAGCATACCATAACCTACAGGTTTGGAAGCACGATAGGCATTGAGTAATGGACGATCGGGCAAATTAGGGGCAGCCTGATCCAAATCGCTTTTTATCTGGTCGTACACCTCCTGAACGGTAGCACGAGTCAAATTGGTTTTATTAATGTCTTTATCCAATCTCAGAGGTACTCCCAAATCTGTAGAAGCTGTTTGGGGATCATAATGTTTTGCATAGGCATTGACCAGTGTCAGATATTCAAAAGCACGTCCAACCAATGCTTCAGCCAACACTTCCTTTTTATGTTTCTCCGTAGAACCGGTAGACTGCATTATATCCGAGATAATTACATTATAGGTATAAATGCGCTGATAAGAATAAGTCCACAAACCATCATCTTCTCCATCTCCAAATACCTTGGAGTCGAAGGTATACAAGCGCTGCTGAGGAAGCTCCATACCGTTGAATCCTCCTGTCATATCATCATCTTCGAAAAGAAGAATGTCATCGGTCATATAAATAGGATAAGATTCTGAAGCTTTCATCAATTGAGCATCATTGAGCAATGCTTCATAGTCATCACATGTTTCAGGAATGACAATTCCTTTGGGTTTAATATCCAAGAAATCATTACAAGCTGTAAGGGAGAAACATAAAGCAGCCCCTAAAAACAATATTTTTTTATTCATAAGAGTATTCAATTAAAAATTAACAGATAAACCTAATGTATA